>NZ_VSRL01000100.1 GCF_012184385.1 Lentzea indica
CGAAGGGGAGCTGTCCGGGGTGCGTGACGGGGCGTCCGGGGTGGAGCTGTCCGGAGTGCGCGACGTGGACGGAGAGTCCGGCGTCGACGAGCTGTCGGGGGTGCGCGACGGTGAGGGCGCGGACGCCGGCGACGAGCTGTCCGGGGTTCGGGAAGGCGAAGGCGCGTCCGGGGTTGAAGAAGAGGACGGCGACGAAGAAGACGGTGAAGAAGATGACGGTGAAGAAGATGACGGTGAAGAAGATGACGGTGAGGACGACGACGGCGAACTGTCCGGAGAGGACGAAGACGGCGACGAAGACGAAGGCGAACTGTCCGGAGTGGACGAAGAAGGGGAGCTGCCGGGAGAAGAAGGCGTGCCGCCGGAAGGCGAGAGGTCCGGAGCATCGGTGCGGTGGAACAACCCGCCGGGCTTGATGGACTTCGTGGAGATCACGTCGAGGCCGGTCACCTTGCCGACCAGCTTCCCGACGACCTTCATGATCTTGGTGAAGATCTCGACCAGCTTGCCCAGCAGCGGCGAGACCTTCTTGATGGTCTTGATGAGCTTCTGGATCAGCTCACCGATGCGGGTGGCCCACTTCGAGATCGCGGTCACGGCCTGCGCCACGATCACCGGCGTGCCGAAGCCCAGCGTGAAGACGGCCTCCAGCACCCACGTGATCAGCTTCGCGACCAGGTCCGCGATCAGGTCGCGCACCATCTCGCGCACGAACCCGACGACCATGCCCATCACACCGACGACGGTGCCGACCGAACCCGCGGTGGAAGCCGCGCCGGACAACGCGTCCAGCTGCTCGCCCGCGGACTTGCGATAGGCGTCGCCCGCGTCGCCCGTCCACTCGGCGGTCTTGTCGACGGCGGCCTTGTAGTCGGCCGAGATCTTGCCGAGCTCCTGCGAGACGTTGTTCCACGTCGTGGAGTACGACTGGATCACCGGCGGGTCGCCCGCCAGCCAGTCCAGTGCCTCCTTCAGCGGCTGCATGTGCTCCATCAGGAACGACGCCGCGGACGACAGCAGCGTGCCGAACGGGTCGATCGCCATCGAGGCCGCGTCGGCCGCGAGGCCGAGCACGCCGAGGCGCCCTCGATCCAGTTGCCCTCGGAGATGCCCTTGTAGGCGTCCACCGCGGAGTCGGCGATGGAGAAGCCGGTGGCCCAGCCGTTGTCACCGGTGCCGGCGTTGAAGAAGCCGGACGGTTCGGCGGGGGCCTGCGCCACCAACGGGTTCGGTGTGGACATCAGACGCCGCCCTTCATGGCCTTGGCGATCTGGTCCTCTACCGCTTGGTAGTCCTTCGCGGTCTCGGTGATCTTCTTGGCGGTGGAGTCCATCGCCTCGGCCACGCCCTTCAACGCGTCCATGCCCCACTGCTCAACGGGGTCGAGCAGCATGCGGAACGGCTGGCAGATGATCCCGTACGCGTCGGTCGGCATCGACACGGTGTTCGCCGCGTCCACTGCCCCCTGCAACCGCCCGTGCAGGCCTTCCAAGGCCTTGGCGTGTGCTTCCAGCACGTCCGAGGTGACGTGGAAACCACCGGAAGTCATCGAACCCCCTCAAGTTCGAGCAGCGGACAGAAGATCAGCTGAGGACGGACTCTCCGCCGAAGTCGTCGTCATCGTCCCTCGGCGGGCGGCGACGCGGGGGAGGCGGCGGCGTCGACGGCCTCGCGGGAGGCGGCGGCGCGTCGTCCTCCACCCTGAAGTTCATCTCGTTGCGGTCGTACGGCGTGCGGGTCGGCTCTTCCGGAGGCGGCGCGGGGAAGTTCTTCTTGGCCTCGTTGAACAACACGTTGGCCGTCTCGTCCTGCGTGCCGATGGTCTCGGCCATCGCCTCCTGCAGCAGCTCGGGAATCCGGGACTGCGCGCGCTGCAGCAGCTTCATGATCTCACCGCTGATCTCGGACATGCGCTTGCCCGCAGCGGACTCGTTGATCACGAGGTTCTGCAGGATCCCGTTGGACCCGACGGTGATCTCGACGGAACCGTCCGACGACCGCTCGGAGATCGTCATCCCCTGCACGCGCGTCGCCATCTCCTGATAGCGGGCGGCGCGTTCCTGGATGTTCTGGTTCCAGTTCGCGAGCATCTGCTCGGACCCGGCGATGTCCTCGGGCACCGGTGATTCCCTCCCAAAGCGGCGGCGGACTCAAAGGATGACGCAGCCGGATCCGATCTCGTTCCACCCACGGGTCAAATCGGCCGCACAGACCAGCGGCGTTCCACCGAGCGGACCAGTGGAACGCCGCTGAGCCAATGTCTTAGTTCACGCCCAGCAGGTCGACGACGAAGATCAGCGTCTCGTTGGGCTTGATCACGCCACCGGCACCGCGCGCGCCGTAGCCCAGGTGCGGCGGGATGACCAGCTTGCGGCGGCCACCCACCTTCATGCCCTGGACGCCCTGGTCCCAGCCCGCGATGACGCGGCCGCCACCGAGCGGGAACTGAACGCCTCGCCGCGGTCCCAGGACGCGTCGAACTGCTCACCGGTCGAGTGCGAGACACCGACGTAGTGCACGGACACGAACTGGCCTGCCGTGGCCTCCGCGCCTTCGCCGACGGTGATGTCCTCGATCAGCAGGTCGGCGGGCGCCGGGCCGTCGTGCGGGTCGACCTCGGGCTTCGTGGGGGCCATCACAACTTCCTCTCGGAACGGGATTGTTCGCGGTCGATCCAATCACGCGCGCGTGTGCACGGCCGAATGGCCTACGAAGACCGGCTCTACCCGGTCTCGAAATACCGTGTTGATCTGTACGAACTCCGGTCCTGCAACCGGGGGACACAACAGAAGAAGGAGATGATCATGGCGGCAACCCTGCACCGCCTCAGGTCATGGCTCGGCGCGGCACTGGTGGCGGCAACGCTGCCGATGGCCTGCGTCAGCGTGGCCGAAGCAGCTCCGACCCCGACCGCTGACGGCGAGTTCGGCACCCAGATCGTCGGCGGCACGCGCGCGAGCACGTCCACCTACCCCTGGGTCGTCTACCTGGCCACGAGCAGCGGCCGTCAGTACTGCGGTGGCACGCTCGTGGCTCCCAACAAGGTCGTCACCGCGGCGCACTGCACCGAGGGCGACTCGGCGTCCGCGGTCCGCGTCGTGGCTGGCCGCGACGACAAGAACTCCACCGCGGGCACCGTCGCCCGCGTCACGAAGATCTGGATCCACCCGAGCTACACCGACGTGACCCGCGGCTACGACGTCTCGGTGCTCACGCTCGACCGCAACCTGTCGCAGACCCCGATCAAGTTCGCCACCTCGGCGGACAGCGCCCTGTACGCGGCGGGCACCAGCTCGACGATCCTCGGCTGGGGCACCACCTCGTCCGGCGGTTCGGCCTCGCGCTACCTGCTCAAGGCCACCGTTCCGCTGACGAGCAGCTCCACCTGCGCCAGCGCGTACAGCAGCGACTTCAACGCCACGCACATGGTGTGCGCCGGCTACTCGCAGGGTGGCACCGACACCTGCCAGGGCGACTCCGGTGGCCCGCTCGTGGCCGGTGGCAAGCTGATCGGCATCACGTCGTGGGGTGAGGGCTGCGCCGCAGCCGGCTACCCCGGCGTCTACGCCCGCGTCTCCACCTACGCCGCTCAGATCCAGGCACAGCTGTAAGACCGCGCGAAAGTCCGGAGGGGGTTGTCGCAACGGCGCGCAACCCTTTCCGTCCTGTGTTCCGTCCTGGTGGCATGAACGGCAGAAAGCTGTTGGCCGGTGCCGCCGTGCTGGCCGTCGCCGGAGTGAGCGTCAGCTCCGCGGTGCGGGACGCAACCCTCGCACCACCACCGATCGTGGACCACGGGCCGGTGCGTCTCGTCGCGTTCGATTCTTGCGACAACGCATTGACCGAACTTCGCCGCGCCATGTCCCCGTACGTCAGCGCGTACGGCCTGGGCGGCAACAACCTGCTCTTCGCCGAAGGCATGGCAACGGACTCGAGTGCGGGCGTTGCGCAGAAGAGCACGCCGGACTCGAGGTCTGCCACGCCGCCCACGCAGCAGCAGGAGCACTCGACGACGAACGTCCACGAGCAGGGCGTCGACGAGCCGGACATCGTGAAGACGGACGGAAAACGCGTCGTCTCCATCGCCGACGGCAAGCTGCGCGTCGTCGACGTGGCACGCAAGACCATCACCGGCTTCGTCGATCTCGGCGAGCGTCGTGCGAGCCAGCTGCTCGTCTCCGGCGACAGGGCGCTCGTTGTCACCGAGAACCCCGTTCCGATCATGGAGAAGATGCTGCCTCCCGACCGTCCGTACGCCCCTGCGTCCGGCACCGAGCTGGTGCTCGTGGATCTCAAGGAGCAGAAGGAGATCGGCAGCCTCAAGACCGACGGCTTCTACCTCGACGCCCGCCAGATCGGCGGCACCGCCCGCGTCGTCGTCCGCTCGCAGCCCCGCATGCCGTGGGTCTACCCGGACATGACGATCAACGAAGCGGGTTCCTTGCGCCGCAACAAGGAGATCCTGCAGAGCGAGCCCATCACGTCGTGGCTGCCGCGCTACGAGCTGAACCAGAACGGCGCCAAGTCGAGCGGGACCCTGGTCGACTGCGCGAACGTCAGCCACCCTGCCGTGCACTCGGCGACGTCGATGCTGACCGTGCTGACGTTCGAGCTCTCCGGCCAGCTCGGTACCGGCCAGCCGGTCTCGATCGTGGCCGACGGCGACACCGTCTACGGCACCGACCGCAACCTCTACATCGCCGACGACCACCGGCTGCTGCCGGAACTTCCTTCCAAGCCACCGGTTCAGCGCCCGATCACCACGGCGATCCACCAGTTCGACATCAGCCAGGCCGGTCCGCCCAAGCACGTCGCGTCCGGCGACGTCGGTGGCACGCTGCTCAACCAGTACTCGTTGTCCGAGCACGACGGCATCCTCCGCGTCGCCACCACGACGGGCACCGAGACCCGTTGCTGCTGGCGCATGCCGACGGACATCGTGCCGCAGCAACAACAACAGCCGCCGTCGGAAAGCTTCGTCACGACGTTGCGCCGTGACGGCGGCAAGCTCACCCAGGTCGGCCAGGTCGGCGGGCTCGGCAAGGGCGAGCGGATCTACAGCGTCCGGTTCATCGGCAAGATGGGCTACGTCGTCACGTTCCGGCAGACCGACCCGCTCTACACGCTGGACCTCAGCGATCCCAGGCAGCCCAGGGTGACGGGCGAGCTGAAGATCAACGGCTTCTCCGCCTACCTGCACCCCGCGGGGGACGGCAAGCTGATCGGTGTCGGCCAGGAGGCCACCGACCAGGGCCGTGCCACCGGAACGCAGGTGTCGTTGTTCGACGTGAGCAATCCCGCGTCACCGCAACGGCTTGCGCAGTACCACCTGCCGGACTCCAGCTCCGAGGCCCAGTTCGACCCGCACGCGTTCCTGTACTGGCCTCAGGACGGCACGCTGGTGATCCCGGTGTCGACCCACAGGACGAGCTACGAGGTCTCCTCACGGGTGCTGCGCGTCGAGGGCAACCAGCTGCGCGAGACCGGCAAGATCGTCGAACCGTCCAGCCGGAACCACGGCGGTGGCGCCAGGCGCACCATCGTGATCGGCGACCAGCTGTGGTCCATCTCGAACGCGGGTGTGCAGATCAACGCGCGGAACGGGCTGGCGCAGCAGGCCTGGCTGCCGTTCTAGGCGGTCGCGCGGTCACCCGAGAGCAGGCGGTGCGACAACACCGTGCCGCCTGCCATCGCCGCCGGGATCACGATGATCGCGGCCAGCGGGATCAGGCACAGCAGGTACGTGGGCACGGCGAACCCGAGCACCAACGCCCGCCGCGTCGCGAGGATCTGCCTGCGCTGCTTGAACGACCTGCCGCGCCGCGTGAACGGGATGCCGGTCAGTTCGATCCCGAGGAGATAGCCGTTGATGCACACCGCCAGCACCGGCACGACGGTCTGCCCGACGACCGGGATGAACCCGCAGAGGAACAGCGGGATCGCGAACAGGATCGACGTGCCGACCAGCAGGATCGTGCCGCGCAGCCCCACGAGGAACCCGCGCCACCAGCCGACCTGCTCCGCCTCCGGCACGCCGCCGAGCTCGTCCTCGACCTCTTCGGCGATGTACTCGTAGAACGGTCCGCCGATCATGATCGTGATCGCGGTGAACAGCAGCACGCTCAGTCCGAGGATCGCCGCGATCACCGAGATGCCGACCGCGACCTCGACGACGTTGCGCCAGGTCTCGCTCCACGAGTCCGCGAAACCGGTGAGCCAATCGGCGATGGAGTCGATGTGGAGGAACAGCAGCACCCAGCCGGTGATCATCAGCGCGGCGGTGATCACCGCGGGCAGCGCACCGACGAGCACGCGCTTGGGTGAGCTGAACACCAGCTTGAACCCGCGCAGCAGCAAAGCGATACCGGCCCCGAAATCCTTGATCACGCGCGCAGAATAGTCGGTGCGGGACCCATGTGAGACGGGGAGCGTGATTTCGCTAGTACCGGCATGATGCGAGTGGAACGCGGGAGGCGTTGAGGGTGAGCACACCGGCTAGGAACGCCGTCGTCGTCCCGGACGGGCCGCTGCCGATGTTGCCGGCCGCCCTCTGGGTGTCGAAGGAAGTGCTGGACGCGGTCGCCGCGGAGTCGCCGGGCGCCGTGGTCGCGATCGCGCGCAAGGCGCACGGCCTGCGCCAGGACGAGCTGGGCACGCTCGCGGGGTTCTCCCAGTCGGCGATCTCCCGTCTGGAGGCGGGCAGCAACATCGCCTACGACATGCGCGTCCTGCGGACCCTGCAGCGGCTGCTCGGCATTCCCGCCCACCTGCTCGGGCTGACCGACCGCACGGTGCCGATGCGTTCGGGCGAAGCACTGCGACTCGGTGGCGTGCCAGGGCTGGAGACCGTGGCGAAAGACCTGGTCGTGGGCATGGAGGGCAAGGCGCTGATGGCGTTGTGCGCCTCCGCCGTCTTCGGCACGACCAACGCCAACGGCGTGCTGGCCGACGACGCCGTGAGCCAGCTGCTCGTGCTGCGCCGGATCGTCAACGACGCGCACAACTGGCGTGGCACCGGCGCGTTGATGCCCGCCGTTCGCAACATGTACGACTTCATCGACGTGCTGCGCCGCAACGCGCGTGGCGACGTCCGCCGTCGGTTGCTCGGCACCGGCGCGATGTACGCGGAGTTCTACGGCTGGCTGCACGAGGAGATCGGCGACCTGCGCAACGCCGGCGCGTGGACGTCACGTGCGCTGGAGCAGGGCCAGGCCGCGGACGACAGGGACGTCGTCGCGTACTGCTACGTGCGGATGAGCCAGCTCGCCGAGGTCGACGGCGACGACGACCGCGTCATCGGCCTGGCGCGCGCCGCCCAGCGCGAGACCGCGCGAGCCCGATCGTGCGCGCGATGGCGTTGCGGCAGGAGGCACGTGGTCTCGCACGGGCTGGCCTGGACGCATGCATATCGCGGTTCGACCTGGCGCGGTCGCTGGTGCAGGGCGTGGAACGGCAGCAGACCGACGAGTACTCCATCGGCTACTGCTTCACCGAACTGCACGTGCAGATCCAGCACGCCGCGAGCCTGGTCGACCTCGCCGACCACCGCCGCGCCATCGACGCCTACAACGACCTCATGCCGAGGTGGGGGACCGTCTGCCAGTGGGAGCAGGGCGTGCACACGGCCAGGCTCGCTTACGCGCACGCCGCCAGCGGTGACGTGGACCAGGCCGTCGGCCTCGGGTTCGCGGCGCTGGACCTGGCCCGCGCGACGGGGTCGCAGCTGATCGTGAACGAGCTGGAGAGGCTCGACCCGTGGGCGGCGACGCCGGCGATCGCCGAGCTCGCGGCCGAGGTCACCCACCTGCGCTGAGTCTCGTATGCGAGTTCCGCATACGGGACCCGCAATTGGTAAGTAACCCTCCCCATTTCCTGTCGCACGCCGCACGATCTAGGTGTGATCGACCTAGCCGAACGAACGCCGCGCTCGGACGGGGTCGCGCCGGGAAGTCCAGCGCCGAGAAGTTCTGCGCGGCAGTGGCAGAGCGGGACTCGGGCCCTTATCGGCTCAAGTTCTACGCGACCACGCACGCCGTCGTGTGTGTGGTCGACGACGCCGAGGTGAAGGCATGAGCACTCAAGAGCGAACGGGAGCGCGCATGCCCGTGTTGCTGGTCCGCAAGCGTGCGGGTGTCGTAGGAGAGACACAACGCACGTGCCACCTCGTACCCATGCCCGACGACGACGACCGCACGCCTCTCGCGCTCACCGCCTACTGCGGCGAGCTCATTCACCACGGTGAGGCCGAACTGCTCGCCCAGCCGTCCGGAATGCCGTGCGTCGGCTGCCTGTTTCGCGTACCCATGCCACGGAGCGAGCACTAGGCGGGTGACGCGATGCAGGCCGTTCCGACGTGACGGAAGCCCACGCGCTCGTAAACCCGTGCGATGACAGGACTTCCCGCTGACAGGAACACGAGCTTCGCGCCCCGCTCCAGGGCATCGCGAGCCAGCTCGGCAGTGACCGCACCACCGAGGCCACGTCGCCGTGCCGCCGGCAACGTGCCGATTCCCGCGATCTCCACGACGTCACCCGCCCGTTGCGCGGTGCCTACCGCCAGTACGCCCTCGCCTGGCAGGTCGGCCACGGCGTGACGGTGCCGGGTGCTCGCCGGGGTGGTCCCGGCGAGTGCCGCGTCCCGTTCCGCGACACCGACATCACCCGGTGACGTGCCCGGCGAAGAGAACGCCAGCTCTGCCACCACCGACACCTCCGCCGGCCGGGTGCCGAGCACGCGGACGTGCGGGTGCGGCTCCGGCAGCTTCTCGGGGTCGAGGACGAGCAACGGCGCCCGGAGCACCTCCATGCCCGCGGCGACCGCCGCGTCGTAGAGGTCCGGTGTCGTCTCGTGCACCCACTCCAACGCTTCGGGCACACCGAGCTCTCGTTGCCGTTCCCGCATCTTCACCACGTCCGCGACCGTCGGTCTCCCACCGGGGAACCGCGGCCGCGCGTAGTACGGATAGCCGTCGCCGGCCTGGAGGAACAGCACCAGCTCGCCGTGATCCTCAACGCGAGATCCCGGTCGGGGCACAGAGTCGTAAAAGTCCTCGAGAACGTCCCACACAGACGATCACGCTAGCTACCTTTGGCGGTATGACGCACGGCAATTCCCGCCCGAGTGGTCTCGAGCAGCTGGCATGAGAACCCTGGCGGCGTTCGTGACCTTGGTGCTCGTCCTCGCCGGCTGCGGCAGCGACCGCGAGGACCGGTTCGTCCGGCCCGGCGCGCCCAAGTCGTCGCCGAGCGGGAAGTTCGTCGCGCACGCCGAGAGCGCGAGCGAGGTACGGGTGACCGACCGCAACGGCGGCGACGTGTTCCGGAAGTCCTACGAGTACGCCACGAGTTCGCGTGCCGACGGCATCGGGGTGGTGTGGCTGTCCAAGAAGGACCAGCTGTGGGTGCTCGTCCCCGGTGACACGAGCGAGCGCATCGAAGCCGGGCCGGACGGCGTCTGGACCGCGATCGAGGCCGAGCTACCCGGGGAGATCACGCGGCTCGGGTGAGGCGTCCTGCTCGCCGTGCGCGAGCCGCCTGCCGCGCTCCAGCTCCGCGTCGAACTCGGCGCCGAGCAGCACGGCGATGTTGGAGATCCACAGCCACACCAGGAAGACGATCACGCCACCGAGTGAGCCGTAGGTCTTGTTGTAAGAAGCGAAGTTCGCCACGTAGATCGCGAAGCCGACGGTCGCGAGCGCCCACAGCACGATCGCGAGCAGGCTGCCCGGCGTGACCCAGCGGAAGCCGTGGTGGCGCACGTTTGGCGCCGCCCAGTACAGCACCGCGAAGGCCAGGCTCACCAGCAGCAGGATGACCGGCCACTTCACGATGTCCCACACGGTGACGACCGTGTCGCCGAGCCCGATGAAGTTGCCCACCGCGTCCGCGATGCCACCGGTCAGCACGAGCGCACCGAGCGTGAGCGACACCAGCACGACCGAGCCCAGCGTCAGCAGGAGCCTCAGCGGCACCGTCTTCCAGAACGGACGGCCTTCCTCGACGTCGTAGACGGCGTTGCACGCGCGCATGAACGCGCCGAGGTAACCCGACGCGGTCCAGAAGGCCGTCAGCAGACCGATGATGCCCAGCAGCCCAGCGGCGCCCTGCCCCCTCCGCAACTCTTCGACGGAGGACTTCACGAGGTCACCGGCCTGGCCGGGCGCGACCTGGTCGACGTACTTCAGCAGCTCCTGCGTCGTCGTTTCGCCGAGCAACGCGAGCACCGACGTCAGCACGATGAGACCGGGGAACAACGACAGCACCGCGTAGTAGGTGAGTGCTCCCGCCCAGTCCGTGAGGTTGTCGTCGTTGAACTCTTTGACCGTCCGTTTGAGAACGCCCCACCAGGCGCCTTTCGGCAACTTGGTGGGGCGGTCGACCGTCTTACCTGCGGGCACGGCGCCAGCTCCACGAGCGGCTGCTGGTACCAACGCCGGCGAGGTGCAGGGCGAGGAGCAGCAGTCCGAGCACCACCAGCGTGTTGACGGTGATCACTTCACCCAGCGCGACCTTCGCCAGGTCGAGGATCAGCGCGAGGCCGAACGACACCGCGGCGATGATGGCCAGCATGGTCCACCTTCCCCAAACTGATCGTAGGGAGTCGATGAACTGCGGATACCCACTTCGTTCGCGGGGAACCGCCCCGTTCG
Organism: Lentzea indica; assembly: GCF_012184385.1. Taxonomy (GTDB): domain Bacteria; phylum Actinomycetota; class Actinomycetes; order Mycobacteriales; family Pseudonocardiaceae; genus Lentzea; species Lentzea indica. The sequence goes on from NZ_VSRL01000100.1 coordinate 10,650, forward strand.
GAGCAATGGTCGTGTCATGATCCGCGCATGAACGTCCAGCGGTGGCAGGCGGCCGCGGTTCCGTGGTGGGTGACCAAGGTCGGGCTCGTCGGTGGCTGGATCGTCGCTTTCTACTTCTCCGCGAGCGCGAACGATGTGCCGTGCACGACCGCCCAGCCGTGCGTGCCGGACCCGTTGTTCTCGCTTGCCGTGGTGCCGTTGCTCGCAACGCCGTTGCTGCTGTTGTTCGGCCGTGTGCTCACGGGTTGCGCGATGGGCGTTCTGTTCGGTGCCTTGGACCTCGTGCTCGACGGCAGTGCGGCGGCCAATGTTGCGTTTGGCCTGCACGCCGGTGCGTGTGCGGTGGTGGCGGCGTGGACCATCAGGTCGCGTGCGGACCAGCACGAGGCGGCGGGCTCGACGCTCGTTTCGTTGCCGGACATGCCACCGCAACGCGGAGTTCTGCGCGTCGTCGCCGTGTTGCTGGTCGTCTTCGGGTTTCTGACGTTCGTGCAGTACGACCTCACCAACGACGGGATCGAGCGGCACGTCGCGAACGCCAGCCGGGTCGAGGCCGAGGTCGTCGAGATCAAGAACACCTACGAGGTGTGGGTGGAGCTGCCGGACGGGCAACGCACCGCGTTCGAGCCGCTCGCGCCGGAGACGTACCAGGTCGGTGACTCGGTGCCGGTGCTCGCGGACGGCACGTGGGTGCAGATGGCGAACGAGCCCGAGGACGTCACGTGGTGGCTGACGCTGGGCGGTGCCGCCGTGTTCCTCGCGCTCATGTTCGCCGGGCGGGAACGACGTCGCCGCGCGTTGTGGACGGGCCCGGTCAAGGCGATCCGGCTGCAGGCGCATCCGGTCGGCCCGCGGCGGATCCTGTTGCGGCACAACAAATCGGACATCGCCACGGTCTCGACGCTCGCCGATCTCGGGCTGGAGGAGCCGCTCTACCACGACACCGAGCAGTTCGGCAGGGTGTGGCGCGGTGAGGAGGACCCGCCGGTGCAGCTCGACCCGGCGGAGGTCCTCGTCGCGGGGGAGTGGCACCACGGAGGTCAGGTGGCGTTGCTGGTCGAGGGTGAGGTGGTCGCGACCAGCACGCTCAGCCGCGTCCGGCCGCGGCACACCGTCCACAGTGCACACTTGCCGGGTGAACCGGTGACCACGGGTACGCCGGTCGACCTGCCGTACGCGGTGTGGCCGGGCGACCGGCGGCGCACAGAGGGTGTTGTGCTGTTGCTGGGCGCCGCCGGTGCGTTGATCGCGCTCAAGCAGTACCCGGACCTGATCGTGCTCGGCCTGATCGGCGTGCAGTGCGTCCTGTCGGCGGTGACGCGGTTCCAGCCGATGCTGCGCCTCGACCACCGCTCTGTCGTGCTCTACACCGGCATCTGGACCTACCGCGTGCCGTGGGCGCAGCTGCACGGAGTCCGCAGGAGCGGACCCCAGCTCATGCTCGCGTTCGGCCCGCACGGCGACGTGCTCACGACACCGCAACTGCCGGACAAGCAGGCAGGCGAGAAGCTCATGTGGGCCCGCGCCCGGTCGTTGATCGCCGACCATCCCGGCGAGCGCGTGACCCGCAAGCTCAACATCAGCGTGTTCATCGGGCTCGTCTACGTCGGGCTGATCCTGTTCATCTGAGTTTCGCCACGGCCTTGAGCAGACGGTCCACATCGGACTCGTCGTTGTACGGCCCGATGCCCGCCCGGACGGCGCCTTTGTCGCCCAGTCCGAGCCATCGCGAGCACTCGATCGCGTAGAAGTGCCCGGCGGGCGCGTTCACGCCCTCCGCGCCGAGCCTGCGGTACACCTCGGCGGGCTCCAGCCCGTCGACCGAGAACAGCACGGTCGGCGTGCGCGAAGAGGCCTTGCTGTAGATGCGCGCGCCGAGCTCCTGCAATCCGGTCTCGAGCTGGACGCGCAACGCGAGTTCGTGCTCCTCCAGCCCGTCCAGCGTGCGCATGAACTCCACCGCCGCGGTCGTTCCCGCCAGCAGCTCGTACGGCAGCGTGCCCAGCTCGAACCGTTCCGGCACAGCGTTCGTCGACGGCAGCAGCTTGTCCGGCCGCAACGTCTCCAGCAGCTCCGGCGCGGCCGCCAGCACGCCGAGGTGCGGGCCGAGGAACTTGTACGGCGAGCACGTGAAGAAGTCCGCGTCCATCGCCTCGACGTCGACCGGCAGGTGCGGTGTGTAGTGCACGCCGTCGACGTAGACGAACGCAGCCATCTCGTGCGCCGCTGCCGAGATCGCCGCCACGTCCGGACGCGTGCCGAGCAGGTTCGACGCTGCCGTGATCGCCACGACGCGCGTGCGGTCGGACAGCAGGTTCGTCACGGACTCCGTGGGCAGCTCACCGGTCGCCCTGTCGAACGGCGCCCAGCGCACCGTGGCCCGTGCCGCCTCGGCCGCCTGCACCCACGGCCGCACGTTCGCGTCGTGGTCGAGCCTGGTCACGATGATCTCGTCGCCCGGCCGCCAGTTCTTCGACAGCGTGTGGGAGAAGTCGTAGGTCAGCTGGGTCATGCTGCGCCCGAACACGATGCTGCCCGCGTTGAGGAACTCGGCCATCGTGCGGCGAGCGGTCCGGACGATCTCCTCTGCCCGGCGTTCGGCGGCCGTGACGGAGCCGCGGTTGGCGATCGCCGAGGTCAGCGTCTCCCTGACCGCCTCACCGACGACGTCGGGCACCTGCGAGCCGCCAGGCCCGTCGAAGTGCGCGGCACCCTCGCGCAACGCGGGGAAGTGGGCGCGGACCGCGGCGACGTCGTAAGCCATGCCCTCATGGTGCTTGAGCACCCACGAATCGGGAAAGGATCAACCGGAGGGTGCTCACCTGGTCGGTCGCGTCGAAGTCCGGGTCGATCAGCCTGCCGAACAGGCCGTCGACCAGTCCCTGCGCCCAGCTCGCCGCGGTCAGAGCGCTCACCGGCAGCGTGATCTGACCGGCGTCGTGCGCCTGCTGCAGCAGGGCGGCCAGCTCGTCGCGCACCATCTTTTCGTTGTGGCCGACCAGCTCCCACAGCTCCGGATCGCGGCTCGCCTGCACCACGACCTCCAGCACCAGCCCGGCCACCGACCGGTCCAGCGCGGGCACGCACAGGTGGTCGACCACCATCAGCACGCCGTCCCACGGGCTCAGCTCACGGGCCTTGGCGAACATCGCCGCGTTGTCCTCGGCGTCCTGCACGAAGATCTCGCGGAAGATCGCCCGCTTCGTGGGGAAGTAGTGGAACAGGCTGCCCGTGCTGATGTCGGCGGCCTTGCAGATGTCGGCGACGGTCGTGCGTTCGAAACCCTTCTGCGCGAACAACCCCACCGCGGTGTCGGTGATGTGCCGCTTCTTCTCCGCGTGCTTGACCGGGTCTACCGTTCGCACCTGTAGTACTGCCTCTTCTTCTCGTCACGCACGGAGACGCCGCGTTTGCGGATCTCCCGCGCCAATTCTGCGGCTTCCTCGTGCTCGTACTTCGAGATGGCCTTCCTGCGGGCCGTGAACAGCGCGTTCACCTCCGGCGGCAGGTCTGGCGCGTGCTCCACCCACATCCTGAACTCGGCCGCGAACGGGTCCGCGTCCCGCCACCGGTAACCCTGCCCGGTGAAGGCCTGTTCGAGCTTGCTCCTGCTGAGATCAGAAGTCTCGCGGGCCAGTTCGGCGCCGCTCGGCGACAGCAGCACGAGCTGCTTGCCGTCGGTGAACGCCGACTCGACCTGGTTGCGCCCGAAGTCGAAGATCTTGTCGTCCTTGCGCAGCGTGACCCGGTCGTGCGAGACCTCGATCGACATCATCTCCGCGGCCCACAGCAACGCGAGCACGAGCCCGGCGACCGCGCCGATGGCGAGTGCCGCGATCGTCACCCACGGCTCGGGTATGTCCGTGACCAGCTCGAACACGCCCTGGAACGGGAACCACTTCAACGTCGTGATCCACGCGGCTGCCAGTTTGAGCCCCCACACCGCGGCGGCGCCGGCAGCCGGGCAGAGCACCCAGATGCCGTACCGGACAGCCGCGGTCTCCTGCACAGTCGTCATGCGCTCAATATTAGACCGAGCGCTCGGTTTATTGTCGTCAAGGCAGGTAGAACGTCAGCAGGTCGCTCGTGACCGGCGGGAACAGCCTGTTCATCAGGTCGGACTTCGGGCCGGGGTAGACGTCGGAGAACCAGCGGCGCAACCCGTCGATCCCATGCGGACCGAACAGCAACGGCGCGAGCAGGTCGGGTGCGATCCCTGCCCCGCCTTCCTCGCCGGGGCCGATCATGGTGCCGCCCCACTCGTACGGGCCGATCTCGTTGCCGTCCCAGCGGAACCGGACGTGCGTGCGGTAAAAGCCGAGCAGCACGTCGTCAGGTTCGTGGCCCTGCAAGCGTTGCGTGAAGACCGGCCGGAGGTGCTCCAACAGCCTCGGCACGTCGGGGATGCGGACCAGGTACTGCTCCACGCCGGGCCGGCGTGGAGCCAGGTACTCCTCCAGTGCCGCGTGCCGTTCTACGACCTCTGCCGGATTCACCAGTGCTACCAACGCTTTCACGGCGTCGTCGTCAACGCCGGCGATCTCGCCGAGCACGACGTCGCCCTCTTCCGGCGGCGTGCTGCGGCCGGTGGCGACCGGGCTGCCGTCACGCTCGACGACCCACGTGATGGAGCCGGTGCGGTTGATCAGCCAGCGCCAGCACGGCGCGGTGTGGCCCATGCGCAGGTCCGCGCTTCGCTGGGCATCGTCCTGGAAGCGGTCGAGCACCGGGATGTCGGCCTCGGTCGCGCGCCGGATCGTATGTCCCGCAACGGGTTCGGGTGTGCGTTCGAGCGGCCGGGTCTGCTTGACCGGGATCGAGTAGGTGTAGCCGAACTGGCGGTAGAAGTACGGAATGCCGATCATGATCTGGAGCAGGTGGCCGCGCCGCGCGGACTCCTCGTGCGCCCAGCCCATCAGCCGCCGCACCAGGCCCCTGCCCTCGTACTCGGCATCGGTGGCGACCTGCTCGACCTGACCTGTGGGGATGTCGAGGCCGGCGAGCGTCATCGTCTCGTCCATCATCGTGGCGGTGGAGACGATCCGGTCGCCGTCGGCGGCGACCCCGACCCAGTCGCAGCCCGCGTCCGGGTCGGTCATCAGCAGACGGGCGTCGACGCCGTCGCTGGGGTCCATTCGCGAGACGATGAGCTTCTCGACCTGATCGAGGTCTTCCTGGCGCGAGGTGCGGATGTCCACCGGCCGAGTGTTTCCAGGACAGTGGTTGTCCGCAAACGGATTTACCGTCATCCGCATGGACTGGAACAAGCAGTTGACGGACCAGCTCGACTGGCACTGGCGGATGCAGCTGCGGCCACGGCTGGAGGGGCTGACCGACGACGAGTACTTCTGGGAGCCCGTGCCCGACGTGTGGAACGTTCATCGGGACGGCTCGATCGACTGGCTGTACCCGACTCCCGAGCCCGAGCCGGTCACCACGATCGCGTGGCGGATGGCGCACATCATCGTGGGCATCTTCGCCATGCGGACGGCCTCGCACTTCGGCGGCCCGCCGGCTGACTACATGACGTGGAAGTACGCGATGTCCGCTGACGAGGCGCTGAAGCAGCTCGATGACGCATACGAGGCGTGGATGGACGGCGCGCGTAAGGCCGACCTCTCGCTTCCGGTCGGCCCGGCGGAGGGGCCGTTCGCCGAGGAGCCGATGGCGACCCTGGTGCTGCACATCAACCGGGAGGTGATCCACCACGGTGCCGAGATCGCCCTGCTCCGCGACCTGTACCTCAGGGAGAGTTAGGCACTTCGAAGTGTCTACTTTCTAGAAGTTGGCGCTAACTGCAAGATGGTGTCCATCGAGATCATCGAAGGGGATCATCATGCGAGTCATCACGCAGAAGACCGTCGGGGACGCGTCCGTGCTGGAGGTCGCGGAGGTGGCGAAGCCCGCACCCGGACCGGGCCAGGTGCTGGTCAAGGTGGATGCGGCCGGCGTGAACCCGGTCGACACGTACATCCGCGCCGGTGCGTATCCCGCGCTCGGGGAGCCGCCGTTCACGCTGGGCTGGGACGTCGCCGGCACCGTCGAGCAGGTCGGTGAGGGCGTGCAGGGGTTCGCGGCCGGTGACGAGGTGTACGGGCTGCTCACCTGGCCCGGCGCGGGCGGCGGCTACGCCGAGTACGCCGTGGCGAACGCCTCCGACCTGGCGCGGCGACCCTCGTGGCTGACCCTGGAGGAGGCCGGCGCGGCCCCGATGGTGGCGCTGACCGCGTGGCAGGCGCTGGTCGGACGGGGTGGGTTGTCCGCGGGCCAGCGGGTGCTCGTCCACGCGGCGGCGGGAGGTGTCGGGCACGTCGCGGTGCAGATCGCCAAGGCGCGGGGCGCGTACGTGATCGGTACGGCGTCGGCCGCCAAGCACGACTTCCTGCGCTCTCTCGGAGTGGATGAGGTCATCGACTACCGGCACCAGGACTTCACCGAGATCGAGCCGGTCGACGTGGTGTTCGACGCGATCGGAGGGGAGTACGCCGAGCGTTCCGCCAAGGTGCTGAAGCCCGGTGGCGTCCTCGTGTCGATCATTCCCGGCAACCCGGGTTTTGACGTTGACCGAGCTGCGGACCTCGGCATCCGGTTCGAGCTCTTCAACAGCCTCTCCGCGTCCGGTGCGGACCTCACGGCGTTGCCGCAGCTCAGGGTGCGGCTCGACCACGTCGTGCCGCTCGCTGACGCCGCGAAGGCCCACGAGCTCGTCGAGTCGAAGAGGACCACGGGCAAGGTCGTCCTGGTGCCGTGACATTGCGTTTACCGCCCGTTGACCATGTCCCCTGATCGTGTGCACAACATTCACGCGATCGGGGAGTGCACATGGCGCGGTGGAGTCCACTGGCGTTGGTCATCGGTTTGTTGGCGGCGGTCGGCCTGTACGGGTCGACCGCCGCTTCCGCAGCAGCTCCGCTCACCGTCGCCCAGGCGATCAGCAAGCAGGACGGGACGTCGGCGACCGTCCGCGGGTACGTCGTCGGCCAGCCCACGGCCACCACCACGGTCGTACGTTCGAACTACCCGAGCGACTACGCGCTCGCACTGGCCGACTCGGCATCCCAGACCAGCACGTCGAGCATGGTCTACGTGCAGATCCCGTCGGCGTTCCGCGCGTCGTGGGGCCTTCGCACCAACCCGTCGCTGCTGGGCAAGCAGATCGACGTGACGGGCTCGTTGAGCGCGTATTTCTCGCACGCCGGTCTGACCTCGTCCACGGCGTTCGCGTTCGCTGGCACGACACCGACGCCTACTACGGCCACCAGCACCACAGCGCCTTCGGCTTGTGAGAGCTACTACACGGCGGCTTGCGGCAAGTCGGGTCCGGCGTTGAAGACCGCTCTGAACGGCATCATCCGCAACCAGACCAAGCTGAGCTACGACGCGGTCTGGGACGCGCTGAAGGCCACAGACCAGGATCCGAGCAACTCGAACAACGTGATCCTGCTGTACAGCGGCACGTCGCGATCGAAGTCGTTGAACGGCGGCGGGAGCGAAAACTGGAACCGCGAGCACGTCTGGGCCAAGTCGCACGGTGACTTCGGCACCGCCACCGGTCCCGGCACCGACATCCACCACCTGCGGCCGGAGGACGTGGACGTGAACGCCGACCGCGGCAACCTGGACTTCGACAACGGCGGCACACCGAACACCGAGGCGCCCAGCAACCGCGCTGACGCCGACTCCTGGGAGCCGCGCGCCGCCGTGAAGGGTGACGTCGCGCGCATGCTGTTCTACATGGCCGTGCGCTACGAGGGCACCGACGGCTTCGCGAACCTGGAGTTGAACAACTCCGTGAACAACGGCACCGCGCCGTACCACGGCAAGCTCTCGGTCCTGCTGCAGTGGCACCAGCAGGATCCGCCGGACGCGTTCGAGAAGCGCCGCAACCAGCTGATCTACGACAGCTACCAGCACAACCGCAACCCGTTCATCGACCACCCGGAGTGGGTCGCTTCTATCTGGAGCTGAGACGTTCGAGGAAGGGGCGTTGCGCGGAGACGATCTTCGCGCTCGCCTCTTCCACGGTCATCCACGCGACTTTGTCGACCTCGGGGAACGACTTCTTCTGACCCGACTTCGGCGGCCACTCCATCTCGAACGTGCCCGGCGTGACCGTCTCCGGATCCAGGTCGCCCTCGAGCGCCCAGACCGTGATGACCTTGCCGGAGCCTTTGGCCTCACCGAGCGGGATCAGCTCGCCCTCGGGGACCTTCAGACCGAGCTCTTCCTCGAACTCGCGGCGTGCGGCCGCCTCCGGCGTCTCGTCGTCGGTGTACTCGCCCTTCGGCACGGACCAGGCGCCGGCGTCCTTGCGGGCCCAGAACGGGCCGCCCATGTGCCCGAGAAGCACCTCCAGCTGCTCGTTTCGCCTGAAGAGCAGGATTCCGGCCGACCGTTTCATACTGTCCAGCATGGCGGACTGGGTCCTTCACGTGGACCTCGACCAGTTCATCGCGGCGGTGGAGGTCCTCCGCGACCCGTCGTTGCGCGGAAAGCCCGTGGTGGTGGGTGGCAACGGCGACCCGACCGAGCGCGCCGTCGTGGCCACCGCGTCCTACGAGGCACGCGAGTTCGGCGTGCACTCGGGGATGCCGCTGCGGACGGCGTTCAAGAAGCTGCCGGACGCGATCTTCCTGCCCGCGGACCACGCGCTGTACGACGCTGCCTCGGCGGACGTGATGGCCGTGCTGCGGTCGTTCCCGGTGGTCGTCGAGGTGATGGGGTGGGACGAGGCGTTCGTCGGGGCTTCCTGTGATGATCCTTTCGAGCTGGCCAGGTCGCTGCAGGCGGCGGTCCTGGAGTCGACCGGCCTGCACTGCTCCGTGGGCATCGGCGACAACAAGCTGCGCGCCAAGATCGCAACCGAGTTCGGCAAGCCGGCCGGGACGTTCCAGCTGACCCGTGCCAACTGGGTCGAGGTGATGGGACACCGGCCGACGTCCGCGCTGTGGGGCATCGGCGCGAAGACCGAGCGCAAGCTGTCCGAGCTCGGCATCTCGACCGTGACCGACCTGGCTTCCGCTTCCGCCGACGCGCTGGCCGCCCGGTTCGGCCCGCGGATGGGCCCGTACTTCCGCACCGTCGCGCTCGGCGCCGGCGACACGGTCGTGAGCGCGACACCGTGGGTGGTGAAGTCACGCAGCCACGAGAAGACCTTCCAGCAGGACCTCGCCTCGCTGGAGGACATCCGGCGCGAGGTCGTGGCGCTGGCCCACCAGGTGGCCGCTGACGTGGTCGCCGAGGGCCGCCCTGCCGTCCGCGTGGGCGTGAAGGTGCGCTTCGTGCCCTTCTTCACGAAGGTGCGCGCGATGAAGCTGCCTGCGCCGACATCGTCCGCGGACGACCTGGCCGCGGCCGCCCTGGCCGTGCTGGACCGGTTCGAACACGGCCGCGCCGTACGTCTTTTGGGGGTACGCGCAGAATTCTCTGGCGATGATGTCGAACCAACACCTTCTTCTTCGACGTATCAGTAAGTAGACGCTTTACCGCTAGGAGAAGAAGATGACCGCCTCATCGCTCACACACCGCGACCGAGCAGTTCTCAGAGCCGTCGCCGACGGCCGTTGCGAGATCGCCGGAAGCTTCCTGCTCGTCGACGGCCTGTGCTGCGCCGACCAGTTCGTCGGCCTGCGCCTGACCTCGGCAGGCCTGATCAGCACCCGTCCCGGCCCCGCAGCGCTGACCAGCGCAGGCTACGAGATCCTCGCCGCGGCCTGATTTCGTTTTCTGGGGATCTCGTTCTTGCGGAAGATTGACATCAGGTACTTGTTCGCGAACCGATAGCCGCCATCCGCGGTTCGGTGCGGTTCAGCGACAGCCTTGATCTTCTCCGCGACACTTTCTTCACCCTCGCTCTCGATGAGGCGCTGGTACCTGCCCACGCTCAGGAAGGTGCGCAGCATCGTGTCCTCGTCGGGATGTTCCTGAGGAATGTCGATCGTGAGTTTCACCTGCGGCTCTGGCAGTTCCACGCGCCTGCGCGTGCCGGGCTCCGCGAACGCTCCTTCAGGGTCGGCCGCGAAGAACAACGCGTTGAAGGCCGTCACGACGTCGAATCTGCCGTCCTCCCAAGGCAAGTGCCCCAGCGCCCGCACGTGGAACTCTGCGTTGCTCGCCTGCCGCGCCAGCTCGATCATGGCGTGCGAGATGTCGATCCCGGTGGCTCGTGCGCCCGCGTCCATTGCCACGGCACAGAACTCGCCGCTGCCGCACGCCAGGTCGAGCACCGTGGTGCCCGCGGCGGCCGTTCAGCCCCACAGCTCGCCATCCCGGACAGCCTGGGTGTCGCTCATGGCTCGACCCCAGCCTTCGGCGTGCTCGCGGAAATCCGCTGGCCGGTACGCGGATCATGACAGGTATGGGTGTCTTGACGCGGGTGCTGCGGACGTTGGGCGGCGAGGAGGCGCTGGACCGGCTCGCGGGGCTGCCGGGCAGCGACCTCACGACCGTGCTGCTCGCGTTGATGCGCCGGCGCGCGAACGCGTTGTCGGGGCCGGACGTGTTGCGGCAGTACCGCTCCGACCGCTTCGTGGCGCCGGCCGACGTGCCGTTCGGCGTGCTGCGGGCAGCGGAGGACGGGCTGCTGGCGGCACTGCCGCCGTCGTTCTCCGTGCTGGGGCTTGCTCCCGTAGCACCGCTGGGAACGTGCTCCGCCGTGGCGGAGATGGACCAGAACAACGTGCTGTCGACCATTCGCGGGACCGAGGTCGCGGCCGACCCGACCAACGCGTTGGCGCTCGAAGCTGCCGTACGCAGGCAATCCGGTCCTGACGACGTGCGGCTGGCGGCGGTGCAACGCGTCGTGCGTGCGCAGTTGTTCAGCGGTGCCGGGAGGTTCGCGCACTTCACGTTGTTCGCCGCGGTGTCGGCCGGGCGTGACCGCGGGTCGCTTGCCTTTGAGCGGCAGCACTTCGCTGAGCACATCGCGTTTCTGCGTGAGGCGTGCGGTGACATCGAGGTGCGCGTGACCGTGCTGGACCCTCGCTTCGAGGTGGTGCGCGGTGACCTGCCCGCCGACCCTTCGCGGCGTACCGGGTACTACCAGGGCTTGTGCTTCAAGGTTTTCCGCAACGGCGTGGAGATCGGCGACGGCGGTTTCGTCGACTGGACGCAGCGGCTGATGGGCAACCGCAAGGAGCGGCTGCTGATCAGCGGCGTGGGCGTTGACCGCTTCGCGACGACCTGATTCCAGCGGGGTGCGGTCGCGGCCGGTTTGGTTGTCAGCGCTCGGCGTAGCGCTTGGCGAGCTCCTCCTCGCGGTCGGTGGGCCAGGGGCAGCGGATCTCGCCCTGCGTGGCCGCGAAGAACAGCTCCAGGTGCACGTGCCACGCCGCGAGCGCCTCAGGGCCGTGGGCGTTCTCCTGGAACAGCGTGACCGTCGTGCCCTGCAGCGGCACGTGGTCGAACTCCCAGCGCACGACGCCCTTCGGTTCGCCGTCCTGGAGCCACTCGTACTCCAGCAGGCGCGGTGGCTCGGACCTGGTGACCTTGCCCGGGGTGAGGCTTGGATGCGCGGCGCGGGCCGGCACGGTGTCCTCCGTGCCTTCGGTGAGGAGCTGCCAGGCGTCGTCGAGCGGCTTCCAGACCAGGTCGCGGACGAACAGCACTCCGTCAGGCTGGTCGGTGCCCTCGTCCAGGCCGAACTTCCTGACGTAGTGCTCGATGCGCGACAGCCACTCCGGCGGCGGCTCGAACTTCGTGCCGTCGGCGTGGGCGACCAGCGCGTCCAGGCAGGTGATCCAGCCGGGGGTGTCGCGGCCGACGGACAGCTTGTTCGTGACGACCGCGGTGAAGACCAGCAGGCAGCCGTCGTCGTTCGGCAGGATCTCGAAACGCAGCACGTCGCCCAGCCAGCGGAACGCGAACACCTTCGGCGGGTCGGACTCGAGCAACTCGCCCTCGCCGCCGTCGGAGTCGACAGGGGCCGCGTCCGGGAACGTGAAGCGCATCTTCTGGCCGTCGATCTCGACCTCGGCCGGGAACCAGTGCTTCATCTCGGCCGGATCGGTGACGACCCGCCAGACCTTCTCCGGCGAGTGCCGCAGCCTGCGCTCGAAGCGCAGGACGGGCTTGCCCTCGATCATCCGCAGTTCGGCGTCCACGGGTCAGTTCCCTTCGATCTCGTCGAGTCGTCGTTCGAGCGCGTCCAGGCTCTTCTCCCACATCCGCCGGTAGGGCGCCAGCCAGGCGTCGATCTCCGCCAGCGGGCCGGGGGAGAGCCTGTACCAGCGCCGTTGGGCGTCGGTGCGCACCTCGACCAGACCGGCCTCACGCAGCACCTTGAGGTGCTTCGAGACGGTCGGCTGGGTGAGCGTCAGCCGGTCGACGAGGTCGCCGACCGGCCGCTCGCGCTCACGCAGCAGGTCGAGGATCTCCCGGCGACTCGGATCCGCCAGCACGGCGAACGTAGATGCCATGCCAGCAATATAGCTCGTTCGGCATATACGGTCGAGCTCAGTCGGCGAGGCGGATGGCCACCTCCGTCTTCCACTTGGCTGGATCCGGCTCGACCGCGGGGTCGGTGAAGTACGTCTCCAGGCGGGCGCCCCAGCTGTCACCGTCGCGATCGAACTCGAGGGTCTTGTCCTCGAGGATCCGTTCGGTGACGGCGACCAGCCCGTCCAGGTGGCCCTCGTGGACCTCCACCGCGTACCGGCCCGCGGGCAACGTCGCCGTGAACACGTCACCGGAGCCGGGCACCTCGGCGATCGTGGGAATGGCGGCCTCCACCTCGTACTCCTCGCCCGTGACGCGTAAGTACCGGAAGAACGGCGCGCCGAGGATCGGTAACTCGCGATCGGCCAGCCACTGCATGACCTCGGGAAACCGGTCGGCGATCTTGGCGAACGTCTCCAGCGTCACCGTGGCCCTGACCGCGGCGTAGGGCTGTTCTTCACGTGTCTCGATGTCCATACTGCCACGCTAGCCACGGCCACTGACAGAAAATCCGCGTTCGACTGGAACCGGGCCCGGTTAACGTGAAGTTCATGCACCGCACCCTCTCCGTGGCCAGCTCTCCGGTGCGCGACCTGCTCGCGCTGACCTCTCGTCCCGAGGTGATTTCTTTCGCGGGTGGACTTCCCGCCCCCGAACTGTTCGACCTGGACGGTGTGCGCGCCGCCTACGATCTCGCGTTGCGGGACCGCTCAGTGCTGCAATATGCCCCCACAGAAGGAAATCCGGCACTGCGCTCGCTGGTCTCCGCGCGCCTGACCGGCCGTGGACTGCCCACATCGGACGTGCTGATCACCACCGGTTCCCAGCAGGCGCTGTCGCTGGTGGCCACCGCGCTGCTGGAACCGGGCGCCGTCGTGGCGGTCGAGGAACCGACGTATTTGGCGGCGCTGCAGTGTTTCCAGATGGCCGGCGCCCGCATCGTGCCCGTCGCGAGCGACGCCGACGGCCTGGACCCCGCGTCGCTGCGGTCCGTTGTGGCCGCGGAGAAACCTGGACTGCTGTACCTCGTGCCGACGTTCGCCAATCCGACCGGGCGCACGCTGTCGGCCTCACGACGTGCGGAGATCGCGGAAATCGCCGCCGAACACGACCTGTGGATCGTCGAGGACGATCCCTACGGCGAGCTCCGCTACCGGGGCTCCGCCGTCGCCCCGCTCGCATCGATCAGCGATAGAACCATCTACCTGGGCAGCTTCTCGAAGGTCGGCGCGCCCGGCATGCGCCTCGGCTGGCTGCGGGCACCCGCGGACCTGCTCCGCACGCTGGTGATCGTGAAGCAGGCCGCCGACCTGCACACGTCCACTGTGGACCAGGCCGCCGCCGCGGCGTACCTGACGCACAACGATCTCGACGCTCACGTCTCCCGCTTGTGCGTCGAGTACGGCGCACGTCGGGATGCGATGATCGCCGCATTGCCTTTGACTGTCCCTGATGGCACGACGTGGAGCGATCCGGACGGTGGCATGTTCGTGTGGCTGCGGCTGCCCGGTTCCGCGGACAGCGCCGAGTTGCTGAAGGAGGCGCTGCGCCACGACGTCGCTTTTGTGCCTGGTGCGCCGTTCTTCGCGACGATGCCGGACCATGCGACGTTCCGGATGTCCTTCACCACCAACACACCGGAGGAGATCGCCGAGGGCATGGCACGCCTGGCCAAGGTGCTCCGGTGAGCCTGCTCGACGACGAGACGCTGTGGAGTTCGTCGGTCGTCGCGAACTGCGAGATGAACCGCGAACGAGGCTTGGCGAGCTACCGCCGCGAGCTGGGAACCGATCTTTCACTGAGACCTGGGGCCCGTTGGGTGGATCTCTGCTGCGGCTCAGGCAAAGCACTGGCTGAAGCGGCGCGGGAGGACGTGACGATCGTCGGGGTTGACCTCGTCGATCACCACGTGCCCGCATGCCCGGGGTTGAGTTTCGTAGTCGCGCCGGTTGACCAGTGGAATCCGGCTGCGTCCGTCGATCTTGTGACGTGCGTGCACGGTTTGCACTACGTGGGCGACAAACTCGGCCTGCTGGTGCGCGCTGCGTCCTGGCTCTCGCCCGCGGTCGCCTCGTGGCGAACTTCGACGTCGCCAGTGTGCGCCGCGCCGACGGTGTCCCGTTCGGTCGCGCGCTGACCAAAGCGTTGCGCGAGGCCGGATTCACCTACGACAACCGCAAGCGTCGCATCGGCTACACCGGCGAAGGGCAGCCCCGGCTTCCGTTCACCTACCTGGGCGCTGACGACAAGGCCGGCCCGAACTACACGGGCCAGCCCGCTGTCCACTCCTTCTACGAGCCCTGGGAGACCCAGGGGCCGACGCCGGCCACGCGGTCGACCTTGATGCGCGTGACGAAGCCGGGCGGCGGGTTGTCGAACGGCGGGAACTTCACCTCGGGACCGAGGTAGGTGTGCGCGAGGCGCTGGAGCAGCTCCGGCGCCCCGCCCTCGGTGATGCGCGCGGTGCCGTAGATGACCAGGTACTCCTGCAGGCCCATCTCGTTGATGTTCGGGGTTTCGAGTGACAGCACTACGCGGCCGTCGTTGCGGATGTTGCGGACCTTCTGGTGCTGCATCAGGTGGCCGGAGACGATCTCGTCGCCGTCCAGGCCCACCCAGACGATGGTCACCTGAGGTGCCCCGTCCTGGCCCAGCGTCACGAGGTGGGCGAGCGCGTTCGACTCCAGCACCGCCCTGGCGGATTCGGGAAGCATGAGGGCGACGCTACGCCGGTTCGCGGGGTTCAGCCTGGTCTTGCCGGACCCAGGAAACGGCGGGTCTGGTTCAGGGGCGGCACGTGGCGGAATCTCGGAGCCATGAAGACGTTTCTGATCACGGGTGGCGGTAGTGGCATCGGGCTGGCGACGGCGCGGGTGCTGGTCGAGGAAGGTGCGCGGGTCGTGCTGGCCGGGCGTTCGGAAGAGCGGTTGGCGTTGGCGCGCAAGGAACTCGACGTGGAGACCGTGGCGGCGGACGTGTCGAAGCTGGCCGATGTCGAGGCGTTGGCGGAGCAGGTCGGTGAGGTCGACGGGGTCTTCGCGAACGCGGGTGTCGGGGTGTTCACGGAGTTCGGGAGGGTCACCGAGGAGGACGTGGACCGGGTACTGGCCACGAACTTCAAGGGCGTGTACTTCATGGTGCAGCGAGCACGGCTCAAGCCCGGTGCGTCGGTGGTGATCAACGCGTCGTGGACGGTCCATCGAGGGCTCGCCGGCGCCTCGCTCTACACGGCCAGCAAGGCGGCGGTGCACAGCCTGGCGCGCACGCTCGGGGCGGAGATGCCCGGGGTTCGGGTCAACACGGTGAGTCCCGGCTACATCGCGACGGACATGTTCCGGGAGAACGTGGAGGACGACGAGCCGTTCCGCCGGCAGGTGCCGATGGGACGGCTCGGTGTGCCGGAGGACGTGGCGCACGTGGTGGCGTTCCTGCTGTCCGACCGGTCGGGGTACGTGACGGGGCAGGACTTCGTGGTCGACGGCGGCCTGGTGGGGGCTATCCCGGCATGATGGGTGCCGTGAGCGAGCTGGGGGAGTTCCTGCGTGCCCGCCGCGCGGCACTGGATCCGCCGGAACGAGCGTCGCGGCGGCGCGTTCCGGGGCTGCGCCGCGAAGAGCTGGCGCAGCTGGCCGGTATCAGCGTCGACTACTACACGCGGATGGAGCAGGGGCGCGCCTCCAACGCGTCCGACTCGATCCTGGACGCGTTGGCACAGGCGCTCGGCCTGGACGGTGCCGAGCGCGCGCACCTGTACCGGCTGGCGCGGCCCACGCGGGTGGAGTCGCCGTCGGAGGAGGTGCGGCCGGCGTTGCGGTGGCTGCTCGACGCGTTGCAGGGCGTGCCGGCGATGGTCCTCGGCCGGCGGCTCGACGTGCTGGCGTGGAACCCGTTGGCCGCGGCACTGGTGACGGACTTCCGCGAGCAGCCGAACATGGTGCGGTACATGTTCACCGACCCGGCCGCGCGGGACCTGTTCCCCGGCTGGACGGACTGCGCGCGCGAGAACGTCGGCTACCTGCGTGCGGACTACGGCGTGCACCCCGACGACCCGGCGCTGCTCGCGCTGGTCGAAGAGATGTCAGAGGTCTCGCCGTTGTTCCGCGCGCTGTGGGCGGAGCATCCGGTGCGCGAGCGGGAGCCCATGTTCAAGCGCATGAACCACCCGCAGCTCGGTCCGCTGGAACTGGCCGTGGAGACGTTGACCTCGGACGCGGGGCAGGCGTTGGTGACCTACGTGGCCGCGCCTGGTAGTCCGTCGGAGGAGGCCTTGCGACTGCTGGCTTCGCTCGCGGTCACGTGAACAGCTCCAGCGAGTCCTGGTGGTGGTCACACCGGCCGCCGCCTGTCGCGATCGTGCAGGGCATGCCCTTCTTCGTGAGGGCACCGCACTGCAACGCCGGGTCGTGCACGTGACACAGTCCGTTCGGCCCGGCGGTGATCGGACACGGCGTGCCCTTCTTCGTGGGCGCGCCACACGGTTCGCCGCTCAGCTCGCGTGGTTGCTTCGGCTTCGGCTTCGGCTTCGCCGCCTTCTTCGGTTTTGCCTGGGGCTGCGTGATGTCCCGCCCCGTCACCTCCTCCACTCCGCGCACGGCCAGACGGTCCGCGCGCTCGTTCTCCGGGTGGCCCGCATGGCCCTTGACCCAGTGCCACTCCACCTCGTGCCTGTTGGCAGCTTCTTCCAGGCGGCGCCACAGGTCGGCGTTCTTGACCGGCTCACGTGCCTTCGTGAGCCAGCCGTTCGTCTTCCACCCGTGCACCCATGAGGTGATTCCGTTGCGGACGTAGGTGCTGTCTGTGTAGAGCTTCACGGTGGACGGTCGCGTGAGGCTCTCCAACGCCACGATGGGCGCCATCAGTTCCATGCGGTTGTTCGTCGTCGGGCCGATGTCACCGCCGTACATGTCCTTCTCGTGCTCGCCGTAGCGCAGCACAGCACCCCAGCCGCCAGGACCGGGATTGGGACTGCACGCCCCGTCGGTGTAGATCTCGACCTCCATGCGTCATGAGGCTACCGACGAGGTCCGACACTCTTCCGGCGGCGGTTGTTGGCGATGATGTGGCGGAACATCTCGACGAGCGCGGGCCCGTTGATCGGCTGGTCGCGGTACACGGAGATCATGCGGGCGGTCTTGTTCGCGTGCCCGCTCGTGATGATGTTCTCCGGGTCCGGCACGATCGCCTTGTCGTAGAGCATCACGTTCACGTGGTCCTTGGTGCCGAGCAACGCGCAGATGTTGCCGTCCAGCACGAAGTAGGGCCGGTTCGTGAACTTGATCGTCTCCTCGACGTCCGGGTCGGCCTCGTGGACGAGCCTGCGGACCTCGCGGCAGATGTCCTGCTGCCACTCGGGCAGCCCGGCTATGTAGTCGTCGACGCGCGTGTTCATAGCCCTGTGTCGTAGCAGGTCGCCGATTCTCGACAACTGGGTTCGGTCGCTGCCTAACGCGGCAGCCAGCTCGCCATCTCGGCCAGGTCGAGCAGAGGGGTGGCGAGCGGCGTGATGTCGCCGGTGCCGTGCACGTCGATCAGCTTCTTGAACTCGCCCGCGTCGCGGCGGTTCCGGAAGCCGACCCACGCCACGGACACGACCGCGACGTTGCCCCCCCCGAAGGAGTGCGACACGCACTCCAGTCGGCCGAGGTCGTCGACGCGCCGCCGCCGAGTGACAGGCCTCCGCTGCTCGCCGCGACCGACACCGCCAGTACTCCCGCAGCCACCACAGCGCCCGCCTTGCCCGCGCCGGGATCAGTGCTAGCGGTAGGACAGGACGGTGCGGGCGGCGGCGATCAGGTCGGCCTCCCGTCCGTGCCGTGCCACGGCCTGCAGTCCAACGGGCAGACCTTCGGAGTCGAACCCCGCCGGAATGCTGATCGCCGGGTGGCCGCTGAGGTTGAACGCCCAGGTCAAGCTGGTGTTGATGCGCGAGCCCGGACCGTCGTGGCCGTGCGGCGGGCCGGGTGCGGTCGGAGTGAGCAGCAGGTCCGTGGTCTCGAACAGCTCGTCCAGCAACGGGTTCGGTCCGCAGCGGCCGGCGAACCAGTCGTCCGTGGGGTCCTTGAACGACAACGAGACGGGACTCGGATGTAGCGGAACAGCCGCCCGCCAGGCGATCTCGGCCTGCTCGGCGTCCACGGACGCGAAACCCAGGTCCGTGGACCAGACCGCGGCCGGCGAGTTGACCTCCGAGGTGCCCGTGTAGATCGCGAGCAGGTCTGGATCACGGGTGAAGACACCGACCGCGGCACGTTCGGACGACGTCATCTTCAGACCGAGCACGCCGACACCACGCGGCCGGGATGCGGATCGAGCCCGCGCCGTCGACGCCCGTGGCCAGCGGCACCACACCGGCGGCGACGGCCAC
>NZ_VSRL01000101.1 GCF_012184385.1 Lentzea indica
CGCGCGGTGTTCCAGTCGAGCGTCGCGGGCAGGTCGATCAAGCCGCCCCAGCGCTGCGGGTGCTCCAGCGCGATCACGCGGCCGAGGCCGTGGACCGCGGCGAGGCCGGGATTGGCGATCTGCTCACCGCCGCCGACCGACACCGCGCCCTGCGTCGCGACCCACAGCGGGGCGTCGACTCCCGCGTCGCCCAGTGCTTGTACCACAACGGAAGTGCGGACCAGGGCATCCTCGACGCCGGCGTTGATCGCGAGCAGCGACAGCACGCCGGCGTAGTCACCGCGAACCTGTTCGGCCAGTTCTGCCCTGGTGGACGCAGGGTCGACGACCATGGTGTCGACGCCCAGCGCGTCGATCAGCTCGGACGCGTCGTGGTCGGTGAGGACCAGCCACGGGCCGGTGAGGGCGGCCGAGGTCGTGATCGGCTTCCACGTGACCGCGTAGCGCCAGGAGTCCACTGTGGACTGCTGTTTACGCGAACGCCACTTCGTCAGCGCGGCGAAGTCCTCGCGTTCGACGGCAGCCCAGAAGTCATCGTCGACGAAGTCGCCGTCCTTGCCGTCCGCCGTGACGGGTTCCGGCCAGAAGCGCTGGTGCTGGAACGGATACGTCGGCAGCTCGACCGTCGCGTTGGTGCCCGCGAAGTACGCGGCCCAGTCGACGGTCGTGCCGCGCACGTGGATGCCGGCCAGCGCGGTCAGCAGCGTCACGACCTCGTCGCGGTCGCGGCGCAGTGCGGGGACCAGCACGGCCTCTTCGGTGAGCGACTCCTGCGCCATACCGGTGAGCACGCCGTCTGGGCCGATCTCCAGGAACGCCCGCACGCCCTTGCCTTCCAGCTGCGTGACGGCGTCGGCGAACCTGACGGTCTCGCGAACGTGCCGCACCCAGTGGTCGGATTGTCGAACAATCCCACGAGTGACCAATGGGATCGTCGGATTGTTGAACGAAATACCGTCGACCACGGCCCGGAAGTCGTCGAGCATCGGCTCCATCAGCGGCGAGTGGAACGCGTGGCTGACGGCGAGCTGCTTGGACTTGCGCTCGTTGAATCGTTCGACAATCCGACGAACCTCTTGTTCAACACCGGCCACGACGACGGACGCCGGCCCGTTGACCGCGGCCAGCGAGACGCCGTCAGTGAGGTGCGGGGTGATCTCGTCCTCGGTGGCCTGGATGGCGACCATCGCGCCGCCGGTCGGCAGCGTCTGCATCAGACGGGCGCGGGCGGAGATCAACGTGCACGCGTCGTCCAGGCTGAGCACGCCGGCGACGTGCGCGGCGGCGATCTCGCCGATGGAGTGGCCAGCCAGGTAGTCCGGCGTGACGCCCCACGACTCGACGAGCCGGTAGAGGGCGACCTCGACCGCGAAGATCGCGGGCTGCGCGTAACCGGTCTGGTTGAGCGCTTCCGCGTCCTCGCCCCACATGACGTCGCGCAGCGGGCGGTCGAGGTCCGCGTCGAGATGGCCGTAGACCGCGTCGAGCGCGTCGGCGAACACCGGGTAGCGCCGGTACAGGTCGCGGCCCATGCCGAGGCGCTGCGAACCCTGTCCGGTGAACAGGAACGCGGTGCGGCCGCGCGTGGTCTGGCCCCGCGTTACGGACGCGTCCGGCTGGTCGTCGCGCAACGCCGTCAGGCCGCGCACCAGCTCGTCGCGGTCGCTCGCGACGACGACCGCGCGCCGCTCGAACGTGGACCGCTTCGTGGCGAGGCTCGCGGCCAGGTCGACGAGGTCCGCGTCGACCTCGAGGAGGCGGCCCGCGACCTGTTTCAGCGCCTCGTCCGCGCGCGCCGACAGCAGCACCGGCACCGCGGAGTTGCCCACAGGGGACGGGTTGTCCACAGATTCGGGGGCGGCCTCTAGCACTACGTGGGCGTTTGTGCCGGAAAGGCCGAAGGAGGAGACGCCGGCGCGGCGGGGGCGGCCGGTTTCCGGCCAGATTTCCTCGGTGGCGAGGAGCTTGATGGAGCCGGAGGACCAGTCGACCTTCGTCGAGGGCTGGTCGACGTGCAGGGTGCGGGGCAGTACGCCGGCCCGCAGCGCCAGCACCATCTTGATGATGGAAGCGACACCGGAGGCCATCTGGGTGTGGCCGATGTTCGACTTCATCGAGCCGAGGAGCAGCGGTTCGGAACGGTTCTGGCCGTAGGTGGCGAGCAGGGCCTGGGCCTCGATCGGGTCGCCCAGCGTCGTGCCGGTGCCGTGACCGTCGACGGCGTCCACTTCGGACGGTTCCAGGCGGGCGTTCGCCAGTGCCTGGCGGATGACGCGTTGCTGGGAGGGGCCGTTGGGGGCGGTCAGGCCGTTGGAGGCGCCGTCCTGGTTCACCGCGGAGCCGCGCACGACCGCCAGAATCCGGTGGCCGTTGCGGACGGCGTCGGAGAGTCGTTCCAGCAGGACCAGGCCGACACCCTCGGCGAGGGTCATGCCGTCGGCGGCGTCGGAGTAGGCCTTGCAGCGGCCGTCCTTAGCCAACGCGCGTTGGCGGCAGAAGCCGACGAAGGCGCCAGGCGTCGCCATGACAGAAACGCCACCGGCCAAAGCCAGGGTCGACTCGCCGTCGCGCAGTGACTGGCAGGCCAGGTGCAACGCCACCAAGGACGACGAGCAGGCCGTGTCGAGGGTGACAGCAGGGCCTTCCAGTCCGAACAGGTAGGAGACCCGGCCGGACAGCACGCTGGAGAGCGTGCCGGTGATCATGTGGCCCTCGTCGCCCGGCTGGTCGGAGCCGCCCGCCGAGTAGTCCTGGTAGGAGGCGCCGATGAACGCTCCGGTCAGGGATCCCTTCAGCGACTGGGGGTCGATGCCGGCGCGTTCGATGGACTCCCAGGCGGTTTCGAGGAGCAGACGCTGCTGCGGGTCCATCGACAGGGCCTCGCGCGGGCTGATGCCGAAGAAGCCGGGGTCGAAGTCCGCGACGCCGTGCAGGAAGCCGCCCTGCACCGAGTAGGCACCACCGGGGGCGTCCGGGTCGGGGTTGTAGAGGGAGTCCCCGTCCCAGCCGCGGTCGGTGGGGAAGCCGGAGATCGCGTCGACGCCGTTCACCACGACGTTCCACAGGTCTTCCGGCGTTGCCACACCACCCGGATAGCGGCAGGCCATGCCGATGATCGCGATCGGGTCGTCGGACGCGGCCGCGGCGATCACAGGGGCGGTGGCCGGAACGTCGGCGCCGAGCAGTTCGCCGAGCAGGAACTCGGTCAGCGCGAGCGGGCTCGGGTGGTCGAACACCATCGTGGTCGGCAGCGCCAGACCCGTTGCGGCGGCGAGCTTGTTGCGCAGGTCGACCGCGGTGATCGAGTCGAAGCCGGCCTCGCGGAACGCCCGGTGCTCGGTCAGCGCGTCGGCCGAGGCCATGCCCAGCACGGACGCGGCTTCTGCGCGGACGAGCTCTAGCAGCTGCTGTTCGCGTTCGGCGGGCGGCAGGGCCCTGAGCTTGGACGCGAAGTCGCCGTCAGCGTTGGAGGACGTCTGCTCGGCGGCGACCGCGAGAGCGCGGACCTCCGGCAGCTCCTCGAAGAGCGTGGTCGGGCGCATCGCGGTGAAGACCGGGTGGTAGCGGTCCCAGGCGATGTTCGCGATGGCGATCTCGGTCTCGTCGTCCTCGATCGCGCGCTGCAGACCGGCCAGCGCCAGCCGTGCCTTCATGAACTCCAGGCCACTGCGGCGGATCTGCTCGGTGTCGACGCGGCCGAGGCCGATGTCGTCGGACCAGATGCCCCACGAGATCGAGGTGCACTTGAGCCCACGCGCACGACGGTTGGCGGCGAGCGAGTTCAGGTAGGCGTTGCCGGCGACGTAGGAGGCGTGGTTGCCCGAGCCCCACATGCCGGAGATCGACGAGAACAGCACGAACGCGTCGAGGTCCTCGGTCAGCAGCTCGTCCAGGTGGGTGGCGCCGTCGACCTTGGCGGCGAGGATCTCGCGTAGACCCTCCACAGTGGACTCGTCGATCGAGTGCAGGCCGATCACCGCCGCGGTGTGGATCACCGACCGGATCTCACGGCCATCGGCGCGTAGGTCGTCCAGCATGCGCTCGACGTCGTCCCTGCGAGCGATGTCGCACGCGACGACCGTCGTGGGCGTGCCGATTTCTTCCAGCTCCGCAACGAGTTCACGTACGCCCGGTGCGTCGAGACCGCGGCGGCTGGTGAGCACCAGGTGTTCGGCACCCTTGTGCGCGAAGAAGCGGGCGACGTGCGGGCCGAGCGTTCCGGTGCCGCCAGTGATGATCGTGGTGCCGCGCGGGGTCCAGTCTGTGCCGCTGGGCTTCGACGGAGCACGGACTACGCGCGCGCGAGAACACCGGACGCGCGGATGGCGAGCTGGTCCTCGTCGCCCGCGTTCGCGAGCAACGAGACGAACCGTTGCGTCGCGCGGGCGTCCAACCGTTCCGGCAGGTCGATGGAGCCGCCCCAGCGTTGCGGGTGCTCCAGCGCGGCGGTCCAGCCGATGCCGATCGCCTGCACCTGCGCCGGGTGGGCGACGGTGTCCGCGCGGCCGGTCGAGAGGGCGTTGCGGGAGATGTTCCAGACCTGGGCGGTGCTGCCGGCGTCGCCGAGCGCGTTGATCAGGTTGATGGTCAGCAGCAAGCCGAGCGGCAGGCCGAGCGGGCCGGGGCGTTCATCGGTGGGCAGCAACGAGACGATACGGTCCGTCTCGACCAACTTTGCCGCTACGGCAGCGCGGTCGTCGTTGGCGTCCAGGACGATTCGCTGCACGTCACCGAGCGCGGCGACGACGTCGGTGTCGTCGATGCCGTCTGTGGTGACGACGACCCAGGTGCCGGTGAGCTTGCCGTTGCTGAGACCGCGCAACGGCTTCCACGTCGTGCGGTAACGCCAGGAGTCCGTTGTGGACTGATCACGGCTGCTCTGGCGCCAGGTGTTCAGTGCGGGCAGGACGGCGGCGAGCGTGTCCTCGTCGAGGTGCAGGCTCTGGGTGAGCGCCGCAAGGTCGGACTGCTCGACGGCCTGCCAGAACGCGGTGTCCGCCGGGTCCTGGTCCGGCGCCGCGACCGGGTGCTGCGGCGGGCCGATCCAGAACCGCTCGTGCTGGAACGGGTAGGTGGGCAGGTCGACGCGGGTGCCGTCGAGGCGCCACTTGACCGGGAAACCGCGGACCCAGACTTCGGCCAGTGACATGAGGACGCGCTGCAGGCCGCCGGTGTCGCGGCGCAACGTGCCGGTGACGACGCCGCGCTTGCCTTCCAGCGCGTCCTGCACGCCCGGCGTGAGCACCGGGTGCGAGCTGACCTCCACGAACACCTGGTGTCCCGTGCTGATCAGCTCCTCGACGGCTTCGTACAGGTGCACGGTCTGGCGGAGGTTCGTGAACCAGTACTCGGCGTCGGTGTTCGCGTCGTTCCACTCGCCGGTGACCGTGGAGAGGAACTTCGTGTGCGGCGTTTGCGGCCTGATGCTCGCGAGGTCATTGAGCACGTCGTCGCGGATGTCCTCGACCTGAGCCGAGTGCGAGGCGTAGTCGACCTCGATGCGGCGGACTCGTACGCCCTGCTCGACGAGCTTGCCGCAGAACGCGTCCAGCGCCTCCAGGTCACCGGACACGGCGACGCTGCGCGGGCCGTTGGTGGCGGCGAGGCTGAGGCGGTCGCCCCATTCTTCGAGGTGTGGCTGGACTTCTTGCGCCGATAGTCCGATCGACACGATGCTGCCGCGGCCCGACATGACGCGGCCGATGGCCTGGCTGCGCAGGGCGACGACCTTCGCGGCGTCTTCGAGGCTGAGCGCTCCGCTGACCGCTGCCGCGGCGATCTCGCCCTGGGAGTGGCCGATGACGGCGTCCGGGGTGACGCCGTGGTGCTTCCAGACCTCGGCGAGCGACACCATCATCGCCCAGCTCGCGGGCTGGACGACGTCGACGCGGTCGAGGCTGCCCGCGCCGCGGATGACCTCGAGGAGGTTCCAGTCGGTGTGCGGCTTCAGGGCGGCGGCGCACTCGGTCAGGCGGGCGGCGAAGATGGGCGACTCGTCGAGGAGTTGCGCGCCCATGCCGACCCATTGCGAGCCCTGGCCGGGGAAGATGAACACGACCTTGCGCTCCAGGTCGGCGATGCCCCTGGTTTCGACGCCGTCGATCAGGACGGCCCGGTGGTCGAAGTCCGGGCGGAGGCTGAGGCTGTGGGCGATGTCTGCGGGGTTCGCGGTGAGTTCGCCGAGCCCGGCGATCTGTGCACGCAGGGCGGCGTCGGACTTCGCGGACACCGGCCACGGAATCGATACCGATTCGCCGGCCCCCCAGGGGGATCCACCCCCCATCCCAATCGTCTCAGACGGCACCGACAGTTCTGGCGCGGTCGCGGCCTCCAAGATCACGTGGGCGTTCGTACCGCTGATGCCGAACGATGAGACGGCGCAACGGCGGGCACGGCCCGTGTCGGGCCATGGGGTCGTGTCGTGCAGCAGCGAGATGGTGCCGGGGCTCCAGTCGACGTGCGTGGACGGTTCGGCGGCGTGCAGCGTGCGGGGAAGGACGCCGTGCTGGAGCGCCATGACCATCTTGATGACGGAGGCGACGCCGGCGGCGGACTGGGTGTGGCCGATGTTGGACTTCACCGAACCGAGGAGGAGCGGGCGGTCGGCGTCGCGGTCTCGGCCGTAGGTGTTGAAGAGGGCCTGGGCCTCGATCGGGTCGCCGAGCGACGTGCCGGTGCCGTGGGCGTCCAGGGCGTCGATGTCGTTGGTCGCGATACCGGAGTTGGCCAGGGCCTGCATGATGACGCGCTGCTGCGATGGGCCGTTCGGCGCGGAGAGGCCGTTCGAGGCGCCGTCCTGGTTCACCGCCGAGCCGCGGATGACGGCCAGGACGCGATGTCCGGCAGCGAGTGCGTCGGACTGACGCATCAGCAGGAGCATGCCGACGCCTTCGGACAGGATCATGCCGTCCGCGGAGTCCGAGAACGACTTGCAGCGGCCGTCCTTCGCGAGTGCGCGCTGGCGGGAGAACGCGATCAGCGGCTTCGGGTTCGGCATGATCGTCGCGCCGCCGGCGACGGCGAAGGCGGACTCGCCCGTGCGCAGCGACTGGCAGGCCAGATGCATTGCCACCAAAGAGGAAGAGCACGCGGTGTCGACGGTGACAGCGGGGCCTTCGAAGCCGAACACGTAGGCGACGCGGCCGGACAGCACGGACGGCGAGGTGCCGGTGACCTGGTAACCCTCGGAACCGCCGTCACCGCCGCCGTACTCGATGTACGAGGAGCCGATGAACGCGCCGACCTTCTTGCCGCGCAACGCCGCCGGGTCGATGCCCGCGCGTTCCACGGCCTCCCAGGTGGTTTCCAGCAGCAGCCGCTGCTGGGGGTCCATGCCGGTGGCTTCGCGCGGGGAGATGCCGAAGAACGCCGGGTCGAAGTCGCCCGCGTCGGGCAGATAGCCGCCGGCCGTCGTATAGGTGGTGCCGGGACGGTCCGGGTCCGGGTCGTACATCTGCGCCATGTCGAAGCCGCGGTCCGCCGGGAACTCCGTGATCGCGTCCGTACCGGCGAGCACCATCTCCCAGAACGCTTCCGGCGTATTGGCGTCGCCGGGGAAGCGGCAGCTCATGCCGACGATCGCGATCGGCTCGTCCGAGTCGATCTGCGCCGAGTAGACGGCCTGCTCCGAAGCGGAGCCGAGCAGTTCGGCCAGCAAGTGATCGGCGAGGACGACAGGAGTCGGGTAGTCGAAGACCAGGGTCGCGGGCAACGGCAGACCGGTGGCGTCGGACAGCTTCTTGCGCAGCTCCACGGCGGTCAGCGAGTCGAAACCGATGTCGCGGAACGCGCGGTTCTCCCCCACCTC
The DNA here is from genome assembly GCF_012184385.1 of Lentzea indica. GTDB lineage: Bacteria > Actinomycetota > Actinomycetes > Mycobacteriales > Pseudonocardiaceae > Lentzea > Lentzea indica. The sequence continues at coordinate 7,808 of NZ_VSRL01000101.1, forward strand.
CTCGACCGAGGTGTGGCCGAGGGTCGCGGCGGCCTCGGCGCGCACCAGTTCGATCAGCTTGCGCGTCTGGTCCTCTTCGGACAGTGAACGGAGCTTGCGCGCGAACTCCGAGTCGTCGCGCCTGACTTCCTCGACGACCGCCAAAGCCCTGACCTCGGGCAGGTCGGACAGCAGCGGTGCCGGACGGACCGAGGTGAACAGCGGGAAGTAGGTGTCCCAGTCGATGTCGACGACGGTGACGCAGGTGTCGTCGTGCATCACGGCGCGGTTGAGCTCGGCCACGGCCTGGTCGGGCCGCAGGAACGTCAGGCCGCGGCGTGCCAGGTTGTCGGACATGGCCTCGTGCGTCGCCATGCCGACCTCGGCCCACGGTCCCCACGCGATCGACGTCGCCCGCAGGCCACGGGCGCGGCGGGCCTCGGCGAGAGCGTCGCAGTAGGCGTTCGCGGCACCGTAGGCCGCCTGGCCGCCGCTGCCCCACACACCCGCGATCGAGCCGAACAGCACGAAGAAGTCGACGTCGCCCACCAGCGAGTCGAGGTTGGTGGCACCGATCACCTTGGCGGACAACACGGTCGCGAAGTCCGGCAGCTCTGTCAGTTCGAGTGGAGCGTGCTGGGCGCACCGGCGGTGTGCACGACACCGGACAGGTCAGCGATGTCAGCGACCACCGCGGCCAGGGCGTCGCGGTCGGCCACGTCGCAGGCGACGATCGAGACACGTGGGCCGAGTTCCTCCAGCGAGGCTTTGAGTTCGGCCGCACCTGGCGCGTCGATGCCACGACGCGACGTCAGCACAAGACCTTGCACGCCGCGCTCGGCCAGCCACTTCGCCGTCGTGGCACCGAGACCACCGGTACCGCCGGTGATCAGCACGGTGCCGTGGGCGGTGTAGTCGGACGGCAGCGCGTCGACCGGGCGGTGCGCGAGACGACGGCCCATCACGCCGGACGACCGGACGGCAAGCTGGTCCTCACCGCCGAGACCGGCGACGCAGGACACGAAGCGGCGCAACGCGTTCTCGTCCAGCACCTCGGGCACGTCGATCAGACCGGCCCAGCGCTGCGGGTACTCCAGTGCGGCGGCACGGCCGAAGCCCCACACCGCGGCCTGCGCGGCGGAACGCACCGAGTCGGAGGTCTCCGCCGCGACCGCGCCGGACGTCACCGCCCAGATCAGCGTGTCGACGGACTTGACCAGCAGGATCGACTGCTCCAGGCCCGTGGTGAGCACGTCGGATGGCGATTCGTCCAACGCCACCAACGAAACGATGAGATCGCACTCGGGCACGTCAGCGACCGACGTGACGACCGTGACCTCCGCTCCGTATGCCGCGAGCACGGCGCGGTACGGCTCGGCGTCGACGGCGGGAGTCGTCAGAACCACGATGTGGCCGGACAAGACGGGCGTGCCCGTGACACGGACCGGCGCCCACAACACCCGGTACCGCCACGAGTCGAGCAGCGTCTTCTCCTGGTTGCCCGCGCGCCACGACGACAGCGCCGGGATCAGCGAGTCCAGCGACGAGCGCTGCTCCTCCCCCAGCCGCAGCAGCGCCGCGAGCTCGCGGGTGTCGCCGCGCTCGATCGCCGCCCACAGCTGGGCATCCGCCGGGTCCGCGTCCGCCACCACCGGAGCAGTGGAACCCAGCGGCCAGTAGTACTCGTGCTGGAACGCGTACGTCGGCAGCGTCACCCGGTGTGCTGGGCCGAAGTACGTCTTCCAGTCCACGGACACCCCGGACGCGAACAGGCGCCCCAGCGCCAGGGCGACCGATGCCTCCTCCGAACGGTCCTTGCGCAGCACCGGGATTGCGTCGTCGACGAGCGCGGACAGCGCACCCTCGGGGCCGATCTCCACGAACGTCGTCACGCCAGCAGCGCGCGCCGCCTCGACCGCGTCGTGGAAGCGGACGGTCTCGCGGACGTGCCGCACCCAGTAGTCGGATTGTTGAACAATCCGGTCGGAGGATTGTTCAACAATCCCACCAGTGAACAGCGGGATCGTGGGATTGTTGAACGAAATATCGTCGACGACCTGGCGGAACTCGTCGAGCATCGGCTCCATCAGCGGCGAGTGGAACGCGTGCGAGACCGGGAGCCACTTGGTCTTGCGATCGTTGAATTGTTCAACGATCCTACGAACCTCTTGTTCAACACCGGCCACGGTCACCGAGGCCGGGCCGTTGATCGCGGCGATCGAGACGCCGGACGTCAGCAGCGGGGCGACTTCGGCTTCCGTTGCCTGGATGGCGACCATCGCGCCGCCGGTCGGCAACGCCTGCATCAGGCGGGCGCGGGCGGACACCAGGGTGCAGGCGTCGTCGAGGGAGAGCACGCCGGCCACGTGCGCGGCGGCGACCTCGCCGATCGAGTGGCCGATCACGGCGTTGACCTTCACGCCCCACGACCGGACGAGGCGGAACAGCGCCACCTCAAACGCGAACAGGGCGAGCTGAGCGTTGCCGGTCTGCTGCAGGTTGTCTTCGGAGGATCCCCACATCACGTCACGAACAGGGAGCTTCGACAGCACCTCGTCGAGAGCGGCGGCGAACACCGGGTAGCGGGCGTGGAGCTCGCGGCCCATGCCCAAGCGCTGTGATCCCTGGCCGGAGAACAGGAACGCCACCTTGCCCGGCGTGACCTCGCCCTCGACCACGGCGGCGTCGGAGTTCTCCGTCGCGAGGGCACCCAGCGCCCGCAGCAGCGACTCCCGACCGGAAGCCACCACGGCGGCCCGCTGCTCGAACGCCGAACGCGTCGTCGCCAGCGAGAAAGCCAAGTCCTGCAACGACACCTCAGAAGACTCGACGAACGAACGCAGCCGCGCGGCCTGACCACGAACGGCACGGCGCGTGCGGCCGGACAACACCACCGGCACAACAACGTCCGCAGGCGTGGAAGGCGGAGCGTCAACGGCAGGCGGCTGTTCGATGATGATGTGCGCGTTGGTACCCGAGATACCGAACGAAGAGACACCCGCGCGGCGAGGCCGGTCGGCAGAAGGCCATTCGCGCGAGGAGGTCAGCAGCTCAACGGCGCCCTCGGTCCAGTCGACGTGCGAGGACGCCGTGGTGACGTGCAGCGTCTGCGGCAGCACGCCGTGCCGCATCGCCTGCACCATCTTGATCACGCCGGCCACACCGGCGGCGGCCTGCGTGTGGCCCATGTTCGACTTGACCGAACCGAGCAGCAGCGGCTCCGAGCGGTTCTGGCCGTAGGTCGCGAGCAGTGCCTGCGCCTCGATCGGGTCACCGAGCGTCGTACCGGTGCCGTGCGCCTCGACAACGTCCACATCGGACGTTGCCAGCCCCGCATTCGCCAGCGCGGCACGGATCACGCGCTGCTGAGCCGGTCCGTTCGGTGCCATCAGGCCGTTCGAGGCACCGTCCTGGTTCACGGCGGAACCGCGGATCACGGCGAGGATCGGGTGCCCGTTGCGCACGGCGTCAGACATGCGTTCCAGCACCACGACACCAGCGCCCTCGGACCAGCCCACACCGTCGGCCGAGTCGGAGAACGCCTTGCAGCGGCCGTCCGGTGACAGCCCGCGCTGCCGGGAGAACTCGATCAGCGCGGTCGGCGTCGACATCACCGTCACACCACCGGCCAGCGCCAGCGAGCACTCCCCCGCGCGCAGAGCCTGCATCGCCCAGTGCATCGCGACCAGTGACGACGAACAAGCGGTGTCAACGGTGACCGCGGGGCCTTCCAGCCCCAGGGTGTAGGAGACACGACCGGACACAATGGACGGTGACGTGCCGGAGCCTTGGAAGCCCTCGAAGTCACCACCGCCGAGCCGCGCGCCGTAGTCGTTGTACATCACGCCCGCGAACACACCGGTTTGCGTGCCGCGCAACGAGACCGGGTCGATGCCGGCGTGCTCGATCGCCTCCCACACGACCTCCAGCAGGATGCGCTGCTGCGAGTCCGTGCCCAGCGCTTCACGCGGGGACATGCCGAAGAACCCGGCATCGAACTCGCCCGCGTCGTGCAGGAAGCCGCCCGAACGCGAGTACGTCGTGCCGGGATGGTCGGGGTCGGGGTGGTAGAGGTTCTCGAGGTCCCAGCCGCGGTTCGACGGCAGGCCCGACACCGCGTCGCCGCCCTCGGACACCAGCCGCCACAGGTCGTCCGCCGAGCCGATGCCGTCCGGATAGCGGCAGCCCATGCCGACGATCACGATCGGGTCGCCGGAAACGGCGGCCTGGGCGACAGACGGCACAACGACGTCGGTCGCGCCGTCGAACAGCTCGTCCAGCAGGTGCGCTGCCAGCGCGACCGGCGTCGGGTAGTCGAACACCATCGTCGCGGGCAGCCGCAGCCCGGTCACCGCGGTCAGCTGGTTGCGCAGCTCGACGGCGGTCAGCGAGTCGAAGCCCAGGTCCTGGAACTGGCGCGACGGCTCGATCTCGTCACCACTCGCATGCCCGAGCACCGCGGCGACCTGGCCGCGGACGAGCTCCAGCACCGCGTCCGAACGCTCCTCCGCGCCCAGTCCCGACAGGCGGCGGATCAGCGTGTCGGCGGTCTCCGAACCGGCGGCGGCGCGGCGCGTCCGCATCCGGATCAGGCCGCGCAGCAACAGTGGCACCTCGCCGCGCTGCCGCAACGTCCCCAGGTCGAGCCGCGCCGGAACCAGCACCGCTGCGGAAGAAGCCACGCCGCGGTCGAACAACCCGAGGCCCTGCTCGACGGTCAGCGGCGGCATGCCGGTTCGCGTCATGCGCTCGGCGTCCGCGTCGGACAGCATGCCCTCGACCGCCCAAGCGCCCCACGCCAGCGACACCGTGTGCGCGCCCTGCGAGCGCCGGTACTCCGCCAGCGCGTCCAGGAAGTGGTTGCCTGCCGCGTAGTTCGCCTGACCGGCCGTGCCCCACGTGCCCGCGAGCGACGAGAACAGGACCAGCGGCACGGACGGCAGCGCGGTCGCAAGGTTCCACGCAGCGTCGACCTTGGGGCGCAACACCGCGTGCAGGCGCACCGGCGTCAGCGACGAGATCACACCGTCGTCCAGCACACCCGCGCTGTGCACGACAGCCGAAATCTCTTGCTCGGCGACGAGAGCGGCCACGGCTTCAGCGTCCGCGACATCGCACGCGACGACGGAGACGGTGGCGCCCAGCTCTTCCAGCTCCGACACGTCACCCGTGCCACGACGGCTTACCAGCACCAGCTCACGCACGCCGTGCTCAGCGACCAGGTGCCGCGCGATGACCTTGCCCAGGCCACCGGTACCACCGGTGATCAGGACCTTCGCGCCCCACTCGACGGGGGTCTCCTCGATCTCTGCGCGGGCCAGGCGCGGCGCGTAGATCTCGCCGTCGCGCAACGCCAGCTGCGGCTCCTCGGAACCGATCGCGGCGGCGAACGCGGCCAGAGATCCGGGAGTGCCGTCCAGCTCGACCAGCGAGAACCGGCCGGGTGACTCGGACTGCGCCGAACGCACCATTCCCCACACCGCGGCGGAAGCGAGGTCGGCGCTGCTCGTGACGAACACGATGCGCTCGTCGCGTTCCTCTTGCAGAAGTCCAAGAACCCGTTCGGTCAGGTCGTGCACCGAAGCGACGACGTCCTCAGAGCCCAGAACCGGTACGACGACGACGTCAGCGTCCACACTTCCGCCGAGCCCGAAGACGTCCTCGCCCAGCACGGAGAACGCGGTGCCCGCGGCGGGAACCGTCACCGGCACCCAGTCGATCTGGAACAGCGAGTCACGGTCCACAGAGGACTCAGCGGCGACCGCGCGCACCACGAGCGAGTCGACCGACGCGACCGGCGCACCGGCACCGTCGACCGCCGCGATGGCGTAGGCGTTGCCGCCCGAGCGGGTCAGGCGGACCCGCAGCGTCGAGGCGCCGGTCGCGTGCAGCGACACGCCTTCCCACGAGAACGGCAGACCGGCCTCGCCCCTCGCCCTGATGACGAGAGCGGCGTGCAGGGCCGAGTCCAGAAGTGCCGGGTGCAGGCCGAATCCGGCCGTCTCGACGCCTTCCGGCAGCGCGACCTCGGCGTACACGACGCCGTCCTCGCCGCGCCAGGCTGCTCGGAGTCCCTGGAAGACGGGCCCGTACTCGAAGCCCATCGCGGCGAAGTTCTCGTAGCAGCCCTCTGTGTCCAGCGCGGTGGCTCCCGCAGGCGGCCACACCGTGGTGTCGAAGAAGATCTCACGTGCGGGCGCGCCCAGCACACCGATCGCGTGCTGCGTCCACGGTTCGTCGTCGGCGCCCTCGGCGCGCGAGTAGATCTTGACGGTGCGGCGGCCGTTCGCGTCGGCGTTGCCGATCCACAGCTGCACCTGCACGCCGCCGCGCTCGGGGACGATCAGCGGTGCCGTCAGCGTGAGTTCCTCGACGCGGTCGCAGCCGACCTCGTCGCCCGCGCGGATCGCGAGCTCCAGGTAGGCCGTGCCGGGCAGCAGAACCGCGCCGCGCACGGCGTGATCGACCAGCCACGGGTGGGTCTGCCGGGTCAGGCGGCCGGTGAGCAGAGCGCCGTCCTGGTCGGCGAACGACACGGTCGCCGTCAGCAACGGGTGTTGCGCCGCACCGAGACCAGCGGCACGCGGGTCCTGGAAACCGCCGCCGCCCTTGGGCCAGTAGCGCTTGGTCTGGAACGCGTACGTCGGCAGCTCGACGCGGGCGGCGCCCGTGCCGGCGAAGTAGGCGGGCCAGTCGACCCTGGTGCCGCGGACGTGCAGGCCGGCGAGCGCGGACGTGATGGCCTCGGCCTCGTCGCGGTCCTTGCGCAGCAGCGGGATGGCGACGATGTCGTCGGCGCTGTCCTGCACCATCGCGGACAGGATGCCGTCCGGGCCGATCTCCAGGAACTGCGTGACGCCGTGCGAGGTGAGCCACGCGATGCCATCGGCGAACCTCACGGTCTCGCGGACGTGCGACACCCAGTAGTCGGCCGAGGTGATCTGCTCGACGCGCGCCTGCTCGCCGGTCACGGTGGAGATCAGCGGGATGATCGGCGCTTCGAAGATGATCCCGGAGATCGCCGCGCGGAACTCGTCGAGCATCGGCTCCATGAGCGGCGAGTGGAAGGCGTGGGAGACCTGGAGCTGCCGCGTCTTGCGATCATTGAATTGTTCAACGATCCTACGAACCTCTTGTTCAACACCGGCGATGACCAGCGACCGCGGACCGTTGATCGCGGCGATGGAGACGCCCTCGGTCAGGTGCGGGGTGACCTCGCCCTCGGTGGCCTGGATCGCGATCATCACGCCGCCGGTCGGCAGGGTCTGCATCAGGTCGGCGCGAGCGGTGACGAGCTTGGCCGCGTCTTCGAGGCTGAACACGCCGGCGACGTGGGCGGCGGCGATCTCACCGATGGAATGGCCGGCCACGAAGTCCGGCTTGAGGCCCCACGACTCGACGAGGCGGTAGAGGGCGACCTCGATGGCGAACAGCGCCGGCTGCGTGTACCGGGTCTGGTCGAGCTCGCCGGAGCCCCAGATGACGTCCTTCAGCTTCGGGTCGAGGTGCTGCAGTACCGCGTCGAAGGCCTCGGCGAAGACGGGGAAGCGCTGATGGAGGTCACGCCCCATGCCGACGCGCTGGGCGCCCTGGCCTGTGAACAGGAACGCCTGCTTCGCGCGCGCCGCGGTGCCTTGAACCAGACCGGGAGCCGGGGTGCCGTTGGCCAGGGCTTCCAGACCGGCGCGGAGGTCACCAACGATCGCGGCGCGGTGGTCGAACGACGCGCGGGTGGTCGCAAGCGAGTACGCGAGGTCAAGCGCAGGCGTGTCAACGACATTGAGCAGTCGCTCGGCCTGGGCGCGCAACGCCTCACGCGACCGGCCCGAGACCAGGAACGGCACGGCCCCGACGTTCGGAATCGATACGGATTCGCCGACCCCCTGGGGGGAGCCACCCCCCACTCCAATCGTCTCAGAGGGGTCTGACAATTCCGGCGCGGGCGCTTCTTCGATGATCGTGTGTGCGTTGGTACCGGAGAGGCCGAACGACGACACCGCAGCGCGGCGCGGCCTGCCGGTCGCGGGCCACGGGGTGTTCGAGGTGACGAGCTGGACGGCGCCGGCGTCCCAGTCGACGTGGGTGGACGGGGTGTCCACGCCCAAGGTCTGCGGCACGACGCCGGCGCGGATGGCCATGATCATCTTGATCACGCCGGCGACACCGGCGGCGGCCTGGGTGTGGCCGATGTTGGACTTGATCGAGCCCAGGAGCAGGGGCTGTTCCGGGGAGCGGTCGCGGCCGTAGGTGGCGAGCAGGGCCTGGGCCTCGACGGGGTCGCCCAGGACGGTGCCGGTGCCGTGCGCCTCGACCACGTCGACCTGGTCGCTGGTCAGGCGGGCGTTCACCAGGGCGGACCTGATGACGCGCTGCTGCGACGGGCCGTTGGGCGCGGTCAGGCCGTTGGAGGCGCCGTCCTGGTTGATCGCGGAGCCGCGCAGGACGGCCAGGACCTCGTGGCCGTGGCGCCGAGCATCGGACAGGCGTTCCAGGACCAGCATGCCGACGCCCTCGGACCAGCCGGTGCCGTCGGCGGAGTCGGCGAACGAGCGGCAGCGGCCGTCGGAAGACAGGCCGCCCTGGCGCGAGAACTCGACGAACGTCGCGGGGTTGGCCATGACCGTGACGCCACCGGCGAGAGCCAGTGAAGACTCGCCGGCGCGCAGCGACTGCATCGCCAGATGCATTGCCACCAAAGAAGAAGAGCAGGCGGTGTCCAGCGTCACGGACGGGCCGACGAAGCCGAGGGTGTAGGAGACGCGGCCCGAGATCACGGAGTTCGACGAGCCGAGCAGGACCATGCCCTCGCCGCCCTCACCGGGGCCGAGCTGGTAGTCCTGGTTCATCGCGCCCGCGAAGACGGCGGTCTGGCTGCCCTTCAACGCGTGCGGGTCGATGCCCGCGCGCTCCAGAGCCTCCCAGGTGACCTCCAGCAGCAGGCGCTGCTGCGGGTCCATCGCCATGGCCTCGCGCGGCGAGATGCCGAAGAAGTCGGCGTCGAACTCGCCGGCGCCCTCCAGGAAACCACCCTGGTCGCTCGACGACAGGGCGAGCATCTCCGGGTCCCAGCTGCGATCGGCCGGGAACGCGCGGATGCCGTGCTCGCCGTTCACGACCATCTGCCACAGATCTTCGGGACTGCGCACCCCGCCGGGGAAACGGCAGCCGATGCCGACGACGGCGATCGGTTCCGCCGCGGCCGCCTCGAGATCCTGCAGCCGCCGCTTGGTGCGCTGAAGGTCCGTACTGGCCCGGCGGAGGTAGTCCCGGAGCTTCTGTTCGTTGTCCATCCCTCAACCCATCTCGAGACGCGACCTGTCAGGAATCCTCGCGTCCGGGCGCCTGGCATACCCCTAGACACGACCAGGGGCGCCCCTGCGACGAGGGACGCCCCTGGCAGAAAGCACTTACCAGGTAACGGGAAGCTCCCGCAGCGAGTAGACGATCGCGCCGTCGCGAAAACGCAGTTCGTCGGCGGGTTTCGCCAGAGCCAGAGTCGGGACGCGGGTGATCAGCGTCAGCAGCGCTACCTGAAGCTCCACGCGGGACAGGAACTTCGCGATGCAGCTGTGGATGCCGTGCCCGAACGCCAAAGGCGTGCTGTCCTTGCGGGTGATGTCGAGGGCGTCGGCGTCCGAGTACACCGACTCGTCACGGTCCGCCGACGAGAGCAGGGCGATGACCCCCTCCCCCGCCTTGATCTGCTGACCGGCGATCTCCAGGTCCACTTTGGCCACCCGGCCGACACCGCACTGCATCACGTTCTGATGCCGCAACAGTTCCTCGACGGCACTGACGATCAGGTCGGGGTTCTCGCGCAGTTTCACGAGCTGTTCGGGGTGTTCCAGCAGCGTCAGGATGCTCAACGCGATCGACGACGCCGTCGTGTCGTAGCCGGCCGAGAGCAGCATCATGCCGATGACGACGGCTTCTTCGCGCTTCAGCTCGCCTGCGGCCATCTGGTTCGTCACGAGCCGGCCGAGCACGTCGTCGGTGGGTTCCTTTTCCTTCTGCGCCACCAGCTTCGTCAGGTAGCCGAAAAGGGCACCCGCCGCCGCGTTGCGGTGAGCCTGCGAAGAGGTCGTCTCCACCAGGGTGTTGATCCAGCGGCCGAACGCCATGCGGTCCTTGTAGGGCACGCCGAGCAGCTCGCACACGACGGTCAACGGAATCGGGCGCGCGAAGTGCGTGACCAGGTCGGCCGGCTGGGGCAGCTTCAGGATCGCGTCGATCCGCTCGTCCACCAGCTTCTGCACGGAAGGCCTCACCTCCTCGGCCTTCTTCTTGGTGAACATCGACATGATCATGCGCCGGTACCGGGTGTGGTCCGGCGGGTCGACCGTCACGAACGCGCCCGGCTGCGGGTCGACGGGGAACAGGTAGCGCGGATAGCCGGGGTTCATCACCTCGGCAGAGAACCGGTCCGTGTCCGCCAGCAGAGCACGCACGTCCACATACCTGGACACGAGCCACGCCGTGTCGCCCGCCGGTGTCGTCACCTTCTGAACCGGCCGGTCGGCACGCAACCTCGCGTACTCCGGCGGCAGGTCCAGCGGGTGCCGGGCATCGCGGGCGAACGGGAACGGGCACGCCGAAGCCGGCGCGACTACTTCTTCCGTCATCGCGGGAACCTTCAGTCTTCAGGAGCGGAATCGGTTGATCGCGTCGATGTTCCTGTCGCGCAGCTCGTGATCCAGCACCCCCAGTCCCTCGGACGGCGCCAGGCACAGCACGCCGACCTTGCCCTGGTGGGCGTTGCGGTGGACGTCGTGCGCGGCCTGCCCCGTCTCGTCGAGCGAGTACACCTTGGACAGTGTCGGATGGATCTTCCCCTTGGCCACCAACCGGTTCGCCTCCCACGCCTCGCGATAGTTGGCGAAATGCGACGAGACGATGTGCTTGAGGTTCATCCACAGGTAGCGGTTGTCGTACTGATGCAGATATCCGGACGTGGACGCGCAGGTGACGATCTTGCCGCCCTTGCGCGCCACGAACACCGAAGCACCGAACGTCTCACGGCCGGGATGCTCGAACACGATGTCCGGGTCCTCGCCACCGGTCAGCTCACGGATGCGGGCACCGAACCGCTTCCACTCGCGCGGATCCTGCTCGTGCTCGTTCTTCCAGAACCTGTAGCCCTCCGCGGATCTGTCGATGATCAGCTCGGCGCCCATCGAGCGGCAGATCTCAGCCTTGTCCGGTGATGACACGACGCAGACAGGTGTCGCACCACCGTTCAGGGCGAACTGCGTGGCGTAGGAACCGAGTCCGCCGGACGCGCCCCAGATCAGGACCGTGTCGCCCTGCTTCATGTTGCCGCCGTTGACCGACACGAGCTGCCGGTAGGCGGTCGAGTTGACCAGGCCGGGCGAGGCAGCTTCCTCCCACGTGAGGTGCTCGGGCTTCGGCATGAGCTGGTTCGCCTTGACCAGCGCCAGATCGGCCAGACCGCCGAAGTTCGTCTCGAAGCCCCAGATCCGTTGCTGCGGATCGAGCATCGTGTCGTTGTGGCCGTCCGGGTGCTCCAACGGCACGTCGAGACAATGCGCGACAACGCGGTCGCCCGGCTTCCACACCGTCACACCGGGACCGACGCGCAGCACGACACCGGCGAGGTCGGAACCCACCACGTGGTAGGGCAGGTCGTGCCGGCCGCCCAGCTTCCGGAGGAACCCGAACGTGGACACCGGCTCGAAGATCGACGTCCAGACGGTGTTGTAGTTGATCGCGGAGGCCATGACGGCGACCAGCGCCTCACCTGGCGCGAGCTCCGGTGTCGGAACGTCCCGCACCTTCAACGACTGCCGCGGATCCTTGGCCGGGGTCGGAACGCCCGCGAACATCTCCGCGTCGCTCTCCTCGACCACCGCCGCGCGGTAGCACTCCGGCACGGGCAGGGCCTCGAAGTCCTGCGCCACCGCGTCGTCCGATTCGATGGCGCTGAGGATTTCGCTCATGCACTAGACGGTAGGAGGGCGAACGCTAGGGAATCTCCGCGAGAAACTGAGGTCTGCTGGTCCGTGTGCTCGTCAGATTCCTGAACCACCACCTCCGGCCGTACCGGGGACCGCTCGTGCTCCTGGTGGTGCTGCAGCTGGTCCAGACGGCCGCGACCCTGCTGCTGCCCACGCTCAACGCGCAGATCATCGACAACGGGGTGCTCCTCGGCGACGCCGGCTACATCTGGGGCACCGGTCTCACCATGCTCGGGGTCGCGGCGGTGCAGATCCTCACCGCGAGCGGCGCGATGCTGCTCAGCTCCCGCATGTCCGCGGGCCTCGGCAGAGACCTGCGCGACAAGGTGTTCCGCAAGGTCATGTCCCTGTCGGCGCGCGAGGTCGACCAGATCGGCGCGCCGTCGCTGATCACCAGGACCGTCAACGACGTCCAGCAGGTCCAGAGCATCGTGCTGACCACCGCCGACGTCGCCGTGTCGGCGAGCATCATGTGCGTCGGCGGCGTCGCATTGGCGCTGGTGCAGGACGTTCCGGTGTCCACGATTCTGATCGCACTGGTCGTGGTCGTGATCGTCGGCCTCACGCTGATGCTGAAGCGGCTCTCGCCGTTCTACGAGGCCATGCAGAACCACCTCGACCGCATCAACCACCTGCTGCGCGAGCAGATCACCGGTGTGCGGGTGATCCGGGCGTTCGTCCGCGACCCGCACGAACGCGGGCGCTTCGACGCCACCAACCGCGACCTGTACGGCACGACGCTGCGGGTCGGGCGGATCATGGCGACACTGCCGGTGATGGTCATGACCGTCATGAACGTGCTGACCGTCGCGATCATCTGGTTCTCCGGTCACCGCATCGACGATGGCGGCATGCAGCTCGGCGCGCTGCTCGCGTTGCTGTCCTACGTCACGCTGATCATCGTCGCGATCATCATGGCGATGCTGGTCTTCACCGAGGCCCCGCGCGCCGCCGTGTCCGCGGTCCGCGTGAACGAGGTGCTGCAGGCGGAATCCAGCGTCGCCGAACCCCGGCGGCCGATCACGGAGATGGCCACGCGCGGGCATCTCGAGCTGCGCGGCGCAACGTTCGGCTATCCGGGCGCGGAGAAGCCGGTGCTGCGCGACATCGACCTGGTGGCGAGGCCCGGCGAAACGGTCGCGATCCTCGGCAGCACGGGCAGCGGCAAGTCGACGCTGCTGTCGCTGGCTTTGAGGCTTTACGACGTCACCGGCGGTGAGGTGCGGATCAACGGCGTGGACATCCGCGACCTGGATCCGTTGGCACTGCATCGAGTTGTCGGATACGTACCACAGAAGGCGCACCTGTTCAGCGGCACGATCGCGTCGAACCTCCGCTACGGCAAGGAAGACGCCGACGACGAAGAACTGTGGCGCGCGCTGGAGATCGCGCAAGCCGCCGAGTTCGTGCGGCCGCTCGGGCTCGACGCGCCGATCACGCAGGGCGGTTCGAACGTCTCCGGTGGACAGCGGCAACGGCTCGCCATCGCACGAACTTTGGTGCGGCGGCCCGAGATCTACCTGCTCGACGACTGCTTCTCCGCGCTGGACCTGCGCACCGAGGCCCGGTTGCGCGCCGCCCTCGACCGCGAACTGGCCGATGCCACGATCCTGCTGGTCACCCAGCGGATCAGCACGGTCGAGGCGGCGTCGCGCGTCATCGTGCTGGAGGACGGCCAGGTCGTCGGCTCCGGCACGCACGCCGAGCTGATCGGCACCAACCAGACCTACCGGGAGATCGCCCTCTCCCAGCCTGCGGGAGGGTCCGTCCGATGACACTGGTCGCAGATCCCGAAGTCCCCGTAGAGGTCGAGGAACGGCGTGAACCCAGCACCACCAAGAGGCTGTTGGGGTTGCTGCTGCCGTACCGGGGCAAGCTGGTGGTGATCGGGCTGCTCGCGGTCGTGTCGATCGGGCTCAACCTGCTCGGCCCGATCCTGCTCGGCCGCGCCACCGACCTCATCTTCACCGGCCTCGTGAGCCGCACCCTGCCCGCCGGCGCCAGCGAGGAGCAGGTTCTCGCCCAGCTGCGCGAACAGGGCAAGGACACACTCGCCAACGTCATCAGCACCGTCGACGTCGTGCCCGGCCAGGGCGTCGACTTCGGCGCGCTCGGCCAGTTGCTGGTGCTCATCCTCGGCCTGTACCTGGTCGGGTCGCTGTGCATGCTCGCGCAGGGCTGGGTCGTCACGAACATCGTGCAGCACGCCGTTTACAAGCTGCGCGAGGAGATCGACGCGAAGCTCACCCGGCTTCCGTTGTCCTACTTCGACCGCAACCCGCGCGGCGAGGTGCTTTCCCGCGTCTCCAACGACGTCGACAACCTGCAACGGACCGTGCAGCTCTCGATCGGCCAGATGCTCACGTCGGTCGTCAGCGTCGTCGGCGTGCTGGCGATCATGCTGGCGATCTCCGTCGAGCTCGCGGTGCTGGTGCTGATCTGCGTGCCGATCGCCCTGGTGCTGGCCGCGTGGATCTCCAAGCGCGCCATGCCGAAGTTCGCCGAGCAGTGGCAGTCGACCGGCGCGTTGAACGCGCACGTCGAGGAGATGTACAGCGGACACGCGGTGATCACCGCGTTCGGCCGCCAGGAGCAGGCGGCCCGCGAGTTCTCAGAGCGCAACGAGACCATGTACCGGTCCTCGTTCAGCGCGCAGGCGATCTCGGGCCTGATCGGGCCAGCGACCCGGTTCATCACCGACCTCAACTACGTGCTCGTGGCCGTGGTCGGCGCGCTGCGGGTGGCCGGCGGAAGCGTGTCGATCGGTGACGTGCAGGCGTTCATCCAGTACTCCGGCATGTTCTCCCGGCCGATCATCGACGTCGCGAACTTCTCCGGCCAGCTCCAGTCCGGCCTCGCGTCGGCCCGGCGGGTGTTCGAGCTGCTGGACGAGCAGGAGCAGTCACCGGCGCCTGCCAGGCCCGCGACCGTATCGCCGGTGCGCGGGCACGTCGAGTTCTCGCACGTCTCCTTCCGCTACACACCGGAAAAGCCGCTGATCGACGACCTGTCGCTCACCGCGGCGCCCGGCAGGCTCGTCGCGATCGTCGGGCCGACCGGCGCGGGCAAGACGACGCTGGGCAACCTGCTGTTGCGGTTCTA
Source organism: Lentzea indica (assembly GCF_012184385.1). Classification (GTDB taxonomy): domain Bacteria; phylum Actinomycetota; class Actinomycetes; order Mycobacteriales; family Pseudonocardiaceae; genus Lentzea; species Lentzea indica. Next base: position 22,864 of record NZ_VSRL01000101.1, read on the forward strand.
CGACCTCGACGGCGGGCGGATCCTGTTGGACGGCACGGACATCACTCACCTGACCCGTGAGGATCTCCGGTCCGCGATCGGGCTCGTCTCGCAGGACACGTGGCTGTTCGAGGGCACGATCGCCGAGAACATCGCCTACGGGCGGCCCGGTGCGACGCGGGACGAGGTCGTCGAGGCGGCTCGGGCGATGTGCGTGGACCGGTTCGTGCGGTCGTTGCCGGACGGCTACGACACCGTGCTCGACGAGGAGCACGGCGGGTTGTCAGCGGGTGAACGGCAGCTGATCACGCTGGCGCGCGCTTTCCTCGCCCAGCCCGCGATCCTCCTGCTGGACGAGGCCACGTCGTCGATCGACACCCGTACGGAGGTGCTGATCCAGCAGGCGATGGCGTCGTTGCGGGCAGGGCGGACGAGCTTCGTGATCGCGCACCGGCTGTCCACGATCCGCAACGCCGACCTGATCGTCGTCATGGACCAGGGTGCGGTCATGGAACGCGGCACGCACGCGGAACTGATGGCGGCCAACGGGTTCTACGCCCGGCTGTACTCAGCCTAGAACGTACGGGATCCGAAGGTCGCCCAGCTCGGCGCGCTCCGCTTCGGTCGGGGCGCGCCTTCCCGTTCCCACCAGCAGAACGTCCTTGTCCTGCCACGAAGCCGGGAACGGCGTGCCGGCGATCCGCTCCAGCGTCTCGCGGCACCGGGCCAGCGACGCCGCGTGCGGCTCGCGAGCGCCCGGCAGGTGCATGATCAGGTCGAGGTGGTGCAGCGTCCACTCCCAGACGTAAGCACCCAGGTAGTCGGCCGAGCTCAGCACCATGTCCTGAGTGCTGACCTTGAGCGTCGGATCGGCCAGCTGCGCCGCACGCACAGCCGCCGAGCCGACGTCGTCGACGTGGAACTTCAGCATCCACGGCTCGCCGTAGGCCGCGGCGAGCCGGACGATCAACGCTGACAGCGGATCATCGGATGGCTCGTCGGAGACCTTCCAGTAGGTCACCGCGTCGTGCGTCACGGGGTCCGCGGTGGGCGTCACCAGGGTGATCAGCACGTCCTGCGCGTCGATCACGAAGTGGCACACCAGGTCCCGCACCAGCCAGCCCGCGCACCCCGACGGTTTCCCGAAGTCGTCGTCCGAGAGCTCGCTGACGGTCTTGAGCAGATCGGCCAAAGAACGCGAAAAAAGATCCACAGCCGCAATCCAACCAGCGGCTGTGGATCCCGGCGAGCTGGTTTCTACCAGCTGGCCGCGGCGAGCAGCTCGCCGTACTGGTGCTCTGTGGCGACGTGCTTGAGGTCCGCCTCCACCATCATCTTCATCAGCGACGAGAAGTCGACCTCCGGCTTCCAGCCCAGCTCGCCGCGCACGCGGGTCGTGTCGGCGCAGAGGATCTCGACCTCGGCCGGGCGGACCAGCACCGGGTCGATGTAGACGTGGTCCTCCCAGTTGAGGCCCACGTGCTCGAACGCCAGGCGCACGGCGTCGCGCACCGAGTGCATCTCGCCGGTGCCGACGACGTAGTCCTCTGGCTCCTCCTGCTGCAACATCATGTGCATCGCGCGCACGTAGTCGCCGGCGAAACCCCAGTCACGCAACGCGTCCAGGTTGCCCAGCGCCAGCTTGTCCTGCAGACCCTGCTTGATCTTCGCGACGCCGAGCGAGATCTTGCGGGTCACGAACTCGGCACCGCGGCGCGGCGACTCGTGGTTGAACAGGATGCCGCCGACCGCGTACATGCCGAACGACTCGCGGTAGTTGCGGGTGATGAAGTGGCCGTACGCCTTCGCCACACCGTACGGGCTGCGGGGGTGGAAGATCGTGGTCTCGCGCTGCGGGGTCTCCGCCGCCTTGCCGTACATCTCCGACGACGACGCCTGGTAGAAGCGGATGTTCTTGGCCGAGGCACCGTTGTGACGGCTGCTGGACAGGCCGGAAACGATGCGGATGGCCTCCAGCACGCGCAGCACGCCCATGGCGTTGACCTCGGTCACGAGCTCCGCCTGCTGCCACGACATCGGCACGAACGAGATGGCGCCGAGGTTGTAGACCTCGTCCGGCTGCACCAGGTCCACAGCGGACACCAGCGACGCCTGGTCCATCAGGTCACCGTCCACGAAGGACAGCTCCGACATGAGCCTGGAGACCCGCATCTTGTGCGGGTTCGCCTGTCCCCTGACGAGTCCCCAGACCTCGTAGCCCTGCTTGAGCAGGTGCTCCGCGAGATAGGACCCGTCCTGCCCGGTGATCCCGGTGATCAGTGCGCGCCTGGTCATCCCGTTTCCTCTCATCACCTTTGCCAAGGTCCGCAAACGGGACGGACCTGAATCCCTTGCAAAATTAGGGGTTCAGGCACTAGGGATTTCGCCGGAAACGAGAGCGGCGACCGCACTCCTGTTGCCGGAAAGAAAGAAATGGTCACCGGGGAACACCTTCAGCGTGAAAACACCGCTCGTGCGCTCACGCCACAGCTCCACCTCGTCCACGGAAGCCTTGGGATCTGCGTCGCCGGTCAGGGCGGTGACGGGGCACGTGAGACGGGGTCCCGGCCGGTAGCGGTAGGTCTCCGCGGCCCGGTAGTCGGCGCGGATCGCCGGCAGCACCATCCGCACGAGCTCCTCGTCGTCGAACACCCGCGCGTTCGTGCCGGCGAGCTTGCGGACCTCCGCGATCAGGCCTGCGTCGTCTTTCTGGTGCACTCGGTCGTCGCGGACGATCTGCGGTGCGCGGCGGCCGGAGACGAACAGGTGGTCGGGTTCGTTCCTGAGGGCCACCTCGAACGCGATCATCGCGCCCATGCTGTGGCCGAGGAGGTGAAGCGGGCGGTCACGGGTGAGCAGGGGCGCGATCTCGTCCGCGAGCCCGCGGATGTCGTCGATCAGCGGCTCTGACCTGCGGTCCTGCCGTCCGGGGTACTGGACAGCGACCAGCTCGGCCTTGCCGTTCAGGTACTGGGCGAACGGCTGGTACCAGCTCGCCGCGCCGCCCGCGTGCGGGAAGCAGACCAGCCGGGGAGCGTTGCCGGGTGCCTCGGTGAGTCGCCGCAACCAGAGGCCGGTGTCGAGTGTTGACGCCACGTTTGGCATGCAAGCACCGTTTGCGCTGAGGAAACGCCTGGAACGAGTTAGGTTGTCGGGTATGGGCAAGTCTCCGGCTGTGGAGCTCGAGGTGGAGGACCGCGTCGTGCGGATCTCCAACCCCGACCGCGTCTACTTTCCCGCGCGCGGCGAGACGAAACTGGATCTCGCGAACTACTACCTGTCCGTCGGTGACGGAATCGTCCGCGCGCTGCGGGAACGGCCGTGCATGCTGCACCGCTTCCCCGAGGGCGTGACCGGCGAGAAAGTGCACCAGAAAAGGCTTCCGCACGGCGCGCCGCCGTGGGTGCGAACCGTGCGCGTGCATTTCCCGCGCTACAACCGCCATGCGGACGAACTCTGCGTCTCGCACATCGCCGACGTGATCTGGGCCGTGCAGATGTCCACAGTGGAGTTCCACCCGTGGAACTCGCGTGCAGCCGACACCGAGAAGCCGGACGAGTGGCGCATCGACCTCGATCCCGGTCCCGAGTGTTCTTTTGAGCGCGTGCGGCGAGTGGCCTTGGTGGCGCAGGAGGTTCTGGCCGAGCTGGGCGCCGTGGGGTTCCCGAAGACGTCGGGGTCCAAGGGCCTGCACATCTACGTGCGGATCAAGCCCGAACACGGGTTCCAGGACGTGCGGAAGGCCGCTTTGGCGTTCGCGCACGAGGTCGAACGGCGTGCGCCCGACGACGTCGAGACCACGTGGTGGCGCAAGGACCGCGATCCCGCGCTGGTTTTCGTGGACTACAACCAGAACGCGCGCGACCACACGATCGCGAGCGCCTATTCGGTGCGCGGCTTCCCCGAGGCCACCGTCTCGACGCCGATCCGCTGGGACGAGATCCCGGACGTCGACCCGCGCGAGTTCACCATCGCGACCGTGCCGAAGCGCTACGCCGAGCTTGGCGATCTGCACGCGGGCATCGACGACGCGGTGTGGTCGATCGAGCCGCTGCTGGAGTGGGCTGCCCGAGACGAACTCGAGGTTCCTGATGAACAGTAGCCACATGGAGTTGGGCACAGCATGAAGTTCTCCTCGCTCGACCAGCCGCTGTTCGGCGGCACGGTCAAAGGCGACCTGGTCGAGTACCTGGACTTCGTCGCCGACCGGTTCGTGCCGGTGCTCGCCGGACGGCCGCTCTCGGTGTGGCGGATCCTGCGCGGCCAGGACCCGTTCATGCAGAAGAACGTCCCCAAGTACACGCCGGACTACGTCAAGACCGTCGAGATCTGGGCGGAGGCTTCACACCGCCAGATCAAGTACGCGTTGTGCGACGACAAGCAGACGTTGATGTGGTTCGCGAACCAGCGGGCCGTCGAGTACCACGTGCCGTTGTTCCTCGGTGATCACCAGACTCACATGGTGCTGGACATCGACCCGCCCGAAGGCGCCGGTTTCGACGTGGTGGTCCAGTCGGCGTTCCTGATTCGCGAGGCTCTTGCTCAGGCGGGCTTGTCGGGTGCGGTGAAGACCAGCGGGGCCAAGGGCGTGCACATCTTCGTGCCGCTGGAGAAGCACGATCCCGACGACGTGGCCGCGGCGACGCGGGCGGCGGCCGCGCGGGCCGAGAAGCTCGACCCGTCGTTGGCCACCACCGCCTACATCCGGGCCGAGCGGGGCGGGAAGGTGTTCCTCGACTCGACGCGTGCCTGGGGTGCCACGGTCGTCGCCGCCTACAGCCCGCGGTTGCGGGAAGGCCTGCCGATCTCGTTCCCAGTGCCCTGGGAGTCGCTGGCCGACGTTTCTCCTGCCGATTTCACCGTGCGGACACGGTTCGACGGCGACCCGTGGACCTCGCTGATGCCGGCGCCGCAACGGTTGCCCGACGACCTGATCGCCGAGGGACATGACATCCCGGTCGCGCGGGTCGTCGCGATGCACGAGGGCAAGCGGCGCAAGAATCAGCGCGAACGGGAGAAGTAGGCGGCGATCGCGGCCGCGAGTGGCAGGGTCACGTGGGCGACGCTGGTGAACGTCGGTTCCGCGGCGGACACGTACTCGTTGGCGCGGACCAGCAGTCCGGCGGCGACGACCAGATAGCCGGCGAACCTGGCCACGCCGCTCGTCAGGGTGGCGATCAGCGGCACCACGACCAGCCCGGCCAGGCTGGCATCGATGACGAACTGCGGAACTTCCGCTGACAGGGTCAGGATCGCGTCCAGCAGCAGCAAGGCTGGTGCGACCGTGCTGAGCCACGCCTGTTCCCGCCAGATCCGGTACCCGGCGAGGCCCAGGAGGCCCACGACGGCGAGCAGGAAGATCCAGCCTCGGCCGTCACTGGTCAGCGAGTCCTTCAAGCCTTCAGCCGACGAGACGACCGCCACGCCTGCCGCGCCCAGCACGCCGCCCGCGAGCGCCAGCCACCACGGGCTCGCGAAGCACGCCACGGCCAGGGCCGTCGCGGCCATGCCGAGCAGAAGCCACTGGTGTGTGACTCCGCTGCCGCCGAGGAGTCCGGTCAGCCCCGCGAGCAGGCCGAGTGCGGCGCCGGGAACCCAGGCGTGGTCACGGCACACCAGCACGAACACCGCCGCCACCAGCGCCCACGGCCACAGCGAGGCGAACAGCCAGGTGTTGAAAGCGGCGTCGCCCAGGAGCCTCATCACGCCACCTGGCACGGCCACGAGGCCGATCACCAGCAGTGCGAGCGCCAGACCTGCGACCAGGCGAGGTAGCACGGCTCTGATGGTCGCGGGAGAGAAAGCGGACCTGATCGCGGCGCCTTCCGGTGTACCCGGCACCCGTCTGGCGATCGGCCCGGACACGGCCGAACCCGTGCCGGACGCGGTGAGCCACGCCTGCCGCGGGCCTGCGGCCTCCTTCTCTGCCTCGTCGGTCTTGTCCGTCTCGACCGCCGAGTCGGCACCGGTCGTGGTACGCCGGGTGTCCTTCTCGGTAGCTGTGTCGTCGGCCTCGCTCGGCCTCGCCGGAGTGTCAGACCCGCTGAGTACCGTGGAACGCGGGGGTTCCCAATCAGAGGGGACGCCTGCGTCAGCCTGGTCGGCGACCGAGTCGGCGACCGAGTCGGCGCCTGAATCAGCGCCTGAGTCGGCTGCGGTGGAGCCCGTGGTCCTGGCCGACGCTCTGCCCGAGGCCGAGACGGCACTCTCGCCGCCAGCAGCCCTCCCGCCACCAGCCGCTCTATCGCCGCCAGCCGTTCTCTCGCCGCCAGTCGTTCTTCCGCTGGCAGTCGTTCCTGCGCCGCCAGCCGTCCCCCCGCCAGCAGTCGCCCCCACGCCG
>NZ_VSRL01000102.1 GCF_012184385.1 Lentzea indica
CTCACGGCCGCCGTGCCCACGGTCCCGAGCAATCAGAACGCGCGCGCCGCCTCGTCCGACAGTGCCGCCACGGACCACGAGAACACCGCGCGCAGGTTCGTGCCGATCTCGCCCGCGTCCAGCGCGTCGAGCGGCTGTTCCCGCAGCTCCTCCGCGAACGCCGCCAGCGGGAAGTCCGGTTCCATCGCGGCCCGTGCGGCGACGATCGACAACGCCAGCGGCAGCCCGCCGCACCAGCTCACCAGGTCCGCGACCACCTCGGGTTCCGCGTCCACGCGAGCGGCCCCGAGCCGTGCGGTCAGGAACTCGCGGGCGTCAGCCGAGTGCAGGACGTCCAGAGACACCGACCTGGCACCGTGCGCGGCCACCAGCCCTGCCAGCTTGAGCCGGCTCGTGACCAGCACGGTCGCGTTCGAGCCCGGCAGCAGCGGCACGACCTGCTCGGTCGAACGGGCGTTGTCCAGCAGCACCAGCATGCGGCGACCCGCGACCACGCTCCGGTAGCGCGCGGCCCGCGCGCCAGGCCGGACGGGATCGTCTCCTCCCCCAACGCCTCCAGGAACTCGCGCAGCACCGTCTCCGGTGGCGTCGGCTCGGCGGACGGGTCGAAGCCGCGCAGGTTCACGTACAGCTGGCCGTCCGGGAACGCGTCCAGGTGCCGATGAGCCCAGTGCAACGCCAGCGCGGTCTTCCCGATCCCGCCCGTGCCGCCGATCGCGGTGATCACGACGGTTCCCGACGACCCCAGCGCGGCGAGTTCCTCGGCGCGTCCGGTGAACCACGGGTGCGGTGCGGGCAACTGGCGAGGGCCGTCAGCGCGCGGCTCCGAGTCGCCGGCCAGGATCCGCTGGTGCACGTCCTGCAGCGGCTTGCTCGGATCCGCCCCGAGCTCGTCGGCGAGGCGGCGCCGCACGGTTTCGTAGTGCCGCAACGCCTCCGCGTCGTTGCCCGACAGGTGCAGCGCCAGCATCAGTTGCGCGGCAAGGCGTTCGTCGTGCGGACGCTCGTCGACCATTTGGCGCAACGCAGGCAGCATCACGGCGTGCCGGCCGTCCGCGAGCGCCACGTCGTTGCGATCCAGCTCGGCGGCGATGCGTTCGGCGTGCAGGCTCTCCCGCAGCACGTCGAACCACGGCGACTCGAGCCCCTCCAGCGCCTGCCCGCGCCACAGCCCCAGCGCCGCGTCGAACTGGCGATCCCGCACGAACGCCCGGAAGCGGAACAGATCGACCTGCGACGGGTCCACGGTGAGCCGGTAACCGGCCGGCGAACGCTCGATGTCCAGTCCGAGCAGCTTACGGAGCTTTGACACGTATCCGTAGAGCGTCTCGCGCGCTCTCAGCGGCGCCCGCTCGCCCCAGACGCGGTCGAGCAGCCGGTCGACCGGCACCGGCCTTCCCTCCTCCAGCAGCAGCGCGACCAGCACGGATCGTTGCCGGACGTGGCCGATCTCGACCACCTCGCCCCGGTCTCGCACCTCGACGGCACCGAGCAGCCCGAACTCCAAGATCACCCCTCCGCAGCGGATTCAAGGTTCATCCTAGGTTCGTCCTTGATCAAACGGGCAACGTCGTGGTCACGGGCCGAACGGCTCGTGGGAGATCTCCCGAATCAGCTATCGAGGGGTATTCGTGAAGTCTCGCAATCTCGTTCTGGCCGCCGCAGGTCTCGGTCTCGCGCTCAGCGGGCTGGTCCCGGCAGTCGCCAGCGCGGAGACCTCCGGCGACGTGTCCGTCCAGGACGTGCACCGCAAGTCGGCGAACTGCGCTTCGCCGAGCGGTCAGAAGATCAACATCTCCTGGGGCGACGGCAGCGTCACCACGACGGTCTACTACAACAACCACTGCAACCAGGCTCGCGCGATCGAGCTGGAGTTCGTGCGCGAGAACGGTGAGCGCTTCAACAAGTGCTTCGTCGCGCCGAGGCGGTCGCAGGGCGACAAGAAGATCGACAACAGCAACCCGAACAAGGTGTCGATCCTGAACCGCGCCACCTGCCCGTGATCGGGTAACGGATGCCAGGAAGGCCCCGGTCACCACTGACCCGGCAGCCCAGCCACGGGGCCTTCCACCATCCGTGCGGCGAAAGATCACCCGACCAGACCAGGGCGTGCCCGTATATCCACATGCGACCCTGGAACTGATGAGCACCACGCGAATCGGGTCGTTCAACGTGGAGAACATGTTCGAACGCCCCAAAGTGATGGGCCGCAACGCGACCAAGCACGCGGCTCCGATTCTGGCCGCCCACGCCAGGTTCAACGAGCTCATCGCCGCCGAGACCTACACGCAAGAGGTCAAGGAGGAACTCAAGGAACACCTGACGACGCTGGAGTTGCTCAGGGGTGACCGGAGCAAGTACGCGATCCTCAGGCGCATCCGCGGCAGGTTCCTGGCACGGCACCGCACCGGCGAAACCTCAGTCGTGGCAAGCGGTCGCGAGTCCTGGGTCGGCTGGGTGGAGCTCACCACCGAACCCATCAGCGAGCTCGCCACGCGGCACACCGCCCAGGTGATGCGCGACGTCGGCGCCCACGTCCTCGGCGTGGTCGAGGCCGAGTCCCGCGAGCTGCTGCACATGTTCTCCGCCAGCATGCTCAAGCACGTCGGCTGGACCCCGTACGAGGAGGTCCACCTCATCGACGGCAACGACGAGCGCGGCATCAACGTGGGGTTGCTGACGCGCGACTCCCACGAGGTCATCACCATCCGGACGCACGTGTACGCCAAGGACAGCTCCGGCGTGATCTTCTCCAGGGACTGCGCCGAGTACCACGTCCGCACACCCGCGGGCCCCGAGGTCGTCGTGCTGGTGAACCACCTGAAGTCCAAGGGCTACGGCTCTCCCGGCGACCCGATCGGCGCCCGCCGCCGGTTCCGCCAGGCGGTGCGCATCGCCCGCATCGTGAACCGGCTGCGCGACGAGGGCCACGAGCACATCGCCGTCGTCGGCGACCTCAACGACACCGTGGAAAGCGAGGCGTTGCGCCCGCTCTTCCAGCGCACCGGCCTGAAGGACATCAGCGAGCACGAGAACTTCGACTGGGACCACCGGCTCGGCACGTACCGCGGCACCAACGAGCGCGGCAAGATCGACTACGTCCTGCTGACCCCAGAACTGTTCGCCAAGGCGACCGGCGGTGGCGTGTTCCGCAAGGGCGTGTGGCGTGGCCCCAGGACCAAGAACCGTTGGGACGTCTACGAAAGCATGACCAACGAGGTGCACGCGGCCAGCGACCACGCCGCCATCTACGCCGACATCGACTGGAGCGCCTAAACCACCTCGACGGTCACCTCGACGACGTCTCCAGGCCCCACACCCTCCTTCTTGCGCACGGCCGCCTTGATCGGCAGCACGTAGCAGCCGGATTGCTTGTCCGGGAAGACCGACGTCGACCACGAAGAGGCGCCCACGCCGACGCGGACCTTCACGGAACCGAACCCGGCGCCGGGCGTGGCGATTTCGCGGATCTGCTCCGAAACGTCCTCCGGCAGCGTCACGAAAGTCCACGTGTCCAGGCGGCGGGCGTCCCACAGCCACAATTCGGCGTCGAAGACGAACATGGTCACATTATGGGCCCGAACAGGTGATGTGCCGGGCGTCGCATCACGTAATGGCATCCACGTCTTGAATGCGCCTTAGGTTAGCTTTACCTTGTCGTCGACACCCGTTCTGACCTGGGGGTGAGTCGAGGAGGACTGCTGGTGAGGCGTCGTGCACGCACCGTGACGTTGGTCGCTGCTCTGTTGGCGTCGACGTTGACGGCCTGCAGTTCCGCGAACGACCTGGTCATTTACTCCGGCCGCAACGAGCAACTGGTCGGCGCACTCCTCGACCAGCTCGAAGACGCCGTCGGAATCAGTGTCGAGGTCCGCTACGGCGGCAGCGGCGAAATGGCCGCGCAGCTGCTGGAGGAAGGTCAGGGCACCGAAGCCGACCTGTTCTTCTCGCAGGACGCCGGCGCGCTCGGCGCGGTGAGCGCGCAGGGCAGGCTGGCCGAGCTGCCCGCGGACGTGCTGGGCATGGTGCCGCCGGGCTACCAGCGCGCGACAAGCGCTGGGTGGCCACAAGCGCCCGCGCGCGCGTGATCGCCTACGACCCACGCGTGGTGCAGGAGAGCGAGCTGCCCAAGTCGATCGAGGACGTCGTCGACCCGAAGTGGAAGGGCAAGATCGGCTACGCCCCGACGAACGGGTCGTGGCAGGCCTTCGTCACGTCGGTGCGCGTGCTCAAGGGCGAGGACTACGCCAAGGACTGGCTGAAGAAGTTCGCCGCCAACGAGCCGAAGCGCTTTGACAACAACAACAGCATTCTCAAGGCCGTCGACGAGGGCCAGCTCCCGTTTGGACTGATCAACCACTACTACTGGTACGCCATGGTCACGGAAAAGGGCGGCGAGTCCAACGTGAAGGCCCGGCTGCACCGGGTCGGCGGTGGTGATCCGCTCGCCCTGGTCAACGTGGCCGGTGTCGGGATCGTCCAGGGCAGCAACCAGAGCGAGGCGGCGCAGAAGGCCGTCCGGTTCCTGCTGTCCGAGCGGGCGCAGCGGCACTTCGCCGACGTGACCGCCGAGTACCCGGCGAACCCCGGCGTGAAGTCGAGCAAGCACCAGCTGCCGTCGATCACGGAACTGCAGGCACCCGACATCGACCTCTCCAAGCTGTCGTCGCTGCAGGAGACGGTGAAGCTGTTGCAGGAAGCGGGGTTGTCCTGAGGCCCGTGCACCGGGCCGCTCCAGCTCTCACCTCGCTCTCCCTCCTGGTCGCCGCGGCGGCCGTGCTGCCGCTGGCGTACCTGGCGGTGCGTTCGTTCGAACGCGGCGGGGGCGTCGTGTGGGACGTGCTGGCGCGGACCCGGACCGCGGAACTGGCACTGCGAAGCCTGTCCCTCGCGGTGGCGGTGACGGCCGCGTGTCTCGTCCTGGGCGTGCTCAGCGCGTGGCTCGTGGTGCGGTCGGACCTGCCGGGACGCCGGGCTTTCGGCGTGCTGCTGGTGTTGCCGCTGGCGGTGCCGTCCTACGTCGCCGGGTTCACCTGGATCTCCGTGCTGCCGGACCTCACCGGGTTCGCCGGCGCGTTCGTCGTGCTGACGCTGGTGTCCTATCCGTACGTGCTGCTGCCGGTCGCGGCGGCCCTGCGCACGGCGGATCCGGCGGTGGAGGAGGTCGCGCGGTCGCTCGGCCGGACGAGTCGTCAGGTGTTCTTCTCCGTGACGCTGCGGCAGATCCGGCCGTCGGCGCTCGCGGGCGGTTTGCTCGTGGCGCTGTACGTGCTGAGCGACTTCGGTGCCGTGTCGCTGATGCGGTACGAGGCGTTCACGCTCGGCATCTACACCAGCTACCGGGCGACGTTCGACCGCACGCCCGCCGCGATCCTCGGGCTGATCCTGGTGTTGCTGGCGATCGCGCTGACCCTGGGCGAACGCAGGGCGCGCGGTGTGGTCGCACATCGCGGTCGTCGTCAGCCGCTGACGGTGCCGCTGGGGCGGGCTCGGGTGCCGGCGTTGGCGGGTTCGGTGGCGTTGATCCTGCTGACGCTCGGGGTTCCGGTGGCCAGCCTGGTGTGGTGGCTCGTGGAGGGCACGTCGACGTTCTCCCTTGCCGACGTGCTGGCGACCACCGGGAACACCGTCGCGGTGTCGGCGTTCGGCGCGTTGCTGACACTGCTGCTGGCGCTGCCGGTGGGGATTCTGGCCGCACGGCATCAAGGCCGGCTCGCACGAGGGGTCGAGCTGGCCAGCTTCGCGGGGCACGCGCTGCCGGGCATCACCGTCGGGCTGGCGTTGGTGTTCTTCGGGATTCGGTTCGCTCCGGCGCTGTACCAGACGATGCCGATGCTGGCGTTCGCGTACGCGGTGCTGTTCCTGCCGTTGGCGGTCGGGGCCGTGCGCACGGGTGTGGCGCACGCGCCGCCGGTGCTGGAGGACGTCTCGCGGTCGCTCGGACACGGGCGGTTGCAGACCGGGCTGCGGGTGACCGTGCCGCTGGCAGCGCCGGGGATTCTCGCCGGCACCGCGCTGGTGTTCCTGACGTGTGCCAAGGAGTTGCCTGCCACGTTGCTGCTGCGGCCGACCGGAGTGGACACCTTGGCCACCGAGCTGTGGACGCGCACCGAGGTCGCCGCGTACGCCGCGGCGGCGCCCTATGCGGCGGTTTTGCTCGTAGTCGCAGCGATTCCGGCCGTTGCCCTGGACCGGTTTGTGGGAGGTGAGCGGTGAGCGGCTTGACGGTCAAGCGACTGGTCGCGGGTTACGGCGGAGAGCCCGTGCTGCGCGAGGTCGACTTCGAGGTGCCCGAGGGCGGACTGCTCGCTGTGCTGGGACCTTCCGGCTGCGGCAAGACGACGCTGCTGCGGGTGCTGGCCGGGTTCCACCCGGTTTCCTCCGGTGAGGTGTGGCTGGGCGGCAGGCAGCTGACCTCCGAGGTGCCGCCGGAGCGGCGTGGGATCGGGATCGTGCCACAGGAGGGCGCGTTGTTCCCGCACCTCAGCGTGGCAGGGAACGTCGGGTTCGGGCTCAGGCGGGGTGAGCGCGGTGAGCGGGTCGACGAGCTGCTCGACCTCGTGGGACTGAGCGGGTTCGGCGCGCGGATGCCAGGCGAGCTGTCCGGCGGGCAGGCGCAACGGGTCGCGTTGGCGCGTGCGCTGGCGCCACGGCCCGGCGTCGTGCTGCTCGACGAGCCGTTCTCCGCGTTGGACGCAGGTCTGCGCGAGGAGCTTCGGGCTGACGTTCGCGCGACTCTGAAAGCGGCCGACGCGACAGCGTTGCTCGTGACGCACGACCAGGAAGAAGCGCTGGGGATCGCGGATCACGTGGTGGTGCTGAGGGATGGCGCCGTGGCGCAGTTCGCGAGGCCGCAGACGATCTACACCTCGCCCGCTGATCTCGGGGTGGCGTTGTTCGTGGGCGAGGCGGTGACGTTCCCCGGCGTCGCCGGCGCCGGCCGGGTCGAGACGCCGCTCGGGACGTTGCCGACGTCAGGGGCCGGGCCTGGCACGGTCTTGTTGCGACCAGAACAGCTGATCCTCGGGCCGACCGGTGTTCCGTCCACTGTGGACGACGTGCTGTTCCACGGGCACGACGCGACGGTTCTGCTGCGCCTCGCGGACGGCACACAGGTGCGGGCACGCGTGCAGGGCCGGATTTCGGTGCGGGCCGGGGACTCGGTGACGGTGTCGGTCGACGGGCCGGCGTTGTTCTTCGAGGATACGCCGTGACGGCCACGGCGGACCTCGGGTTCGCGGACAACCTCGCGGTGCACGGCGACCGGCTCGCGCTGGTGACCTCTGCCGGACCGCTCACCTATCGCGATCTGGATCAACGGGTTTCCGTTGCTCTCGAACGGCTCGGCACGACCAGGCGGCTGGTGCTCCTGGCCGCAGAGAACGACGTCGACACCGTCGTGGCGTACCTGGCCGCGTTGCGCGGCAGGCACCCGGTCATTCTGGCTTCAGCCGCACAGGTTCCGGCACTGACGTCCGTGTACGACCCGGATGTGGTGATCTCGGGTTCGTGGACGGAACGGCACGAGGGCACGGTGCACTCGCTGCACCCCGAGCTGGCGCTGCTGCTGTCGACGTCCGGCACGACGGGATCGCCGAAGCTGGTGCGGCTGAGCGCGGACAACCTCGCCGCGAACGCCGCCTCGATCGGCTCGTACCTGGACATCCGGCCGTCCGACTGCGCCATCACGTCGTTGCCGCTGCACTACTGCTACGGCCTGTCGGTCGTGAACAGCAACCTCGCGCGCGGCGCCGGCCTCGTGCTGACCGGGCGTTCGGTCATCGAGCCGGAGTTCTGGGACCTCGTGCGTTCCCACGGCGTGACGAGCCTGCACGGCGTGCCGCACACGTTCAGACTGCTCGACGGCGTCGGCTTCGAGGACATGGACCTGCCATCGCTGCGGTACGTGACGCAGGCCGGCGGACGGCTGGCTCCTCATGATGTCGTCCGCTACGCCTCGATGGGCGCTGAGCGCGGCTGGCGGTTCTTCGTGATGTACGGCCAGACCGAGGCCACCGCGCGCATGGCGTACCTGCCACCTTCGCTGGCTCAGTCACACCCGTCCGCGATCGGTGTGGCGATCCCCGGCGGGAACCTGCGCATCGACGACGGCGAACTCGTCTACAGTGGACCCAACGTGATGCTCGGCTACGCCCACACGCCAGAGGACCTGGCCCTGGGGCGCACGACGTTCGAACTCCGGACCGGCGACCTGGGTTCGCTGGACGACGGCCTGTTCTCCGTGACGGGCCGCAAGAACCGGTTCGTGAAGCCGTTCGGGCTGCGCGTCGACCTCGACCAGGTGGAACGCTCACTCGCCGCGGACGGCCTCCGCGTGGCCTGCACGGGTGACGACAACGGCCTGGTCGTCGCGGTGCTCGGCGACCCCGACCGCGCGGTGCGGCTGATCCGTGCCCTGACGGGCCTGCCCGCTACTGCAGTCCGCGCCCATGCCGTGACATCGATCCCGTTGCTGTCCAACGGAAAAGTAGACTACCGGGCCGTCGTGGCACCATCGGACCGCGCGTGCACGTCTGTCCGCGAGGTGTTCGCGTCCGTCCTGGGCGTGCGTGCCGTGCCGTCGGACGCAACGTTCAACTCCCTGGGCGGCGACTCGCTGCGGTACGTGCAGATGACCGTGCAGCTGCAACGGTTGCTGGGCGACCTACCGACGTCCTGGCCGACGATGCCGGTGTCGTCGCTGGAAGAACTCCGCGTCACCCACCGCCGCGTTCCAATGATCGACACCACGATCGTGTTGCGGGCGTTGGCGATCCTGCTGATCGTGGGCTCGCACGTCGGGTTCTTCAAAGTGCTCGGCGGCGCCCACCTGCTGCTCGTGGTCGCGGGCTGGAACCTCGCCCGGTTCCTGCTGCCCGCGCATCCACTCCGGATCCTGCGGGCGGCGGCGTTCATCGCGGTCCCCACCGCGCTCTGGCTCGTCTACCGGATGGCGGTCACGGACGACGTGACCATCGACAACGTCTTGCTGGTCAACAACTTCACCCGCGTCGGCGCTGCCGGGTACTGGTTCGTCGAAGTCGTCGTGCACGTGCTTCTGCTGTGCACGTTGGTTTTCGCAGTGCCGGTGGTCAGACGCTGGGAAGAGCGGCACAGCTACGCCTTCGCACTCGTGATGCTCGGCCTGACGCTGGCTTTGAGGTTCACCATCGACGGCGACTTCTTCGCCCGCAACATGACCACCATCGGGGCAGCGTGGTTCGTCGCGCTCGGCTGGCTCGCCCACCGCTCCCCCGCGCTGTGGCAGAAATGCCTCGTCGTGGGAGTCGTGGTAGCGATGGTCCCCGGCCAGATGGAGGACCTCTCGCGCGAGATCGTCGTCATCGCCGGCCTGATCCTGCTGCTCTCCCTGGCCCGCGTACCGGTGCCGCGCGGCCTGCTCACCCCGATCAGCCTGCTGGCCAGCGCGTCGCTCGCGATCTACCTGACGCACTACGCGGTGTTCCCGCACCTGCAGCCCCAGGTGCCGTCGCCGGTCGTGTGGGTGGTGTGCATCGCGGTGGGCGTGCTGGCGTGGCTCGGGATCACCAAGGCGGTCAAAGTGGCGCGCTGATGTTGGGAAGCGGTCGAGGACTCGGTTGCCACGACGGTCCGGCTCTCCTTAGTGGTGTGTGTCTGAGACACCTGACCTTCAGTCCGTCAGGTGGCGAAGCATCTCACGGTGTTCTTGCGCGCCCGCTTCATCTGGGAAGGTGGCCGCCAACACCGTGCCCAGGTCTTGCGACACCATCGGCAACGAGGGCAAGGACTTACGATCACTGTTGAGCGCAAGCCTCCCTTGTTCGATCGCGCCTTCGAGGTCTCCGTTGCGCGCAGCAACCACACCCAATGTGATTCGTGCTTCGGCGATCCGCATTGGCGCACGTTCGGTGCCGTCGAAGTCCGAGCATCTGCATGCCCCCGTCGTGGCGGTGGTAGGTCGCCCGCAGCCGTTTCGGCTTGGTCTGTGGCCGCCAGGCTTTCCTTTGCGTGGTAGCAGGTTCAGTGGTCCGAACTCG
Organism: Lentzea indica; assembly: GCF_012184385.1. GTDB lineage: Bacteria > Actinomycetota > Actinomycetes > Mycobacteriales > Pseudonocardiaceae > Lentzea > Lentzea indica. Next base: position 10,020 of record NZ_VSRL01000102.1, read on the forward strand.
TCCACGCAGATCACCCGGCCGTCGGTGGGCGGGTGGTCGTAGAGATCGAGTATCCGCTGCATCTTGGGGATGAAGTCCGAGCCCGGTGAGGCCTTCCAGGTGGTGGTCTGCCACGTGATCCCGGCGTCGCGCAGGATGCGGCGCAGGGTCTCCCGGCTGATCGCGGCCACGGTGCCGTGCTCGAGCAGGTGGTCCCGCAGCTTGGCCAGTGACCAGGTGGCGAACGCGGTGATGCCTCAGTCGGCGGGGGACGTCCGGGCGATCAGGCAGATCCGGTCACGGATCTGCTCACCGATCGTCTTCGGGCGTCCCCCTCCATTTTGGGTCCAGCGCCGCGAACCCCCGTTCGTTGAACGCGTGGATGACGTTGCGCACGTAGTCCTCGCTGACCTGCATCAACGAGGCGATGTCCCGGACGACTTGGCCCTGGCCGGACATCAGCACCACGATCGCCCGCCGCAGCCGGACCGCATCCTTCAAACTCCGGCTGATCCGCTGCAGCTTGCGGCCCTCGTCCATCGACAACGGCTGGACGAACACGCTCAGTCGACGAGCCACAATCACCTCCCGCACTCGACATGCGGGACCAGCCTGCCGGTCGGCGTGGAAGATCGATTACCGGGCCGACGATCTGCGACGAGCCACTAGACAACCGGCTCTTGCGAATCCATCAACGCGCGACCCGTCCGATCACGTTCTTCGATCGAAGACGTGCCCATGCCAGCCGTTTACCGGATCCTGAAGAACGTCCTCCCTCAAACGGACCGCATCAGGATGCGACGTGAGCACGGAAGATCCCGGAGTGAGAGCGGTGCCCGCCTGACGGACTCGGTCGAGCAGAACGTGCGCAAGTGGGGCGCGCGCACGCCCTGGAGGAGCTCCGCGAGACCCGCCTGTCTATCCAGACGGAGCCGCACCTGCACCTGATGTTCGCGATCGAGCTGGACTCGATCGATTCAGGCAGGTGCATCCTCCCCTTGTGGCGCCAGGACGACCATCTCGATTGGCCACCACAACGCGGTGGAGTTCACGAGTTGAGCATAGACGACTTCGAACGCAGGTCGACGAAGTCGATCGTCGAGGCTGAGGGCGCATGGTCCGATCAGGCCACGTCCGTGACCTTAAATTTCTTATGGCACACCAGATGCTTCAAATGCCGGTCTACGGCTGGCGGAAAGAACACGGTTCCCGGGATCCACGCCGGCATGTGCTCAGCTACACCGTGATCTTGAGATCGCTCGAACGAGCCGTACGCAAAACACTGACATCGACCCTGGCAGGTGCGATGGAACTCTACGTGGGATACCTCAGGGACGGATCAAATTCACTCTTATAGAGCAGTGCCGAACGGTGACAATCCGATCGATGCCGTGCTGAGTGATTCCAGATGGATTGGGCTGGTAATGGACGAACCACCATCCGCTCGCCCTGAGTCGCGCGCCGCACCAGAGTCCCTGACGGCGGCACTGAGAGCTGGCCTGCCAGTGATCTTGTGGCATCCGAGCGCAGCTCCTGACGACCTGCGCCCGCTCATCGACCGCCTGGCCGGTGGGCCTGGTGGCGTGCTCGATCTGCTGGAACAGCGCAGGGCGGCCCATCTGTCCGCAGGCGTCGACGACCTCGTGAGAGATCTCGTGGTGCTGTGGGACGACCCGAACAGAACCTTCGTTTTCGATCAACCGTCGTTGAACCCGGCCGGACAGTGAGGGGGCAGGACGGATGAGCGCGAACGAGCCGAGAGTGGACGCCCGCCAGCCGGGCGAGGCGCCTGACTGGTGGATCTACCGGGGAACCGGCCGTCCCATGTACGACATCGACCTGGCCCAGATCCTTCCGCCCCCTCCGCCTTGGCGGAACTACGGAGGGCCCCTGCCTTCGTCGGACGGGCATCCACCGGAGGACGACGGCGAGGCGAGCCGCAGACTCGGTTCGGAGTTCCACCTGACCGAGCAGCACGTCGATCCCCGCGAGCTCGACATGGTCAACGCGAGCCTGTACCTCCGGCGGCCGCTGCTGTTGACGGGGAAACCAGGTGTCGGCAAGTCCGCCCTCGCGTACCGCATCGCGCGCGAGCTGCGGCTCGGCCGGGTGCTCAAATGGTCGATTTCGACACACACGACTCTGACGTCGGGCTTGTACCGCTACGACGCCATCGGCCGGTTGCAGGCGGCCGCGACAAGCCAGCAGCGATCCGACCCCGTGGAAGATCCCCCGATCGGGGATTTCATCCGATTGGGCCCACTGGGAACCGCGTTCCTTCCCAGAAAACTGCCGCGCGTTCTCCTGATCGACGAATTGGACAAAAGCGAGTCGGACCTCCCCAACAATCTTCTGAGCATCTTCGAGGACGGGGAGTTCGTCATCGACGAGCTGGCTCGCGTTCGCCATTCTGCGCACGAGATGACGGTGCACACCGCCGACCTGGACGAGACGGCGACCGTGACAGATGGCCGGGTCAGGTGCTATGCGTTCCCGATCGTCATCATGACGAGCAACGGTGAACGCGAGTTCCCGCCCGCATTTCTTCGCCGCGCACTCCAGCTGGAAATCAAGGATCCCAACGTTGAACAACTGGCCGCGATGGTGGCCAACCGCCTTTGGACCCGGACGGCCAGCACAGCGACACCCTGGTGCGGGTGTTCGTGGAGAAGAGTCGCGCGGAAGGTGGAATTCCTGCGGATCGGCTGCTCGATGCCGTTTATCTGGCGACTTCGGGCGCCTACAAGCCAGATGGTGTCGCCTGGCCGCGACTGATCGACTCGCTGTGGCATCGACTGACGACGGGTAGATGACATGGGTACGCCCAGCGGCGCTCCCGGTCCGCCTGGTGGTCGAGGCAGGACCCACACCGCCGAGACAGCGCACCCCGACAACCCCGAACTCGTGATCGACGGCCTCGACTGGGCCGAGCTGGGAGACATCGTCTGGCTGGCCTCTGCCGTCCAGTCCACCCGCCCCGAACGCCCAGCGCCCGAGGAAGTCAAGCCTGAGCACTTGGAGCCCGAGCACGTCCAGCAGCCGCCCGCCGACGTCGCCGACCCCGGCCTGGAACGCGAGCTACCCGATCGTGAGGCTCCTCCGGTCGACGCACCAGAGCCGGCCGTCTCGGCACCGCCGGACGAACCGGCACGGGCGGACTTCGCGGCAGTACCGGAGTTCCTTTCTCCGTCCGACAACGGCGATCACACCAGCAGCGCCCCGCCGATCGATTCACTCGAGTGCTTCCGAGCCTTGCGGCCGCTCAAACGCGAGATGCGCTCGTGGCGCGACGACGCGATGGTCCTGGACGAGGAGTCGACGGCAGACCAGGTAGCGCAGACGGGTCGTTGGTGGCCGGTGACTCGGCCGCGAATGGAACGATGGCTCGACCTGACGCTCGTCGTTGACCGCAGTCCGCTGATGGCGCTGTGGCAGTCGCAGGTCGCCGCGTTCACCGAGATGCTGAGCCGGCTCGGGGCGTTCCGCACGATCCAGATCCGTCTCCTCGAAGTCGTTCAGAACCCCGACGGTTCGACGGTCCCGATGCTGCGAGGTGGCACCGCGGAGACACCCCCGCGGAATCCCGCCGAAATCGTGGACGCGTCCGGCAGGCGGGTCGTCCTGCTGCTGACTGACGGCGTGGGTGACACCTGGAGGCCTGACGTCCTGCTGCCGATGCTGGCGATGTGGGGGCGCACGATGCCGGTGAGCGTCGTACACCTGCTGCCCCAGTGGCTCTGGGAACGGGGCCGAGTGCGAACCCACAGGCTCGAGGTGAGCGTTCACGGGGCGATGAAGCCCAACAACCTCTGGATCTTCGACCTGCCCGACGCCTGGCTGGAGCCTGATCCGGCATCGCTGACGCGCCACGACACCGTGCTGGTACCAGTGATCGAGATGCGACCGCGCTGGCTACGCTGGTGGAGCAGCTTGATCACGGACGAGAGCCCTGGCCCGGGCACCGGCGCAGTCCTGCTGGCCACCCGCGACGCGCCGACCGTGCAGGCCAAGCTTCTGCCGGCGCAGGACCACATGCGCCAATTCCGTACTCGGGCGTCACCTCCGGCCTTGCGGCTGGCCACCCTGCTGGCCGCGATTCCCGCACACCTGGACATCGCTCAATCAATTCGGCAACGATTCGTACCGGAAGCTGGCACTGAGCACCTCGGCGAATTGCTCCTGCATGAACTCTTGTACCCTGCCGGTCCGGAGGACCACGAGTTCATTCGGGACAGCACAGCGTTTGCCTTCCCAGAGGCAGTTCGTGAACTGCTACTCAGCGGCGCGCGGCGGTCCGAGACTGCCGGCGTTGTTCAGGCTGCCGCCGCTGAGTTCTCGGACCGTCTCCCCGTCCTCGCACGCCTCCGAGATGCCATTGCAGACCCCCACAACACACCGGACCCCGAACCGACCAACACGAACCCAGCAGATGTGGAGCTGGAGCGCGCAGTCATGAGGGCCCTGTCCGGCCCATACTTGTCCCGTGCGAGCCGACTACAAAAAGTCGTGCCGCACGGAACTTCCGTTTCGCTAGCCTCTGAATCAATCAGAGGCAGCGTGAGCAGGACTGCGAGCGAGGACATGCCCGAATTGGCCGAGCGGCCCAGCTATTATGCGGCAACTCCTACAATGGACGCCCACTTGACTCGGCCCAGCTATTCCACCACTCCTTACTCACCCGTCGACTCTTCTGCTGATCACGCTTTGCCTGGCCCGCACACGTTCCACAAACGACAGACAGACGATCCGCCACCCGTTTGGGGAAATGTGCCGCCCCGAAATCCCAACTTCACCGGCCGGGAGGAAGTGCTCGGACAACTGAGCAAACGCCTGACCGCAGGCGGCACCACTGCGGTACTGCCCTCCGCGCTGCACGGCATGGGCGGTATCGGCAAAACCCAGATGGCGACCGAGTACATCTACCGCCATTCACAGGACTACGACCTCATCTGGTGGATCGAAGCCGCCCGCGCGACCCAGATCCGCGCCAGCCTGACCGATTTGGGCAGGCAACTGGGCCTGCCAGGAGCGGCGGAGTCGAACACGGAGGTACCACCTGTCCGCGAGGCGCTGCGCCTCGGCAGACTGTTCCGCCGGTGGCTGCTCATCTTCGACGCGGCGGAGAGCTCTGAGGAGGTGTTGCCGTCCATCCCCACGAACGGTCCTGGCGAAGTGCTCATCACTTCGCGCAACCCGGACTGGGTCGGCGTGGCGAGGCCGCTTGAACTCGCGGTGTTCGAACGTGAGGAGAGCATTGAACTGCTGGGCAAGCGGGGGCTCGGAGACCTCCCGCTGGCAGTCGAGCAGGCAGCGGCCTGGCGAGCGATGACCGGCATGCCGGTGACCGAGTACGTGCGCCTCCTCGAGGATTCGGGCGCGGAAATCCACGACACCTCACCACCACCGGCCCACAAGGTCTCGGTCGCCGTGGCGTGGAACCTCTTGTTCGACGAACTGCAGACGCACAACGCCGCGGCCCTACAGCTACTCCACATCTGCGCTTTCTTCTCAACAGAGCCGATTCCCGTGGCCTGTTCACCGGCATCAACAGCAAGTCGAGACGCCCGACAGATGGTTCCACAGGAGCATCGGGCGACCGATGCACTACATCGACCCACTCGCCAGGTTCGGCAGGCCTCCGCCGGAGGACAATCGCGAGGCGGACTGCTGGTTGGGCTCGGAGTTCTTCCCCGCCGAGCAGCGCGGCGATCCCCACGCCTCGACATGGTCAACACCAGCCTCTACTCGCGCCAGCCATATCTGCCCACCTACAAGCTGGACGTCGACACGTCAGTGCTCTCCTACCGCATCGCATGGGAACTCCTATTTAGGAGGGCGCCCGCGCTGACGTGTGCAGACGCGCCGGAGAGCGTCTCGCGCCCGGCTCGCCGGCTGAGGGAGACCCGACGGACCGATCAACGCTTTTGCTGCCGCGGCACCCGGCGTGGCAGTCCGCGAGCGAGGTGGTCGTGAACGCCCAGGTCCAGCACCGCTACGTGTGCGAGGTGCTCCTCGCGGCGAACCGCACGGCGAACTGGGGACGAACCCGCGGGCTGTACGAACAGATCCGCCACATCCACCGTTCCGCGCGCCCGGTGCCCGGCGTCGTGCGGGACGCCCTTGCCGAGGACCTGGCAGGCCTCGCCTTCAGCTACGAAGGCCAGGAGCACCTCTTCGCGGAACACGCGCTCGGCGTGCTCGCCGAGGTGGACGGCCGCGAGACCTTCGACAGCGCCCTCTTCCTGGAGTATTACCTCGATCGTTCCGGTGTGGCGGACGGCTTTCCATCGCTCCTCGAGACCGTCGTGGAAACCAGCCGTCGCCATCGCGACGCACGGCGGTTCGCGCAGGCACTCGCGGGCACCAGCACTTCCTGCGTGCTCTGCGGATCGATGAGCTACGGGCCGTTCTACAACGTGCACGGGCACCATGACGAGAAGCCGGCATCTGACCTGGACCTGGTCATCGTGATCGACAACGCGGCACAACTGGACGGAATCGCCGAGCGGATGCTCGGGCTCGACGGAGTCGACCACACGTCGGTCGAACAGCTCAGGGCACGCGCCGCAGTCTTCGTTGACCGGTTCGACGACGGGGCGACCGCCTTCAGTCACAAGGTGAGGCTCTGGACGAACGAGGTCGACCAGTGGCTGGACGGCACCGGCCTGCGAGGTGACTACGTCGTGAGCCTGCACTTTCTGACTCGGCGCGTTCTCGGCTACGTGCTGGTCGAGTCAAGCGCGGAGCTGACCAGATCCGGCGCGGGCAGGCTGCGCAACGTCCGAGACTTCCGCGACACGGCGACGCAGCGCGCGGACCTGCCTCGCACATTCGCGGGACGCGAGTACCCGGCCGCCCCTCAGGTTGAGGAGGTGGAGGCGGGATGGCTCCGCTGGGCGACCGCATACCTATTCGACGAGACGGACAGTTACTGCCCCGGCTTCCTGCAGACCATCCTGCTGCCCGAGCCGAAGGTGCTCTGGGACGGCCTGGGCGTGCGTGCTCCGATCGTCACCTTCGTGCGCAAGCTCCATGACCGGTGCCGCCTCGAACGAGGCAGCAACCCAAACGCTCTACTTCGTCCCAGCCTGGCCCACGTCCGACTAGACGTCTTCGCGCCGCACGTCGTTCGCCGGTTTGACCAGGACGTCTGAGGCCGGAAACCGGCTCGGAGTGTCACGACCGGCGAGCAGTAGCGCGTTGCTCAGCCCTAGCTCGGTGCGTGCATGGGTGATGAACTCCCGTTCGTGCGCCCAAAGCGCGTCGAACTCGGCGGAGGGAAGCTCGTCCACACTGCGCGTGGCACGGCTGGCCGCCAGCTTTCTGGCCTGGTGCACCATCGCCGACGAAGCTCGGATGAGTCCGGCCTGCTCGGTCACGAGCCGCAGCGACGTTTTCGCCGACTCAAGGCGCTCCTTGTACTTCGTGCCGGTCTCGTCGAAGAACGGCATGGCATCACCCGGCGCACGAGGCCTCGGCACGGCCGAGATGTGAGCATCCGCCTGCAGGAGGAATGCGACGTACTCGCGGAAGGCGTTGATGAACTCGGTGTAGGTGTTCAGGCGGATGTCACGCCACTGGCGATCCTGGTCACGCCGCCACAGCCGGTCCTGAGCACGCAGGGTGAGCCAGCCTCCGATCAGCACGGCGAGCATCGTCGCCGTCGCGGTGATGCTGACCTGAACCAAGCCCATTCGCGCCCCCGGTGCGGCCGTAGGTCACTTCGACCGTACCTCCACAGGGTTCGGGAGACGCAGGACCCATCGGGGTGACGTCCGCTGAGAACTCGTCGACCGCCATGTGACGTAGGTTGCGAAAGAGGATCAGGTTCCGGAAGGCGAACAGCTCATTGCCCGACATTCCCTCGACGTAGCGCTCGCCGCCCTTCTTCGCAGCAGCTTGTGGGGTGCCAGAACGCAGCCCGACGGTATTGAGCTCACCACTAACGACGCCACTGTGCGCCCGCGAGCACGTTCGGCGCACCGGGCGTGAGATAGCAGTGTGGGGCATCGGTTCGCCACTCGGCGAACGTGCTGGTGGAGACGAGGTCGGCGATGGGGAAGATCATGTCCCTGGCGGACGCCTGCTGGACGACTTCGCCGTTGAGGATCGGCCTGATCTCCAGATCACCTAGGTCGGAACCTCTTCCGGTGTCCCGCCGTCGCGCTCTCAGTGCGTGGCCGGCCTGAATTGAGCAACAAAGCCCTGAACGTCGACTAGGCAAAAAGGGACACCAGGAGCTCCGTCAGCAACAACCCCGTACTTTTCGATCGCCCGAGCAACCTTGCTATCTACCTCCTCATAAAACTGCGCTATCCGAAAAGTGTCAACCAAGAGCGCATTCAACGCACATACTAATATTGAGTGCGCCATTTCATGCTCACCAGAATCTATACGCCGCCGCGCCTCGTCCTCCACATTCCTTATTTTAGCAAGCCGTCTCTCGTCACGAGCGCGTGCTGCAGCCTGCATAAGAACCGCAGCCTGGCCGCGCATCAGCTCGGCCTCATCCGCAAACGCCTGTAGCCACAAGCGAACTCTCTGGCTAACCAAATCCCATGCATGCCCCACGTCGTGACCATCACCCAATCTCTCCTTGCCAACCAATGCGCGATACAGCTCAGGGCACTCCGGAGTGAGCACGGCAGGAGCGAAGTCACGGTCATACTCTTCTTCACCAAGCGCTTCTCGCGCCCTTACCAGCGGCCGAGCGTTCCCGAAATTAAGTTCCTTCACGCAAATCTGCACTGCATGATCGATTTGCCCGTGCCGCAGCAGCGTAACAACTGCATTGTTAACCGCCTCCGGATACCGGTCCGAAACGAGAGGCGCGAGCACGTCAACAGCACCAGCAGCGTCGCCTGCCAAGTCGAGTAGATCCGCCAATACTATAGCCGACTTCTGACTACCAAGCTCTAGCGCCCGATAGTACAGTACTGCGGCAAGAAAACTTCTTCCCCTCTCGTCGACGTACTGGGCCATGGAATGAAGTCTCGCGCCGTCATCCATACTTAATAGCGCTATGATGAAATTCTCAGGTGGGAACAATTCTTCCCGATCGCGTCGACCCGCCTGCTCAAGGTAGTCGGCCAGACGAAGAGACCGTTCCCGAACCCCGCTTTCACCTGGCTTGGAACGAATACGAATCAGCGGGCTATAAGAGCCGTGACACGGCGACGTCGCGATGGCGACTGACTGCTCGAACCAGTCCTCGTCCATCGCGTCGTAGCAGTCGTCGTCCAAGTAGGAGGGAGCGATCGCACGCAGCAAACTCTCCGGGATTTCCCGACCGCAGTCGAATCGCCGAAGGTCGATCGCGCCAGTGATGATCGCCCTCACTGCGCGAGGAGCGTTGCGATACATCTGAAGTAGAGCAGGAGCGCCAGCCAGGAACTGCGTCACTTTGCGCCGTCTGTCACGTCCCTGGGCGAGGGCAGCGCTCAATCGCGGATCGGCTTGGGCAGCCACGGTCGCGAGTGTCATCGCTGCATCATCGAACTCGTCAGCGACGGCGATGTCAGCGCCCATTAAGAGTTCGCGGGCGTGAGCATGACTGTCCACGGCCCCATGGCGCGGCAGCTTTGTCATGGTCCACCAGTGCTCCGGCCAGACGGTGCCCAACACGAGCACGGGTCCGTGGGATGGCGAGCGCAGCAGATCTCTCAAGCCTGCGGCGATGCGCTCCCCCATCTTTGCGTCGGCGGTTAGCAGATAGAACTGGATCTCGTTGAGCCAGATCACGGTGCAAGGGGGGATTCCTGCATTTAGGGCCCGTCCGAGAGCCTCAGGGCGATCCGGGTCGATCGGATGACACAGCCGCCAAGGGCGTTGGAGAGACCTGACCGCTTCCCAACACGACCTGGTCTTGCCGGTCGACGATCCGCCAATCAGCACCGCGATGCCACTCAAGCCCTGCTGCACCCGCTGAACGACTCGCTCGAGGTGCCGGTCATGAGCCCGCTCGATATACGTCGGGAGAGTTGGCAGCTTCAGAGCTGCCGCACCCGCGTCGACAGCTGGATGGATTTCGAGCTGCAGCGGATCGACCCATTCAGCAATGGGACGCATCCCGAGCCTGGACACGGATTGCGCAGAAAGATCATCCGAGACGTCCCCAGCAGGCGACGCCCGGTGGATGTTGATGGTGCCCACGCGTCCTGCTTGGACGACGCTGTGGACATCCGATGCGTCGACCCAGTTATCCGTGTTGCCGTCCGCTCCGTACATGGATCCTCCGCACAACACTGTTCGAACAACGTGGGCAGCCACCGTAGAACATGACAGGGAGGGCTTGGCCAGGATGGCCTCCATCGAAGGGCTACATCCCTGCCCGCTCGCACAAACAGATGTGCTGTCCTGCTAGGTGCCAGGGCGGGGCGGCAGACACACCAACACAGGCCCCCGGCAAGTCAGCTGTCGTTCAGCGCCCATGAGCCCCCGCAGCAGATCCTGGACGAACTTGCGCGACTCGCCCGCGTCCCAGTTGGTCACCACGGCCGGAATTCAGGCAGTGCGTGAATGAGGTGCCCGACACGTTGCTGATCCATCATGGGCCACTGCGCATACTGAGGCGCAAGCATGCAATGGAACGCACCACGTCCGAAAAGTTCCTCTAACAGATCGAGCGGACTGGCGATCAGGAGCCCGAATGGCCGGAACGCGTCTCGGTTCCGCAGGACCTTCGCATCCCTGTTCAGAAACACGAACGCCCCGACACGCACGGCCGCTTCGACGAGCATGGCGATCGTAGCCTGCAGGCACTCCCGCAAGAATGCACTGTAGCTCCTTATCTGGCAGACTCAGCAGGCCATCCCTTGATGGGGAGTCGTCTGCAGGCAGGCCGCTACCAACCAAGCGAAGCGCGGACACGAACTCTTCGAATGCGTTAATCCGGTCGCATCTCCGCTGGTCCGAGAGCTTCTTCTTGGCGTCGCTTATTGTTTGAGGAAGGATTAAAACGGATATCGCGCATGACCCAAAGCGCGAGCACGAGCTGCAACCCTTCCAGCTCGGAGTAGTAGTTCTCATCCATCGTTTCAGGCAACGGGTCCCCGCGCCAGAGCCTGGAACCGAATTGAAAGTAGTCGAGGAGCAGGTTGGTGGCCCACGCTACGAAGAGAGGCCCGCGCCCACGCCGACCTAGGAAGAGCCGCGGCCCATCGTCGTAGATGAAGTGTGGCCCCTCTGAGGCATGAACCGGTGCACCGATGAGCGCGGACCGGCTTCCACCTATGTCGAGCGCTTCTCGCAACCGAGCGGACACCGCGTTGACCAGGTGGAGTCCCCAACCTTCGAACCTCTTGTACTCCGCAGTGAAGTCTACGTAGAGGACGCTCGGAGGCTCTGGGGCTGTCACGACAAGTTCTGGTTCACGACCCGGACCGTGCAGGCCGATAGCCCGGTCGACAGAGCAGCGCGAAGACGAGTTGACTGCAGCTACCCGGTGATCCACACAATCAATAGAAGTACGGCCATGACATCAGGATTCTGTGCAAGTTGACTCTTCAGCTGCCGTCCCGTCCCGAAGCCACCCTCGCGGCGAACCCAGCCGCACTCACGATCCACATTCGGGACAGCATCGCTGATCGCTGTCCCGTTGTCGGGCATCTGCACATTGGCTGACAGCAGGCTCCATGCGCTGCGCGAGAGCCGTTCCACGCGACCATCGCCGGGACGGCTCTCGTCGATAAGAGGGCCAGGTCACTCACTCAACGCTGGGTAAGAGCTACGTGGGTGAATAGTGTGCGACTTCGTCACCGAGACCACCCCACCGAACAATGCCGACGTCCACAGGGACGGCCGGGGATCCCGATGGCGGTCAGAGCGGTGCGCTGATGTGGAAGTCCTCGTCGAACCGCGCAGCGAGCTCCTCCCCCATCCCATACGGCGCCCACCTCCGCACCAGCTCCAAGAACCCGAGCAGATCCCGCCGCACCACCAAAAGGAGCGCGGGCAGCTCGGCAATCCGGATCTCGCACGCCGGTCCGTCGGCGGACTCCGCGTCCGGCCACAACCGCGCCACGCCATCGCCGAACTCCAACCGAGGAGAAGGAGTGTGGCCGAGATAGGGCGTCCTACCTTCGAGCACATCCTGCCAGTCACGCCAGTTTTCCAGCCCGAAGCAACAACCCGCCTCGACCCGCACACCAGTTGCGGTGTCCCGCACCCGCAGTCCGCCGGCCGCGATGATCATTTCCTGCTCCAGCAACGCGCCGAGCAGCGCTGGACCGTCCGGCCCGGTCTCCTGGCCGTTGTTGTACTGCGCGATGGCCGCGAGTGCGCTGCCGACCTCGTCGCGCGACATTCGCCCGGACAGCACGCATCAGTCCGAGCTCGGCCCTGTCGGCCAGCAGGGGAGTCCACGTCGTGGCCGGCCTCGACGACGGGATACATCTCGATCACCAGGACAGTGTGCGTGACGAAGGCCACCGACCATTTCGGTCGGTTTACCTACCGAACCGGTCGGTAAACGTCGTAAAGTCGCCGGCATGCCACGACAGCCCAGGACCGGAGTCGACGAGACGATCCTCGACGCCGCCGCCGCGCTCTTCGCGCGGCACGGCTTCGAGCAGACGTCGCTCAAGGCGCTCGCGGATGCCGTCGGCCTGTCCAAAGCCGGTCTGCTGCACCACTTCCCGAGCAAAGACGCTCTCTTCGACGCGGCGTGGCAGCACAGCCGCGTGCTGAGCAGGCAGGTGGTCGAGCAGGTGTCGCCGATGCCGGCGGGGCCCGCTCGCGAACGGCGGGCGCTGGAGCTGCTCACCGACATCGCGCTCGACCGGCCGGGCCTGGTCTCGTTGTTGTTCCGCTCGATGACCGCACCGGGCGAGGACCCTCAGCAGGCCCAGGACGAGCTGCTGATCAACGAGATTTTCGTCGTCGATCCCGACACCGAACCGGAACGCGCTATCCGGATCGTCGGCGCGCTCAGCGCCATGGCGGTGCTGACGCTGCTGGCCAACCAGGTCGGCGACAAGACCACGTGGCGTCCTCTGATCCTCGCAACTTGCACTGACGCACTCGGGCACCGGGAGACCTGAACACCATGGCGAAACTGCTCTACAGACTCGGAACGGGTGCTCACAAGCACCGGCTTCCCGTCGTCCTGATCTGGCTGCTCGTGCTCATCGGCTCCGGTGTCGGTGCCTTCACGCTGGGCGGGGAGACGTCCAACGCGATGTCCATTCCCGGCCAGGAGTCGACCACCGCGCTCGAGCGCATCGAGCAGAAGTTCGGCTCCGGCGAGAGCGCGTCCGCTCGGGTCGTCGTGAAGGCGCCGGACGGTCAGAAGCTGCCGCAGCACGTCAAGGCGATCACCGACCTGGTGGCCGACGAGGCCGCGCTCAAGGGCGTGCGGTCGGCGACCAACCCGCTCGACCAGGCCGCGCCCAGCGTGAACCGCGACGTCAACGTCGGCTACAGCACCGTCACCTACGACGTGAAGCCCGGCGAGGTGACCGACGAGCAACGGGCCGAGCTGACCAAGGCCGTCGACAAGGCGCGAGCGAGTGGCCTGACCGTCGAGGTCACCGGCACCGCCATGCAGGCGACGCCGCACGTCGGCGGGCCCACCGAGGCCATCGGTGTCGTGCTGGCGCTCGTCATCCTCGCGCTGACCTACGGCTCGCTGGTGACCGCGGGCATGAACCTGCTGTCGGCAGGCATCGGCGTCGGCATCGGCACGCTCGGCATCACCATCGCGACCGGGTTCATGGACCTGCAGTCGACCACGCCGATCCTCGCCTCGATGCTGGGGCTCGCGGTCGGCATCGACTACGCGTTGTTCATCATCAACCGCTACCGCCAGGAACTGCGCAGGGGATCCGACGTCGGCCACGCCGTCGCGACCGCTGTCGGCACTGCCGGTTCCGCCGTCGTCACCGCCGGCCTCACCGTGGTGATCGCGCTGGTGGGCCTGGTGATCGCGGGCATCCCGTTCCTCACGCAGATGGGCGTCGCGGCCGCGGCCACGATCGTCGTCTCGGTGCTGATCGCCGTCACGCTGGTGCCCGCGTTGCTGAGCATGCTCGGACGCCGTGTGCTGACCCGCAAGGAGCGCTCCGGCACGGTCGAGCCCGCCGACCGCGGCGTGGTCCGCGGCTGGGCGGGCGCCGTCACCCGCAACCGCGTCGTCGCTCTGCTGCTCTCGGTCGTGGCGCTCGGCATCGTCTCGATCCCGGTGGCCTCCATGGACACCACGCTGATCCAGAAGCCGCCGGCCGACTCCACGCAGGAACGTGCCGGCCAGATCCTCGCGCAGGGCTTCGGCGAGGGCTTCAACGGCCCGATCATCGTGCTCGTCGAGGGCAACGGCGCCGCCGCGACGGCCACCAAGGCCGCCGAGCCGATCGCGAAGATGTCCGACGTGGCCCTGGTGACGCCGGCTCAGCCGAGCCCGGACGGCAGCGCCGCGATGGTCACCGTGATCCCGAAGTCCGGTCCCGACAGCGCCGCCACCGAACAGCTCGTCGCCGACCTGCGCGCCGAACTGTCCGGTTTGGACGGTGGCAAGGCCTACGTCACCGGCGCCACCGCGGTGAGCGTGGACGTGGCCACGTCGCTGGACCGCGCGCTGCCGATCTACCTCGCGGTCGTCGTGGGCCTCGGCGCTCGTCCTGCTGGTGCTGGTGTTCCGCTCGCTGCTGGTGCCGCTGGTCGGTGTGCTCGGCTTCCTGCTGACCATCGGCGCGTCGCTCGGCGCCACGGTGGCCGTGTTCCAGTGGGGCTGGCTCGCCGACGCCGTCAACCTCGACACCACCGGCCCGCTGATCAGCCTCACGCCGATCCTGGTGATCGGCATCCTGTTCGGCCTCGCCATGGACTACCAGATTTTCCTGGTGTCACGGATGCACGAGGCGCACCACCACGGCGCCAAGCCGATCGAGGCCATCACCACGGGCTTCCGGCAGGCGGCTCCGGTCGTCGTGGCCGCCGCGCTGATCATGTTCTCGGTGTTTGCCGGCTTCGTCCCCGCCGGAGAGGCGACCGTCAAGTCGATCGCGTTCGCCCTGGCGGTGGGCATCTTCGTGGACGCGTTCGTCGTCCGCATGGTGCTCGTGCCGGCCGCGCTGGCCCTGATCGGTGAGCGCGCCTGGTGGCTGCCGCAGTGGCTGCGGTGGCTGCCGGAGCTCGACGTCGAGGGCACCGCGCTCGACGAGCTCTCCGCTAAGGACGAGCCGGAGCCGGTGACCGTTTAGCCGATTTCGCCGACCAGTCCGTCATGCCCGTGATCTCATCGCGGGCATGACGGACTGGTCGCAACTCGTGGCCGCGGCGGACGGCAATGGCCGGCAGGCGATCGACGCGGTGATGCGCGCCGCTGCCGCTGTGGTGAGCGGAAAGGACGAGGTTCGCACCGCGCACCCGGACGCCATGGCCAGCCCGCTGGCCGCCGTCTCCGAGCAGGTCCTCAGCCGTTCTCCAGGTAGGTCGAGTTCATGACGGACTGGTCGCAGCTCACCCACGCCTACGGCACCGCCGAGGACATCCCCGGCCTGCTCGACCGCGTCGCCACCTCGAACGACTCGGAGGCGTGGGACGAGCTCTGGAGCGCGTTGTGCCATCAGGGCACCACCTACCCCGCCAGCTACGCCGCCCTCCCCCACCTCGCCGGCATCGACGACGTCATGGCCGTCGTGCTCGCGGGCGCGATCGTCGCGGACGGCGGCGACGAGGTCCGCGCCGAGCACGCCGCGTCCGTCACGAAACTGCTGGTCAAGGCAAACGAGCTGCTGCCGGGCGCCGACGAGGGCACCTACGCGTACCTGCTCGAAAGCGTGCTGGCGTTCGAAGGCCTCACGGACTCCGCCGATGCCCTGTCGTGGGGCGTCGCCAACGAGGAGTACGAGATCGAGTGTCCTGGGTGCGGCGTCCCGATCCTGATCCTCATCTCCGACGGTGTCAGTCGCGCCGACGATTGCGCCGACCGCCCGCTGCGGCCCGCCGACGCCGCCGCGCTGGACGGCATCGGCCGCCGCCTCTGCGAGACCGCGACGAGCCACGGCCAGGAGAGGGTCGCCAGGGTGTTCCGGCACGTCTTCGGTCAGGCGACCTGCCCCGCGTGCGAGACCGTGGTGACGGTCTCCGAACAGATCCTCTAGCCGTTTTCAAGCAGGTGGAGATCATGACGGACTGGTCCCAGGAAACCCTCGACGAGCTCTGGGGCGACTTCATCGACGGCGGGGCGTCCCCGGAGAGCTTCGCCGCGCTCCCCAAGCTGGCCGACCTGGCGAACGACCCGGAACTGGCGGAACAGGCGGTGTCACTGGCAGGCGCGATCATCGCCGCCGGAGGTGCCGAGGTCCGCGACGAGCGCCTGGCAGCCGAGCTGCTGGCCGCGGCGAACCGGCTCCTGCCGGCCTCCGACGACTACTACGCGTCTCTGCTGGCCGCTCAACTGGCGTTCGAAGGCGTCGCGTACTGGCCGAACCTCGCCGAGAGCCTGGGGTCACTCCCCTTCGACGTGCTGTGCCCGTCGTGCGGCACCGACATCACGCTGCTGTTCGACCTCAGCCTCGCCAAGGCGTCGTTCATCGACGAGATCGGCGACACGAGCCCGTTGCAGCCCGTCGACCCCTCAGCACTGACAGGCATCGGCCGCAGGTTGTACGACACCGCCGCGTCACACGCCCAAGAGCGCGTGATGCGGGCGGTCGCCCACCTCTTCGGTCAGGCGACGTGTCCGCTGTGCGCGGCGGAGTTCACCGTGGCCGGCCGGGTCCTTTTCTGACCGAGCAGGCGCCGCACCCACCGCGCCACCGTGCGCGGGGGCGGCTCCACCGTGCCGCCCAGGTGCGCCACCACGGTCAGTTCGGCACCGCCCGGTTCCTCGACCGCGATCGCCCAGCCATGGCATTCGGTCCACAGCAGGGCGACGTCGCGGTCGGGGTGGCCGGGCAACCTGCCGTCCACCGCGATGTACAACCTCAGAGGCTTTTCCCGGTCCACGCACGACGACTCGCCGCTCAGGCCGAGCTCGCGCGTGACCCGCAGGGCGTAGTCGAGCATCAGCGTCACCACGTTGTCACCGTCCTCCATCCACCGGGGTAACAACGCCGACTGCTTGACGCACGGCGCGGTTACCCCGTTTCGTGGAACCCGAACCTCCGTCGTCGTTCTTCACGTAAGCCGGGTGCAGGTGAACCGGATTCACGTACCCCTGCGAGGGAGAGGCCCACGACCTGAGCCCGGTGCCGCGGCTCAGGTCGTGGGCTCGAAATCACTCTCCGCCGAAGTCCTCGAACGCGTCGTCGATCATCTCGCCCATCACCATGCCGCCCACGACACCGGCGGCGCCGGCCGCGACGACCGTGCCCATGCCGGGGCCGCGGTGACCACCGTGATGACCGTGGTGGCCGTGCTGGTCGTAGCCGTGCATGGCACCGCCGCGCTCCGCCACCTGAGCCAGCCATCCGTTGATCGACGTCGCCCAGTCGGCGGCCTGAGCCTCCTGATGCGACAGTCGGAAGTGGCCGAACGCGTCACCACCGGACGAGAACATCCCACCGCGCTTGTCGGCTTCCAGGATCACGAACAGCTCGTGCGGTGAAGCCACGAACGTCAGCTCCACCTGCTGGATCCGGCCGGCGAAGTGGGCAGGCGGGAAGAACTCGATCTCCTGGTAGAAGCCGAGCTCCTGCGGCACCCCGTGCAGGCGCCCCGCCTCGACGTCCGCGCTGCGGAAGCCGAACCCGAGCTGCCCGAACGCGGTGAGCACCGCGTCCTGCGAGGGCAGCGGGTGGATCAGCACGGGGTCGAGGTCGCCCTTGTCCGGCGCGCCCGCGATCACGAGCTCGGTCCGCACGCCCACGGTCATGCCCGGCAGCTGCGCGCCACCGACCGCCGTGATCGGGGTCTCCCACGGGATGGGCAGCTGGAACGGGATCGACACCAGCTGCCCGGCCGTGACCCGCACACCCTGCTGCACCACGACCCGCATGAACTCGGAGACGCCGCCGTACTCGTGGTCGCCGTGCTCGACCTCGACGCGGGTGACGAGCGACAGCACGACCTGGCCGATCTCGGCGTCCGCGCTGCCGCCCTGGATGCGCACCTGACCGGTGACGAGCTGGCCGGGCGCGGCGTGCGGCGAGTCCAGCACGGTGTCGACCGACGGGCCGCCGACGCCGAAGGCGCTGAGCATCCGCTTGAACATTTACGTTTCCTCTCGGAGGGAAACTCCGGTCAGCGGACGCCGACCGGACGGGTGTCGGTTTCATCCTCGAAGTCGCCGATCAGCTCTTCGAGGAGGTCTTCCAGTGCGGCGATACCAACCACTTCGCCGTCCTCAACCAGTGCGAGCTGTGCCCTGGAGCTCCGCATCTCGGTCACGGCCCTGGCCACCGGCGTCGACGCGGACAGCGTCAGCACCGGCCCCATCAGCTCCCGTGCCTCCGGGTCCTCGCCGCGCGCCGTGGCTCGCATGGCCTCGCGGATGTGCACGAGCCCGACGTAATGACCGCGCAGGTCGGTGACCGGGAAGCGCGACCGTCCACAGTGGAGGCTGCGTCGCTCGATCGCCCTTGCCGTCGTGTGCAGGGACACCGTCGCCGTCTCCGCGATCGGCACCATCACCTCGCGCACGGTCGTGCGCTGCACCTGCAACATCCTGGTCAGCAACCGTTGCTGGCCTTCGGGGATCAGGCCGTGCTCGGCGGACTGCCGCAGCAGCATCCGCAGGTCGTCCGGCCGGTGCGCCTGCGCGAGCTCGTCCTGCGGCTCGACCTTCATCAGGCGCAGCAGGCCGTTCGTCACCGAGTTCAGTCCACTGAGGATCCAGCGGACCGAGCGGGCGAACGCGCGGAACGGCAGCGCCAGGATCAGCGCGGACCGTTCGGGGTGCGCGATGGCCCACGACTTCGGCGCCATCTCGCCGACGACCATGTGCAGGAACACCACCAGCACCAGGCTGATCGCGAACGCCACACCGTAGGCGAACGCGTCCGGCAGGCCGGTCAGCTTCAGCGCGGGCTCCAGCAGGTCCGCGACGGCCGGCTTGGCCAGCCGCGCCCAGACCCAGCGTGCACAGCGTGATGCCGAGCTGGGCGCCCGCGAG
>NZ_VSRL01000103.1 GCF_012184385.1 Lentzea indica
GTCAGCAGGACGCGGCGTCGCGGGTCCGAGACGCTCCGGCGCAGCAGTTCGTGCGTGGTGGACATGGTCGTTCCTGCTCTCTTGTGATCAGCGGGTCAGTAGTGCCCATTTGGTCATGCGGTCGCGCAGGTCCACAGTGGACGCAGTGGTCGAGGCCGTTCCGTCGCCATGGCGGCGGAACTCGCCCGCGCCTCGTTCGGCGGCGTACAGCCAGGCGCTCGCCCCGGAGGATCCACAGGTGGTGGTCGTCGACAAGCCGGTCGTCGACCACGGCGCACTCGATGTTGACGAAGCACTCCGAGCGCGCCGCGGGCGATCGGCATGTTGAAGCCGTTGGTCATCAGATTGATCCGGTGTCCGTCGAAAGTGGACATGAGGATGACGGCGGCCGGACTCGATCAGCCGGTGCACGTTGCACATCGGGTACTCGGTGAAGCCTTGGTGCGGCCATGAACGCCACGGTCTCGGCGACGTCGGCAGGCTGCAGCACGTCGGTCCCGCCGAAGCGGTCAGTGGCGGCCTGCACGGCTCCGGGAATGGCCTGGGCGTTGGTGACGTCGAGCGCGATGACCAACGTGTTCGCCGCCGTCTCTTCAGGTCTTCCGGCACTCGGTCCGGGTTGCGCACGACGACAACGACGTTGTCACCGCCGTGGCGGGCGGCGCGGGCGATCTCCGCACGAGGCCGCGAGATGCTCCTGTGATGAACCAGGTGGACATGATGATCTCGTTCCTTCCGGCTGTTCTGCCTGTGCGACGAGCGTTTCCCGCCGCTGACAGATTCGAGTTTGTCCACGGGGGACAACCGGAGGAAGGCCGCGGATTTCCTGGGAGAAATGCACCCACCCAAGGGAACCGCGACGAGACCTAGACGCGCGGAACTTCCGCCGCGCGGGAGGCGGACGCCGTGTCGGCGTCGGCGCGCAGCCGCTTGAACGCCTCCGCGGTCGGGGAGGCGAGCTCAGCCTGGTAGACGACCAGGTGCTGGTACGGGGCGCCGCTGACGGTGAACGTGGAGAACTGGATGTGCAGGTCACCCACACGCGGGTGATGCAGGTGCTTGCTCTCCTGGGTCTTGGGCTTCACGTTGTGCTGAGCCCACAGGTCGGCGAACTCCGGGCTGCGGGCGGACAGTTCGGCCACGACCTGGGCAATGCGCGAACTGTCGGGATCCTGCCCGTACGCGGCCCGGATCTCGGCCACGCACGAGTACGCCGCGCGCTCCCACTGCCGGTAGAACTCGCGCCCGGCGGGGTCGAGGAACACCATGCGGGCCAGGTTGTCCGCGGGCGTGAAGCTGTCGTGCAGCGCGGCGGCCATGGTGTTGCACGCCAGGATGTCCAACGCGGGCCCGACGACGAAAGCCGGCGAGTCGGACCAGCCGTCCATGAGCTGACGCAGTTGAACACTGACCGGGAGGCCGTCGGTGCGGCGCCATGCTCTCGCCTCCGATGGCTGAACAAGGAGCCACAGGTACTCGGTGGCCGCGGCGTCAAGCCGCAGCGCCTGGGCCACCGCCTCCACCACCTGCGCCGACGGACTGGACTCGCGGCCCTGTTCCAGGCGCATGTAGTAGTCGCTGCTCACCCCGGCGAGGATCGCGACCTCCTCGCGGCGTAAGCCCTTGACCCGGCGGCGGCCGTGCTCGGGCAGCCCGACGTCCCGCGGCGTGAGCGCCTCGCGCCGGGCACGGAGGAAATCACCGAGAGGTGTGCCGACCATGACGGCAGACTCAACCCGTGCGGCGGTCTCCCGTCAACCGCGCCCTGACTGGGTGGGACGCACCCAGGCTGAGACCTGCTCTCCTCCCCTAGCCTCGATCGCATGAACGGTGAGCGGAACACGGCGCTGGGTGCGTTCCTGCGCACGCGCCGTGCTCTCGTTCAGCCCGAACAGGCCGGGCTGAGCACCGCGGGTCGCCGGCGCGTTCCCGGGCTGCGCCGGGACGAGGTCGCGCGGCTCGCCGGGCTGAGCGCGGGCTACTACGCCCGACTGGAACAGGGACACGAGCGCCCGACGCATCAGACCGTGGACAGCCTGAAGCGGGCACTGCGCCTGGACGAGAGCGCCACTGTTGAACTGCACCGCCTGGCCCGTCCCACCAGGCGCCGGCGGACCCGAGGCCGGGTCGAACGCGTCAGCCCTCACCTGCTGGCCTTGCTCAACGACTGGACCACGGCGCCCGCCTACGTCCTCGGCTGGTCCAACGACGTCCTGGCGCGCAACGCCCTCGCCTCCGCACTGCACAGCAGCTTCGTCCACAGCGACAACCTGCACCGCATGATCTTCCTCGACCCCGCCGGACGCGAGTTCTTCCGCGACTGGACGACCACCGCCCGCGCCGCCGTCCACGACCTGCGCCAAGCCGCGCATCGCGCCACCGACGAGCGCACACTGCGAGAGCTGGTCGGCGAACTCGCGATCGCCGGTCCGCAGTTTCGCCGGCTCTGGGCCGAACCCGAGCCACGCGGCCCGGTCGTCCACGGCAGCCACTTCTTCCACCCCGACGTCGGCGAGCTGCACCTGCGCACGGAGATCTTCCCGATCACCAGCGCGCCCGGCCAGCGACTGGTCGCCCAACCGGCCGAACCGGGGTCCCGCTCCGCCGACGCGGTGGTACTGCTGAGCACGCTGGCCGTCTGACCAACGTGCTCGGGGTCAGGCGGTTTCGCCGACGACGACCTTCACGGTGGAGTACTTGCGGCGCAGTTCCTTGAACGGCTGGTACTCCGGCGAGTCCCAGAACTCCTGAATCGCGGCCTTGCTGCTGAACTCGTGGATCACAAGCGTCGGCGGGGCCCAGTCACCTTCGAGCACCAGTGCGTCGCCGTCGATGAGGACGTTGCGCCCGCCAGCCTTCTCGATCAACGGCGTCACACCGTCGACGTACTGCTGGAAACCCTCTGGGTCCGCGACATTCAGATCGATCACAACATATGCGGTCATGTTCGTGTGTCCTCCAGATGCGATGGATTGATCGTCATCGACATTAAGGGCACGATGTGGTCTTTCCCATGCGACAACCGACCGCACACATACTCCATTGGACCGACGTCGACGTCGTAGCATGATGCATGGATGTCTTCAGCGACGTGATCTCCACTGTCCGCGCGGGCCGCGCCAAGTTCACCCGCTCCCGTCTGACCGGCCGGTGGGGCTACGCGTTCGGCCCCTATCCCGGCGCCGGCTTCCACGTCGTGCTCGAGGGCAACTGCTGGCTGATCTCCCCGTGCGGCTCCCCCATCGCCCTTGGCGCGGGCGACGTGGTGTTTTTGCCGCACGGCGCGGTGCACGGCATGAGCGACAGTCCAGACAGGACGATCGCGGAACTTCCGCAAGCACCGGAAACCGGCCCACCGGACGACGAGCCCGCGCCAGGTCAGACACAGTTGCTGTGCGGCGCTTACCGGCTGGAGCGCGGACAGGCCCACCCGTTCCTGCACAGCCTGCCCGAGGTCATCCACCTGCCTGCTCGGCTTGGTGACCACTCCGCCCTGCGCACAGCGGTCGATCTGCTCGGCGCAGATCTCATCGACGCCCGCCCCGGTGCCGCTGCGGCGCTACCCGCTCTGATGGACCTGCTGCTGGTTTACCTGCTGCGCGCCTGGCTCGACGAGGAAGCCTCACGTCACCGTCCCGGCGAGGGCTGGTGCGTCGCACTCACAGATCCAGTGATCGCCACAGCACTGCAACACATCCACCGCACGCCCGCACACCCGTGGACAGTCCAGGAACTGGGCGCCGCGGTCGGGCTGTCCAAGACCGCCTTCGCCCGCAGGTTCACCTCACTCGTCGGCCAGGCCCCGATGTCCTACCTCACCTGGTGGCGACTGAGCACCGGGGCGCGATTGCTGCGGCACGGCCAGGCACCACTCGCCGCGATCGCACGCCAAGTCGGCTACACCTCGGAGTTCGCCTTCGCCAACGCGTTCAAGCGGGTGTTCGGCACAGCACCCGGCAAGTTCCGCCAGCAGCAGCGCCACAACCCCGACAGGAGCTGACATGGTCACCAGACGACCGAGCCGGCCTTGTCGAAGAAGCCGCTCGTCGGGCCCGAAGTCTGCCACAGGGCCCTGCACGACACCACCAGCGTGGCCGACCACGACGTCGATTCCGCCGAACTCGGCCGAGCGCGGGCCGCATTGAGATCGCGGCGAGTGACCTTCGTGTTGGCGCTCACCTGCCCTCCTCGTCCTTCCATTCCAGAAGTGCGCAGACGAATCCGTACTCCGTCGGCTCGGGCAGGCTCGCACGTCGGGCGGTTTCGGGTGCGAGACAACTCGGCGTCACCGGATGCATGAGCAGATGACGTCGTTGGGCGCGCGATTGCTGAGTGAGAGCGCTCTCACGCCTTCCTTCGGTTCAGTTGGACGTAGCTGATCAGCAAAACGCTGCTCGCGCCGCGAGGTCCGGGACCGGTCACCGCTCGAGCAGGCTGGCGAAGGTCCTGGCGAACAGGTACGCGTCACCGGGCCACCTGGCCGACACGTAGTTGCCGTCGCGCACGACGAACGCCGACGTGTCGTCGGCCGCGGTGCCGCGGCGGGACAGTTCGACCGGACCGCGGCGGGACAGTTCGGCCGGGCCGCGTTCGAACACCGCTCCGGCCGCGACGACCTCCTCCTGGACGTAAGTCAGGATAGGTGCGGTAGTACCGGCCACGCCGCCACGCGGTGAGGAAGTACGCCGTGCGCTCCATGTACTTCGGCAGGCACGTCGTGCGGCGTCCGGTGAGCAACCTGCGGCCGGTGCCCGGATCCTTCGCACCCGCCAGCACCAGCACGCCGTGGCAGATCGCGCCCACCGGCCGGTCCAGTGCCCAGAACTCGGCAACCTTTCCCTGCAGCAGGAAGGAACCAGGTACTGGCGCATGCCCGGTGCGTGTCCGCCGGGCAGTACGAGTCCGTCGCACTCCGCGGGCTCGACGGCCGCCCAGGCGGTCGGCTCGCGGTACTCCGCCGCCTCGGTAAGCTGCTCGTAGAACCCTTTGGGCCCCGGTTCGGCACCCAACTGTCCGAAAAGGACGCCGCCGAGAAGGAGGTGGTCCGCCTGGGACGGGTGTCCGCCGTGCTCGGCCGTGAAGACCACCTCGTGGCCGGCATCGGTCAGCAGGCGCCACGACCCGGCGACCTCGGTGACATCGAAGTCGTGGTCGGGCAACGGAATCAGGACTCGCACAGCTGCCGATTCTCCAGACTGATCAAGCCGACTACGCGCAGCTGCCTGGCGCAGCACCTACCCTCACCACCCTGCAATGACCGCTGTTCCTCGGCTTGGGTGGGTCATGGCTGCTCCTGCGGCCGGGCCGAGGTACAGCGGCGACGCTGACCAGGGACTTTGGGACCACCTGATGGAACCGCTTCCGTCATCATCATCGGCTGCGCGTAATCGAACTGACGTGCGTGGTCGACGGCGAGTGGCCAGCCGGAGCGATCTCGGCCGGGCACACCGACTCCGCGCGGACATGGTCAGGTCGCGCGTGCAGGTCGGCACCAACGGTCGCCGTCGTCCAAGTCGGGTTGCCCGGCTTGATGCCACCGCTGCATCCGTTCAGGTGCCAGCTTGTTCTTCCCCGGTGAGGTGCGCGAGTTGTTGTGCCGTGACGTTCCGGAAGGCGCGTTTGAAGCGTGCATATGTTCGCTCGCCGAGCGCCTCCGCGTGTCGTTGCTCGATCGCCGCCATGATGGCGTCCGACTTCACCGTCTCTTCGAGACCGCGGTCGGTCGGGACGATGAGCTTGGCACGCCGGTCCTGCGGGTCGGGCCGGCGCTCCACATAGCCGAGTTCTTCCAGCTCGTCGATCAGGTTGCCGATGACCTGCTTGTGAACCCCTGACAGTCTGGACAGTTCGGTCGCTCTGGTTCCTTCGGCGTCAAGGTAGCCGAGAACCGCACCGTGCCGGGGCCGCAGATCAGGATGTCCCTGTTCGGCAAGGGTCTCGAACAACTCCTTCTGCACGGAGAAGAGCAGGCGGGCGGCGAGGATGCCCAGATCGGGATCGTCTTGCTTCCGCTGACTGCGTCGTCCCACAGCACCACGTTCCATCAAGGTCGTTGACTGTCAACGCCGGTGAATATAGCTGGCCGAGAACCAGCCGTCGCGCTGGTGACCCATGTCACCGGCGATCAGGACCCGATCGGGAACAACCGGCTCGGCCACACAGTTCCACTAGTCAAAGTTAGTGACTATCAAGATTATGACTAGAGGAGCATCGATGCCCGACACTGCCCGCTTCCTCGACATGCTCACGCGCGAGAACGCCGTTCTCCTGCTGGTCGACCATCAGATCGGCCTGTTCACCGGCGTCCGCGACATCGAGACGGCGCAGCTGAAGCACAACGTCGTCGGCCTGGCCAAGGCAGCAGAGGTACTCGGCGTGCCGATCGTGGCCACCACCACCTCGGCCGACAGCATGTGGGGTCCGCTGGTGCCGGAACTGGCCAAGGCGCTGCCCGCGGATCTGGAGATCATCGATCGGAGCACGGTCAACGCCTGGAACGACGCGCGCGTGCGCGCCGCCGTCGAGGCGACCGGCCGCAAGAAGATCATCATCGCGGGCATCTCGATCGAGGTGTGCGTGGCGCTCCCCTCGATCTCGGCAACCGCTGCCGGCTACGACGTGCACGCGGCGATCGACGCCTCAGGCACGTTCAGCGACACCAAGCGCACCACCGGCCTGCTTCGCATGCACCAGGCGGGGGTGATCCTCACCGACTACGCCACGGCGGCAGTGGAAATGCTCGCCGACAACGCCTCACCACTGGCCGCGGAGCTCTACGCCACGATCGACATGCCGTTCGCCACGATCGTCGGCCAACTCGCCAGCGCGTACGCCAAGAAATCCTGAATGGAATGCCAACGAACCGGCCTCGCTTCGGTTTCCCGGTCGTGCCGACCTCCGCTGTGGCGCGACACCGCGAGCTCGTGGACATCGCGGAACGCGCCGGGCACGGACATCGTAATGAATCTTGACTATCAACGAAGTTACTAATGGTGAACGAGGAGTCCCCATGTCGCAGTCAATGGAAACAACCAGCCGAGAGGACCTCTACGACCGGGTGGAGATCAACGAGATCCTGAACCGGCACCAGATCTACATCGACCTCAAAGACGCGGACGGCTACGCGAACCTGTACGCCGAGGACGGTCGCTACGAAAGCCCGTTCAGTTCCGCGAACGGACGCGCCGAGATCAAGGCGATGTTCGTCCGGCTCGCTGAACAGGGCTTCACCAAGGGCAAGCGACACATGAGCGGCCCCGCCATGGTTGACATCGCGGGCAACACCGCGACCGCCACGTCCTGGTACTGGGTCGCCGAGACCGAGCAGGTTCCGACCGTGTATGCCACCGGCACCTACATCGACACCCTGCGCAAGATCGACGGCAGGTGGTTGATCACCAACCGCGTCCAGACACTCGACCCCGGTGCGTTGAGCAACGGGTAAGGACACATCCGACGAGCTGTCCACACCGGCGACCTCCACAAACGACGTGGACAGTGGAGCCCGCGGAGCGCACACCAACGCCTTCGGCGTGATCAGGGGTGACACCGCCGAGCCAGTCACCGAAGTGGTCTGAACGCAGGTGCCCGACCGAACGATCAGACCCCCGATCAGTGCGGCGGTCAGGGGCCGCCGCCTGCTGGCTCACGCCTCAGGCAAGTCGCTGTTGCTCGCGAGCTCGACGGTGATGTTCTTGAAACTCAACGACTGGAACGGACGGCCAGGTCGGCGTTCCTCCCTGCTGACACCGGGTGTCAGCAGGGACCCCCTTATGTCCGCACTCGCGACGGTGCCGTCCGCTGTAGCGTCCACAAAGGACTGATCGGACCGTGATGTCGCTCCTTGGTGACGACCGAGGCCCTGCGGTGCCGTAGAGTCGATCATGGCGCCCGGCCGTGGTGGGACGGGATGGGCGCCGAGATCACGCCGTACCGTTCGCCTCGGACGCCGTGGCGTCGACCGTGATCGTGACCAGCGCCCCCGCACTCGTGACCGCGGGGAGGCCGAGACTGTTCTTGTCGACGGAGATGCAGCTCGTCAGATCGCTGATGGTCGACGATGTGACCTGTGCACGGGGTCGTTGACGCGGTCTTAGGCAGCTCACCAGGTTTCCGGGCACGTCGCCATTCACGCAATTGCTCACATCAGGGTGAGGACTGCCGGGGTCGTTAGGCGCCAACCGATTATCGCCACGTCAGCCTCCAGTGAAGCTGGCCGAGTAGAGGAGTCTCCGGCACGGAACTTCACCGACGGCAGGAGATGATCTTGGGCTGCCCCTGCCGTCGGTAGAAGGCCGTGCTCGTGCAACGCCGCGTGACGGAACCAAGCCGATCCACCAGCGGCGCGGGCCAGCAGTGCCCCGGCGGGTGGCCTCCGACGGCCTGGCGCGTCTCTGCCCCACCGCTCGATCGATCCCCCAGAGGCGGCAAGCCGGGCCACGGTGGTCAGCACCACGTCAGCATGCCGCGCTCGAACCAGTATTCCGTTGTGGGCATCGCCAGCGGGGCGAGCTGTTGCAGGTCCTGTTCGGTCAGACACACGGCTGCGGCGCACAGGTTGCTCGACAACTGGTCAGTGCTGGTGGGTCCCAGCAGGACTGTGTCGGCCCAGGGGTGGGACAGCGCGGCGGCGATCGCGATGGCGTCCGGGCCAACGCCGTGCCGCTCCGCGATCTCGAGCAGTGGGGTCGGAGGGTTCGTCGCCAGCTTGCCGTTGGCCATGGCCTCCTTGATCAGCACGTGGGCACCGCTGCGGTGGGCTTGGGCCAGGGCCGGGCCGGCCGAGGGTTCCAGCACGTTCCACGTCGACTGGACGGCGGTGAACACCGGTTGCCCTGCTACCCGTAGGGCCATACCGCGCTCGATGGTCTCTGCCTGCGTGGAGCCGGACGTGGAGAAGCCCACCCGCACGCCCTGCGCGTTCAGTCCGGCCAACGCCTCCAGCAGCGGCTGATCGGTGAACACCGGGCTGTCCGGGGTCAGCGAGTGCACCTGGTAGATGGCGATCCGTTCACCGAGCAGTGCCCGGCTCTCGGTCCACTGCTCGGCGAACCGGCTGGTTGAGTGCTCCTTGATCTCGTGCACCTCGGCGTCAAGCCGCCAACCGCCGACGTAGGTGTAGCCCCATTTGCTGGATACCGTCAGGTCCGGCATGCCCCGGTCGGCCAGCCATCCGGCGAGGAACATTTCGGCCAAGCCGTAGGAGCGCGCTACGTCGACCCATCGGACGCCCGCCGCGTAGGCGGCGTCGAGGACCTGACGGCAGGTGTCCCGCATCGCGTCCACGGTGCGTGCCTCGGGCAATGCGCCGTCGCGGCCGAGGTTGATGTACGCGGGTCGGCCCAGCGCTGCGAGGCCGAGGCCCAGTTTCGGCGCGTGGTCAGGGAAGTCGCGGGCTGCAGTGTTCACGGACGACATCCCAGACTTGCTCCGCTGTGGTGAGGGTGAGGGCGTGGTGTGCGATGTTGGCGCACGTCGTGTGATCGAGACGGCGGATGGTGGCGCGTACCTGGTCGAGATGGGCCGGTGCCGTCGAGAGCACGTCGCAGCCGAGCCCGGCCAGCAGCGGCACGACGAGCGGGTGTGCGGCGGCGTCGCCGCACACGGACACGCGTTCGTGTTGGCGGTGCGCTGCGGCGATGGTGTCGGCGATGGCGCGCAGTACGGCCGGGTGTGCGGCGAGTTGCGGTGTGAGCGCGGGATCACGGCGGTCCAGGCCGAGGATCTGCCCGGTGAGGTCGTTGCTGCCGATCGACAGGAAGTCGGCGCGGGAGGCGATGTCGTCGGCTGCGGCGACGGCTTCGGGGAGTTCGATCATCGCACCCAGCGGCGGTGGCGCGACGCCGAGGTCGTGTGCGACACGGTTGAGGATGTGGCGGCAGGCGTCCAGTTCTCCGGGTGTCGCCACCATCGGGATCATGATGCGGACGTCGCAGTCGCCTGCGGTGGCCAGGACGGCCCGGAACTGGCGGGCGAACGCGTCGGGCTCGGCGAGCATGAGCGGCAGGCCCCTGCCCAGCCGGCCGGTCCTTCCCCCGGACAGGAACGGCGGCAGCTTGTCGTCGGCGTAGTCGAGGGTGCGCACGGTGACCGGGTGCCCTGCCAGGGCGCGCAGCACGGGCCGGAGAACGCTCCTGTGCTGGGCCTCGCTGGGCCACTCGGTGGCGTCGAGGAACGGGAGTTCGGTGCGCAGGAGGCCCACACCGTCGGCGTTGGTGGTGGTCGCGGCGCGCGCGTCAATGGTGGTGGCGATGTTGGCGCGCAAGGTGATCGTGTGGCCGTCGCGCGTCTGTGCGGGCAGATGTCGTTCCGCGGCAAGGGCTTCTCGGCGTTGCCGGGCGGCACGCATCGCCTCGCCGGTGGCGGCCTGCTCGGCTGAACTCGGGTTGATGATGATCTTTCCGTGCTCGCCGTCGACGGTAACGGGTGCGCCGTCGGCGTGGTCGAGCACCGCGGGATGAACCCCGACGAGCAGCGGGATGCCCAGCGAGCGCGCCACGATCGCGGCGTGGGAGTTGAAACCGCCGGTGACCGACACGGCCGCGGCCACCGTGGTGGCCGGCTCGAGCAGGTCGGCCGCGCCGATCTCGTTGGCCATGAGGACCATTGGGCCGTCGGCGCCGAGGTCGTGGTCGTGGCCGTGCAGCCGGGCGATCACGCGTTTGCCGACCTGGCGGACGTCGGCCGCGCGTTCGGCCAGCGTCGGATCAGGTATTGCCGCCAGCGCTGCGGCGTGGTGGTCCACCGCCCGCTGCACGGCCAAGGCGAGTGGCAGGCCGCTCTTGGCGTGCTGGACGGCCAGCGCCCGCAGGTCGGTGTCCATCGCCAAATAGCTGATGACTTCGAGGATGTCGGCGTCCTCGAAGCGATCGTCCGCGCGCAGTCGCTCCGATGTGGACAGCAGGTCGGCGGCGACGCCCTGGAAGGCCTCGGTGATCTGGGTGGCGGGATTGCCGATGCCGTTCCAGGGCAGGGCGGTGGGTAGCGGACGGTCGGTGCGGTGCAGCAGACCGACGGCGGTGCCGGGGCTGGCCGCGCGCCCGGTGAAGCGCAGCTGGTTCACCGGGCGGCCACCACCCCGGCCAGCGCGGTGAAGATCAACGCGGTGGACGTCGCCCCGGGGTCCTGGTGGCCGATGCTGCGCGGACCCAGGTACGACGCGCGGCCCTTGCGGGCCTGCAGCGGGATGGTGGAGTGCGCGCCTTCGTCGGCGCCTTGGCGGCGTCCGCCACGCTGACGCCAGGTCGGCGCCGTGGAAGACCGCCTCCTCGAGCGCGGTGACCGCCGGCGCGAGGGCGTCGAGCATGGTCTTGTCGCCGAGGGTGGCCGCGCCGAGCTGGGTGACGGCTGCCGTTGCGGCGTGCAGGGCCTCGACGAGCTGCTGCGGGGAGGCCGTCGCTTCGGTCAGGGCCTTGCCTGCGGCGCGGAAGGCCGCGCCGTACAACGGACCGGAAGCACCGCCCACAGTGGACATGAGCGTGCTGCCGGTCTTGACCAGAACGTCGCCGACCGTGCTCGGCTGGAAGTCTTCGAGCGCGACGACGACGGCGGTGAAGCCCCGGGACATGTTGGCGCCGTGGTCGGCGTCGCCGATCGCGGAGTCGAGCTGGGTGAGCTGGTCGCGGTGCTCCTCGACCGTCGCGGCGATGGCCCGGATCCACGCGCTGACCATGGCGATGTCCACCGGCTCCTCCTCGATTCGGACGGCAATGCCGCCATCGTGCTCGGTGGGCTGATGGTGCGCCATCAGCTGCCCCACCGCAGCCCCGACGTCGCCACCGGCGCCGCCCACAGGTCGAGCATCTCGTCGTCGGCGCGGCAGACGGTGATCGACACACCGGCCATGTCGAGGCTGGTCACGTAGTTGCCGACCAGGCTCGCACCGATGCGCACCTCCTGCGCTGCGAGCACCGCGGCGACTTCGGCCGCCACCACGTAGAGCTCGATGAGCGGAGTGCCGCCCAGCCCGTTGATCATCACGATGGTCTTGTCGCCGGCGCCCAGCGGCTGGTCAGTCAGGATCGCGTCCATCGCGAGGGCCACGAGTTCCTTGGCAGGCTTGAGCTTTCCGCGGCTGCGGCCGGGCTCGCCGTGGATGCCCACCCCGATCTCGATCTCGTCCTCTGGCAGGTCGAAGCCGGGCCGCCCGGCCGACGGCGTGGTGCAGGCGGTCAGCGCGATGGCGAACGACCGGGAGGCCGAGTTGACCTTCTCCGCCATCTCGGCGACCTTGTCCAGGTCCGCGCCCCGGTCAGCGAGCGCGCCGGCGATCTTCTCGACGAACACGGTCGCGCCGGTACCGCGCCTCCCCGCGGTCCACGTGGAGTCCTGCACGGCCACGTCGTCGTCGACCAGCACGGTGCGTGCCGTGATTCCCTCGTCGGCGGCCAGTTCGGCGGCGAGCTGGAAGTTCATCACGTCGCCCGTGTAGTTCTTCACCACGAACAGCACGCCCGCACCGCCGTCGACGGCCTTGGCCGCGGCCAGGATCTGGTCGGGCACCGGGGAGGTGAAGACCTCGCCGGGGCATGCGGCGTCGAGCATGCCGGGCCCGACGAACCCGCCGTGCAGTGGCTCGTGGCCGGAGCCGCCGCCGGAGACCAGCGCGACCTTCCCGGTCCGCGGCGCGTCGGCGCGGACGATGACCCGGTTGCCGGTGTCCACCCGGAGTTGGGGGTGGAACGCGGCGATGCCGGCCAGCGCGTCGGTCAGCACCGACTCCGGCGTGTTGATGAGCTTCTTCACGACAGGACTCCTTCGGCCTGGACCGGCGCAGGCTGCGCGGCGACGCGCCGGGTGGTGGCGATGAGGTGGTAGACGGCCGCGGCGGCGAGTCCGCCGGCGATCTCGGCGAGCAGGTAGACGGGCAGCTGTTCCCAGTGGACGGTGCCGCCGAACAGCTGTCCGGTGAGCATCGGCCCGAACGTGCGGGCAGGGTTGATCGAGGCACCGGTGGCCGGAGCGATCGGAATGATGATCGCGAACACGGCGAGTCCGATGGCCACGCCGGCGAAACCTTGTGGCGCCCGCTTGTCGATCGCGCCGAACACCACCAGCACGAGCAGGAACGTGCCGATCGCCTCGGCGGCGAACGCCTGGCCGGCACCGACATCGGCGCTGTAGGAGGCGATGCCCAGTCCGACGTCTACGGCTTTGTGGCCAAGAACGGCGACGATGGCGAGCGCACCCACCGTCGCGCCTGCGAGTTGTGCGGCGAGGTAGCCGGGTACCTGCCGCCACGGCATCCGCCCTGTCGCGGCCAGCGCGAGCGTGACGGCCGGGTTGATCTGGCAGCCGGAGACGTGCCCGATCGTGTGGACCATCGCGATGACGGCGGTCGCGAAGGCCAGGGAGATCATGCCCAGCTGGGCCATGGTGAACGGGGCGTCGCCACCCACGATCAGCGTCGCGGGGACGGATCCGACGCCGATGAAGACCAGCGTGGCAGTGCCGAGCATCTCGGCGATCAGTGCCTGGGGGAATGTGTTGTCAGCCATGGGGACGCCCGCGACAGTGCGGGCGCTCACCTCCTCAGCGGGGAACCGGGGTCCATCTTGCTGAACAGCGTTCGTTATTGCTGAACGAAATGAAGGTAAGCGTGGCCCAGGTCACTGTCAAGGATCGATGTCAGGCGAGAGCGCGCGCGAGCGGAGCGCGGCCAGCTCCCAGCTCACGGGACAACTGGCGGGCCACTTCCCGCACTTTGACGGCCAGATCCTGGTTCTGCCCGTCCGCCAGCAGTCGCTCGACCGGGCCGACCACCCCGATCGCGCCGGCAAGTCCCGACCTGTCGAACACCGGCGCGGCGATCCCCGCGTCGCCGAGCGTGGACTCCTGGTCCTCCTGCGCGTAACCGCTGGATCGCACCTGCTCCAGCTGGTCGTTCAGCGCATCTGGATCAGCGATGCTGCAGCCGGTCAGTGGCGGCAGCGGCCCGGCGAGCAACTCCGCCTGCCGCTGCTCAGGCAGGAACGCCACGATCGCCTTGCCCAGCGCACAGGTGTGCCACGGAATGCTCGCCCCCACCTCCAGGATCTGCACCGCACCCTCCGGCCGGAACGCGTGGTGCACGACCAGCACGTGGTCGCCGGTCAGCACAGCGACCCAGACGGCCTCGTTGGCGCGGGCCGCCAGCAGATCAGCCCAGGTGAGCGACCTCATCCGCAGCTCGTGCGTCTCCAGGAACGCGTTGCCGAGCGTGAGCACGCCCGGCCCCAGCACGTACTTGCCGGTCTGGCGGTCCTGCGCGACCAGGCCTTCCGCTTCCAGCGTGCGCAGCAGCGCGTGCACCGTGGGCTTGGCGATTCCGACACGGTCGGCCAGCTCTGCCAGGCCCAGCCGCGGGCCACCCGCACTCAGCAGTCGCAGAATCTGCACCGCCCGCTGTACTGACTGGACCACGTTCAACCTCAATTCAGTATTGCTGAACAGCATTCAGCATGACAGCATCTCGTTCATGCAACCTGTTGGGATAGTACTCGTGTCGCACAGTGCGGAGCTGGCATCCGGACTGCGCGCGCTGCTCGACCAGCTCGGCGTCCAGCCGGGTTCGGTGATCGCCGCCGGCGGCACGGCCGACGGCCGGATCGGCACCAGCTACGACGCGATCGCCGCTGCCGTGAAGGACGCCAACCAGGGCCGTGGCGTCGTCGTCCTGCCCGACCTCGGCAGCTCGGTCATCACCACCCGCGCGGTGCTGGACGACCACGCCCAGGCTGACGTGGTGCTGGTGGACGCCCCCTTCGTCGAGGGCGCCGTCGCTGCCGCCGTCACAGCTGCCGGTGGCGCCGATCTCGCCGCGGTCACGACCGCCGCACAGGAGGCTCGTCATGTCGCCAAGTTCTGACACGTCCTTGCACGCCGACGACACGGCCGAGATCGACGTCGTGCTGCCCGCACACCTGCACGCACGACCCGCAGGCAAGCTGGCCAGAGCGGCCGCGCAACTGCCCTGCAGACTGGAGATCACACACCAGGGCAGGACGGTTGATGCTACGGGGATCCTCGCTGTCATGGGCCTTGGCGCCACCGCAGGCGCCACCATCACCGTCCGCGCCCACGGCGACGGCGCCCACGACGCCGTGACCGAGATCTGCCGACTGTTGCGCGCCATCGACTAATCCAGGCCTAAGATCATTGCCCACGTGTGCAACGAATCCGGAGGCTGGGACAAGGCTTTGTCGTCGCGCTCTCCCTGCCCTGGCCGGAGCCTGAACGGGGCTATCGACAGTGGTACCGCGAACGCGAGCACAACGACTTCGGGCTCGGCGCCGTGCGCCTCGTCGAGGTGGAACCCACCAGTGGGTCGCGAACATGATCGGCCAGCACGGGTTGCGCCGGACGGCCGAAGGGTCGCCGATCAGGTATCACGCGCTGGAGTCCTGCCTGGAGAAGCTCGCTGAGCACGCACGGCAGCGAAACGCCACGGTGCACATGCCGAAGATCGGCGGCGGTCTCGCCGGTGGCGACCGGGATCGGATCGAGTCGATCGCCAGCCGTGCCCTGGCCGGAGTGCCGACGACCGTGTACGTGTTGTCGTGAGTGCGTGCGGGGCCGCGTACTCACCCTTGTCCGTCGGGCCACGGCGTCCGCCCACATCCGGTCGCCAACCACGGTCACCTGACGGACCGGCTCACCGTCGACGAACTCGCACACGGCGAAACCATCGTTGGCCGAGAACGGCTCGATCTCGAATCGGACGTACGCAGCGCTCATCAAACGGTGTCTTCCCATTTCTCACGATCCGGCTCGCGATGTCGAGCGCATCGTTGGACAGATGCGCGAACACGTGCTCACGCCCCTTGATCAGGTTGAGTCCCGACACATCGATCTCCACGAAACGCGTGATCTTGTAGTACCCGCCTTTCCTCGGCCGACCGAACAGTCGCTGGACGAGCTCGTATCTCGAAATCCTGCCACCAGCGACCTGTGCTGCGCTCAGCTCGTCCTTGCACAGCGCGGCGACTGCCTCCGGGGCGATGTCGGTGAAGTACTGCCCGTCGCCGTAGCGGGCGTTCTTGGTTCCCTTCGACGCCAGCAGCTCGCCCGACTCGACGATGCCCTTCATTCCTTTCTCATTTGAGCTGCTTTGATGCTGCCAACGAAGTGCTGGCGAGCGAAGAACTTGCCGCGCCAGTGGTTCGCGGGGCCGAGCGGGATGCGCACGGTGGCGGACTCGCCGACCTTGAGCATCGGCAGCTTGTCGATGCTCTGCGAGCCGTCGGCGTTCACCACGCTGCCCACCCAGACCGGACCACCGGTCTTGTTGACCAGGGTCACCGAGTATGGCGGGGCGGCGAACGCCGGTGCCGCGACAAGCGCACCGACCAGCGCCAGCAGCAGGAAGATCCATTGTGGACGTAAGAGTTTTCGCACGGGTTCGGACGCTAGTGACGCGAGCGGCCGCGAGGTACTTCGGTGCTACCCCAGCATTTGCGCGAGATACTGGTGGAACACTTCGCGCTGGCCGGAGTCCAGCGACGAGAGCATGCTCGCGTCCATCTTCTGAATGGCAGCCAGCAGGACCATTGCGGCGCCGTGTCTTTCGGCGGTGGCGCTCAACAGGACGTGACGCCGGTTGGTCTCGCTGCGTTCGCGGTCGCAGTAGCCAAGTGCCACGAGCTGGTCGGCGAGGCGGCTCGCGGCCTGCTTGGTCATCTCTAGCCTGCGAGCCAGATCGCCGGCGGTGCCCTGACTGCGGCAAGCTCGATCACGGTGGGCAGCAGGTAGACGCAAACGGTGAATTCACGGTCCTTTGATTGTGGCTTGGGGTGGCCAATGCCGATCTCCCGGAGCCACCTGCCGTCGTGGCCGGGAGTGCGATTGGACAAGGTGATCGTCGCTGGACAGAACAGCATGCGAAGCCCTTGGTGTGACTTGTAGCTCTTGGTCGACAACTTGTCCACCAAGGGCTTCGCCATGCTCAGGCCCGCCCACCCTCAAGATCAGGATGGAAGAGGCTCACTACTGAGTCTTCCACTCTGCATTGTCGGGAATCGATTTGCCTGGCACCAGGACCTGGATGATGGACGGGCTGACCGAGTTCGCCAGGGCACCCGTCACGGCCTCCTCAAGCTCCCCGTACGTGCCGACTTTCCATCCCCGGCAACCGAACACCTCGGACAGCTTGCTGTAGTTCCACGGATGCAAGACGCATGAGTTGTAAAACGGCTTGTCGGTGTGAAAAACCGTCGAATCAGCGAGCCATTGCTCTACGCCGTAGACTCCGTTGTCGATTACGAAGATCACAGGGTTGAGCTTGAAACGAGTCTGCGTCGAGAGGCATTGCGCGGTCATCTGGAACCCACCGTCACCCGAGAACACCATTACTCTTTGGTGGGGCGCCTTTGCCAAGCAGATACCCGTTGCAGCCGCTGCGATATAACCTATCGACGAGTAGGATGACTGAGCTACAAACCCTCCTGGGCCGGGGACGTCGAGCAACATGCTTCCGAAGTAGTTCATGCTCGCATCGCTGCCGACGATGGTGTTCTTGTCGATGTACTGTTGTACGAAGTTGTAGAATCCCTGGTACGTGATCTCATCGGCTGCGCCCATGGCCGGCGCGCTGTAAGTCGGCTTTTCCGGCGGGTTCCACACCTTGGGCGCAACCTGCTTTGCCAGTATCCCGTCAATCAGGTGCTCCAGCGCGACCTGTCCACCGAAATACGTTCCCAGCTTGACTGCATCCATCGACACAAACGCGGTCTTGTCGAAGTCCGGTTCCCAGCCCAGCGAGTTGATGTCGGTCAACCACACGCCGAGACCCAGTATGAAATCGGACGTCTTGACCAAATCCGCGACGGCGGCGGATGACGCCTGCCCGTCGAGCACGCCGAAAAACTGCGCATCGTCTTCAGGAAGGACGGCCTTGCTCAGGAGTTCCGTGACGAAGGGGACATTCAGTTGCCGGATCAGGCTCATGGCCTTCTCCTGAAGGCCGAAGCGGTCGATCTCCACGCCGATCCAGACGAGGGGATTCTCCGCGCTTTCAAGCCTCGCACAGATCTGCGCCACCGACTGTTCCAGGCTGGACTGGTCCGACAACGCCCTGGCCGGCTTCAGAACACCCCTCGGCGGCTCGCACGCCAAGTCGACCATGTCCTCGAGGAGTTCGACATATATCGGACGTCGTTCGCTCACGCACCGGGTCAGCGCATGATCTATCAGCAACGGCGCTAGATCAGGATTGTCGATTCGCACGGTTGCAACAGTTATGTGCTCAAATGATTGCTGATCCGTTTCTCGCCCACTGATGAAGTGATGCGCACTGAAACCGGTCTGCTCGAAAGTGAGCGTCTTCTTGATGCTCGGTGTGCCATTGATCAGGACGAGCGGGACTTTCTCGACGTAAGCACCGGCAACAGCGTTCACGGCGCACAACGCGCCTGCGGAGTAGGTGACACAGAGGGCCCCGATACCCTTCAGCCGTGCGTACCCGTCCGCCGCATAACCGGCGTTCACCTCGTTGACTTCTGCTACGATCTCAATGCTGCTCGGCGTGACGTACCGGTTCAACCATTCTATCGAATAGTCGCCCGCGATGGAGAACAGGTGGTCCAGACCCAATTGATGGAGCCGGTCCACCAGGTATTGCCCTACGGTGTATCCCTCGTTCATGACTGAACACCTTCGCAGTCAGTAGTCGCTCGCGTCGCCGAACAACCGAGGCAGGTATATGTCGAAGATCCCCGGACACCTTCGTTCGGGATACCGTTGCAGCATGAATTCCTTGAAGGCCTCGTCCGCCAACCCGTTGCCGATTGCCTGCTGAGCGGCCGAGAGGTACTCGATGTTGCGAGCGACTTCACTTTTGTCAGCCGGCAGACCGTGGCCCGGCATGAACAACTCGTAGTCCGTCAACAGCATTTTCTGCAGAACCCGAATCCAGTGGCCCATCTGTTTGGTCAGGTACAGGTGGGTGCCGCTGTAGATCAGGTCCTGGGCGAAATAGACTCCCAGGTCGGGAAGCCCGATGGTGAGCTGAAAGTCGATTTCGGCCTCTACGACCTGGTCGAAGACGTACCTGACCCCGTCGATCGTCTCGTCACCAGGGCTGGCGACCTTCTGAGGGACGACTATGCGACTCGGCGCCAAGTCACCGAGTTTCCAGTGGTCGCTCACCGAGTCTTCTCCGTGCTCTTGGATGAAGCTCAGGGTTTCAGGCAACGCGTAGATCGCGATGTCGCCGAACGCAGTCCCCAAACCGAACCAGTGATCAGGGTGCCGGTGAGAGAGGTACAGCCTTTCGATCGGCTTGCCAAGGCTGTCGGCGTAGTTCCTGAATGCACTTGCACAAGGAGCGAGAAACTGCGCGTCGACGAGAACGAGTTGGTTCCTCGTCTCGATGATGTGCGTAGCGTTCGCAATATTGCCGGACGTGAAGGGTGAGACGACGGTGTGAATGCGGACATCGCCCGCCTGTTTCACGACCATTGCGATGGGCTCGGGCACTTGAGTTGGCATTCGGGACCTTCCCGATGTGATGGTGAGATGCGGCCCGCCCATCGAGCAACTCAGGCGCGGGTGGCGGCGAGGCGCGACGGGTCGGATGAAGTCCGGGCGGAAAGAGCGACCTGGTCTCGCAGTTCCTCCAACGCCGCCATGGCTACGTCGTAGGCGCTGTCAGCGTTGGGCGTTGGCTCGTCCTCGCCGGGCCGCCAGAAGCGCCGGCGTGCCATTCGCATGGAGCTGTCGAACGGCGGAATCGCGTTGAACACCTCGATCAGGTACGGCCCGCGATAAACGGGCTCGATCTCGTTCAGGACGATGTCCCACGGGATCCAGCTGTCCCGCACCGCACCCCGATCGGGTGCAGACAGGTGGACGTAGTAGAGCCGGTCCTGCCGTGCGGCTCGGGCGACGTTGTCCCTGAAGACTGAGGGGCCCTGGCTTTCCATGACGACCTGCGCGGTGTCGATCGTTACGCCGCACTGCCAGTGGTCGAAGCCGTCCAAGAAATCCAGGACCTCCGAGACCATGTTGGGCGGGGGCGTCTCCCAGCTCTTCACGGGCTCGATGGCGAGCTTCACTTCCTGCGTCGCGGCGTAGACCGCCAGATCCTCGAAAACGGAATGCGCCGCGTGATAGCGCGACTTCATCCAGTCCAGGAGCGCGTCGCTCCATATCGGTTCATCAGCGTCCGTGACCGGAAAAACACCGTAGGGGTAGAGGAACGGCCCTGACATGATCGAGTCGCCGCCCAGGACCCGCGTGATGTCGACACGCGACTTGAGGTAAGACAGGGCCCGGCTGCGCTGTTCCTCGTAAGGCGACGTCGGGTCGAAGGTCCGCGTGGTCCCGACGTTGGTGGTGAACTTCACCTCCTTCAGTCCTGCCTTGTCGAACGCTTTCTTGAGGCCGACGTAACTTTCGACCTCGAGCTGATGATCGACGGCCGCGGGCTGGGAGGCGATGTGCAGATCGAAGCCGTCGTAGCCCATGTCCGTAAGGGCCTTCAGATGGTTGATCAGAATCTGCGTGTAACGTGAGTCCTGAGGCCTCAAATCGGCCGTGAACATGAAGAAGCTGAAGAACACGTCTCGCTTGAATGTCGCGTCCATTCCTGTCTCCTCGCTGTTCTGAAGGTGTGCCACTGACGGAGTCCGATGGCTGCGATCCGACGTGCGCTACCAGCCCAAGACGTCGGCGAGGTAGGCGCGGGCCTTCTTGGCGTACTCGAGCGGGACGGCCTTGTTCGGGTCCTGCTCGGCTTCCACGACCAGCCACCCCTGGTAATCGGCGTCGGCCAGCACCTCGAGGATCGGCCGGAAGTCGATCGCGCCGTCGCCGGGCACGGTGAAGACGCCGAGCTCGACGGCCTCCTCGAACGACAGGCCTTCTTCACGCACCTGGCTCACGACCTCAGGCCGGATGCTCTTCAGGTGGACGTGGCCGATGCGGTCGGCGTGAGCCCGTGCCATGTCCAGCGGATCGTCGCCGGCAAAGGCGATGTGGGCGGTGTCGAGCAGCAGGTGGACCAGGGTCGGGTCGGTCGATGCCATCAGTCTGTCGACGTCGGCCCTGGTCATGACGCCGGTACCCATGTGGTGGTGGTAGCTGAGCTTCATCCCGGCCGAGTTGGCGATCTTGCCGAGATCCTCCAGACCCGACGTCAAGCAGTCCCACTGATGTTCGGTGAGGACGGGGCGGTTGGCGAACACGTCGACGGGGAGCAGGTGCGACGAAGCTCCG
Organism: Lentzea indica; assembly: GCF_012184385.1. GTDB lineage: Bacteria > Actinomycetota > Actinomycetes > Mycobacteriales > Pseudonocardiaceae > Lentzea > Lentzea indica. The sequence continues at coordinate 21,193 of NZ_VSRL01000103.1, forward strand.
AACTCGGCCACGACCAGCTCGGTCCCGCCGAGCGCCTTGACATGGGCCAGCGTCTCCTCGAAGGCGGCGATCGTCTTGTGCCGCATCTTGCTGATCGTGAAGTACGTGCTCGTCCAGGGCTCGGACACCTGCAGTCCGCGAAGATCGAGAGCGGCCTTGAGCACGGCGGCGTCCGACGGGTACTTGTGCCCGATGCTGCAACCCTGGAAGCCGGCGAGCGCCATCTCGCTCACGGCCTGACCGAAGGAGATGCCGGCGTCGATGGTCGGGAAGTCGTCGTTCCACCACAGGGTGCAGCAGACGCCGAGCTTCACCTTGTCCGGGCCGAGGCGGTCACCCAGTTCTGTCATTTTGTTGCTCGTTTCAGGTAGCGGGCGTCGATGCGGGGTGGCTGAGCCCAGGAGCCGTAGCCGGGGGCCTTGGCACCGGGAGGATTGGCCCCGATGGCGCGCCACAGCAGCCCCTCCTGATAGGAGGCGGCGGTGACGGTGGAGGTTTCGGCCGCCGTGTGGGCGCCGTAGGAGTCGGTCCACTCGGGTGGCAGCCCGTACCACGTCCCGGAGTACCAGAGCTTGATCACGTTGCGGGCAACCGGGCCCAGGCGGTCGTCGCTGAAGATCCGGTGGCGCAGGGCCCGGTCGAGCAGGGTCCGGTCACAGCTTCCGGCATCACGGACGGCGTCGGCCCGGGCCAGCCGGTGGGCGGCGAGGAGGGCGGTGAAGACCTCGTCGCCGCAGGCGGCGCGCACTTTGGCCAGGTACTGGTGGGCCAGACCGGTGCCCAGCAGTTCGGTCTTCTCGAAGGCGGTGAGGTCGACCGACAGCAGGAGGAACCGATCGAACGACTGGGCGGTCACCGCGGCACCGCCTCGGCTGTCTCGCCGCCGGTCCGAGCGACGTCCGGATCGGACTCGAACGCGGTCGGGATCTCGAAAGTAGGAGCGGCGTGCAGGCCGTCGCTGCCCGGCAGAGGGTTGCGCACCAGCCGCGTGAACGCGTCGCGCAGGCGGAACATGTACCAGATGGCGTCCTGCAGAAGGCTTGGTTGCCCGTTGAACGCCTTGGTGAGCAGGGCGAGGAAGGTTCCGTAGTCGGCGTTGAAGTTCCGGGCGGCTTCGGCGAGCTCCGATCCCGGCGGGTAGTCGGCCAGCCGAGCATTCACCTTCACCGGGTAAACATCGTCCCAGGTGACGCGGAGCTGCGGTCCCGAGGGCGAGTCGGCCAGGTCTCCCACCTGGTAGTAGCGGCCGAGCTCCAGCTGCCGGAACCGGTAGTAGTGGGCCAACTCCCCGTCTTCGTCGTACAGGCCTGAGTCGAGGCCCTCGCCCTGGTCGGCGATGAAGCTGAGCGCTCGCCGCGCCGAGTCCAGATCGGTGACGGGGATCACCGCCCCGCCGCCGGAGTAGAAGTACTCGGGTCCCACCTGACGGGCCGGATTCCCGCAGAAGAGCCTGGGGTCGACGGCCGCCACCTTCTCGAGGCCTTCGATGATCGCGGCGTAGAACTCGCCGATGCTGTAGTAGCGCATCCCGTCGATCGTCGGGCTGGACGCCAGGAACGACCCCCCGCTGTCCGGCGCGGGCACCAGCCGGGAGCTGGCGCTGGGAGCCTGCCTCGGCTGCTCTATTAGGCAGAACTTCCCCACCGCGTGAAGGGAGAAGGGCTCCAGATCGACGGTGAACTTGTCATCCCCGTCGGGCAGGTAGGCAGGGTAGGACGGCACGAAGCCGGGGCGGGTCAGGTCGGGCGTCCCGCCGATGGCGTTCAGGACGTTGGCAGCGAGGGTCAGGTGCAGCATCTCCTCCACCGCGACCACCCGGATGATGTGGGCGGCGTCGGAGTTGGTGTTGGGATGTATGGAGTAGTACGCGGTCAGGTAGGGAGGGATGGTCGCGTGCTCGAGCGCCATCGCCGCGTGCAGGTAACTGATCAGGTGGTCACGGTTGTCGATGGTCGACGCGGTCACCGGGCCACCTCCTGAAGCCGGCCGTTCCTGGTGACCTCGATCGGTGCGGTCTCGGAGTCGAGCTGGGCCAGCATGGCCCGGACGCTGCGCAAGCACAGGGCCGCGACGGTGAGCGTCACGTTCGACGTGCTCACGGTGGGCAGGCTTCCCCCACCGACCAGGTAGAGGTTCTGGTGGTCCCAGGACCGCTGATCCGCGTTGACCACCGAGGTCGACGGGTTGCGCCCCATCATGTGGGTACCGGCGAGATGGTTGCCCCCTCGGATCTCGTACCCCTCGCCGCCGTAGACGGCGTAGCCCCAGAAGTTCGGGTCGTACTCGGTGTGGTCCTCGGCCCCGAGACGCGCGAAGATCCGTTTCGACAACTGCCGGGCGTACGCCACTCCCCGCATCGTGTAGTCGGGGATGTCGTAGGTGAGGATGGGCCGCATGTTCCCCAGGTTGTCGGTGAAGGCCGGGTCCACTGTGATCCGGTTGCTCGGGTTGGCGGGGACCTCGACCATGAACGCCAACTGCAGCTGGCGGGACACCCGGTCCACCAGGCCCTGCCGGAGGGACTCGCCGTAGCGACCACCGGCGTCCACCAGGTCGATCAGGTCGGTCATCGGCGCCCCGCGGGCCCAGCCCCAGCCGTCGTTGTGGATGTCGACGCTGAACGCTGCCTGGCGGCGGCGGAAGCGGCCTCCGCGCAGGTCAGTGATGCCGCCGGTGCAGTTCGTGCCCCGGAAGGTGCCGGCCACCTCTGGTAGCAGGGCCCACGCCAGCAGGTAGGCGTGGTCCATGAAGTTGCGCCCCATGAGGCCGCTCGAGTCGCGCAGGCCGGAGGCCAGCATCAGCCGGGGGTTCTCCACCGCGTTGGCGGCCAGGATGAACAGCCGGCCCCTGGCTTTCATGGTGGTGAAGTCGGGGCTGTCAGGCCGGTCGTAGCGGCGGTACTCGATCTCTGTCACCCGGCGGGTTCGCTTGTCGACGTGCACCTTGTAGGCCACCGCCTGAGCCACCAGGTCGACCTGGTCGCTCTGGAGGGCCACGGCGAGGGTCTTGCCTGCGTGGTACTTGGCCTGCACCGGGCAGATGGGTACGCAGTTGTTGTTGCCCTGGCACCGTCCCCCGACCTCGACCTGATGTGTGCTCACTGCTCCCCGCGGCACGTAGCCGTTCCCGCCGTCGTAGGCCGGGTTCGGTATTCCGTTCCGCCCTTGTGGCCACGGGCGGACCCGCAGCTCTCGCTTCTCCCCGCCGAGCTCGACCGGCATCCCGTTGAGGTCCTTGGCGACCATCTGGTCCAGGTACGACAGGGGCAGCCCCTTCATGGGGAACACGTAGCCCTCGTCGAAGGTGATCCCGAGGTAAGCCTGGTCCTCCACGTCGGCGGAGACGCCGATTTCACGTTCGGCCTCGTCGTAGTACGGGGAGAGATCCCCGTAGGTGAGCGGCCAGTCGACCCCCTCGCCGAAGAGGGTGCGCATCCGGAAGTCCTCGGGCAGCATCCGCGGCGTCTTGGCCTCCCAGTGCATGGTGGTGCCGCCGAGAACCCTCGTATAGGTGGTGTCAGTGGCAAACGGCCCGCTCTGGACGATGTAGGCCGAGGCGTCGGGCGCACCGGGGAAGATGCGCCGTGCGTCGGTGCCGCGGGGCATCGGGGCGTTGGCGACGACCGGGTAGGGCGACTGGTTGTCCTTGCTGGTCGCCGAGTAGAAACGGTCGAGGTAGCTCTCGTAGCCCTTGAGGGTGAGGTCCTCGGCCGAGCCGGCTTCGAGTATCAGCACTCTCTTGCCGGCGTCGCTCAGCCGCGAGGCGATGATGGCACCGGCAATTCCGCCGCCGACGATGACGGCGTCGTAGAGAATCTCGGCCGCGGCCGCGGGGTCGGTGCGATTCGCCGCCCCCTCGGGGAATTTCACGTACATGGCGCAGTCACTCCTCTGCCAGGTCCCAGGCGCAGCCGGGACTGGCGTGGTGGGCGGGAATCGAGTCAACTGGCCACGGGGTCACACAGCCTCGGCGCGGGCTCGCACGGCGGACAGGTAGGCGGCGTAGCTCCACGTCAGGTTGTGAACGCTGCGCTCGTAGCCGGTGGCGCCGTCGAACTGTTCGGAGAGCTCCAAGTGGTCGCTGTGGTAGACCACGGCCCGCACCATGGCGTCACCGGTCGCCACCAAGGCTGCGGCGGCTGCCGCTGGAGCCGTCGACGCGTCGATGCCGGACTGGGCGAAGAATGGTGTGGACAGGTCGTCCACGGGCACCTTGCCACTCGACTTGATCTCGGCGGCGAGCTTGTAGTGCAGCTCGGCAACGTTGCACGTGGAGAGGGCCCAGGGGTGACCGCCGAGCACCGGGTGCGCGGTGTCTCCGTCGTAGACGTCGCCCGGGTAGCGGCCGAACAGCGGTCCGATACCGAAATTCTCCTTGTCCGCCTTGTTGATCGGGTAGAAGGCGATGCCGCCGTCCTCCCATTGCGAACGCAGCTGGGCCGCTGTGGCCAGCAGCTTGGTGTCGGTAACGGGAATGGCGCCGTAAACAGCCGACTGGACGATGTCGATGTTCGGGTCGTAACCGCTGACGACCGGGTTCTGCGGCGATGGCTGGGCCCCGTTACCGGGGTCGGCCATCATGCTCACGTACTTGTCCCCGTCCCAGTGGCCGGCGAGGGCCTGACGCAGCCACTTGATGGCGGTCCGCAGCCCGGCCGGCTTGTCGATGTCGGCGATGGTCGAGGCCTGGATCTCCTCGAAGCAGCGCAGCTGGGCGGACCGGGCGAAGAAGCTGAACCCGCTGTGCTCCTCCCACAGGTTCGTGGTGGGCCCCTTGTAGACACCGAGGAGGAAGGCCACGTTCGAGTTCACCAGGTCGACCGCCAGCTTCTGGGCTTCGTGATCGAGCTGGTCGAAGGCGGCCAGGATGGTGAGCGACTGCAAGGCCGGACCATCGTTCTGCTCGGTCCACGGGCGGGCGTCGCCGGCGATGGTGAAGCAGGCGTGCCCTTTGGTCAGCGGCGGCTGGGCGTTGGAGTGGCAGAGGTCGGCGAACTTCACGTAGTCGTTGAGCGTCTGCACCGTCCCATCGGGGCCGGCGGGCATGCCGGCCTTGGCCACCTCCATGGCCGTGATGGCGCCGTCGCGCACCCAGTTGAAGACGTAGTCCTCGTCGATGCCGGGGGTGTCGGCGGGGAAGGACGGGGCGGCGATGACGCAACCCGGCTTCGAGTCCCGGGAAATGTCACCCGGTGACTGTGGATCGCTGTAGATGAACCCGTCACTGGCGATGTTCCGGAACATGAAGGCGTACATGATCGGCACGAGCGACGCCAGGTCGACCGCTCCCGGAGCAAAGGAGTTCTGAACGGTCGCCAGAGCTCGGGAGGTGTCGATGGGTCGGTTCGTGCGGGCGGGCACGTCGGGCGTGGTGGTGGGCTCGGCCATTGCTGAACTCCGTCATCTTCGAACGGATTCTGCCTCGGGAAGCGGCGAATTCTTCCGCCGGATGTTTCGCCATCCAAGCCGGTTACAGGCTGCCGTCTACGTGATGGCCGTGACGTCGGGGCTAAGTCTTCCCATACGCCAAACAAAGTGTTCAGGCGTGAGCCCGGGCCAGGAATGACCACCAATCTGGACACCAGTTGTCCCGCCCGTTGACGCCTCCAACTGACCTCAATGCTCGACCGAGCCCAAAAGATCGTCAAGACTCGAAATCAACGTGCACCCAATAGTGTTGAAGCCGGGCTGAAAGCAGGACGCTTTATGCGGAAAGCACTGCGGTGCACTGGACGGCCTGTGACCACAACGAGGGGTTATCACCGAGCCGAGAATCACATTCACCCTGTTCATCGGCATACCAAGAATGCCGAGTCCTCTTTTAGAAGCTGACAGGCCCCATCTTGTGGGCAGCGTCCCAGCGGCTTACCGCCAACACATCCAACCCAAGATGAAAGCGGCTCACCGAGCTACCACCTCTGAACAACGCTCACTCAATCGTGGCGATCTGTCACTCATTCAGTTCCGAGAGTCCGATTGATGCTCACCGAGAACCTGACGTGGTTGATGCTGATTACTCGCACGTTCCGCACAGCATTCTCCGAGAGGACTCGGTCATCGTGTTTCCCCTCAATCACGGCAGCAGCTCTACCCGTTCCAACATCCCTGCGCTCAGACGGTTCGTGGGGGCTGGTGCACTCACTGTGGCATGCCTGATCAGCATGTCCGTTCCCGCACAGGCGGCCGAGCGGGGCACGGTCGCCGTCAGTGGACACGGCGAGGCATCGGCTGTACCAGATCTGGCCGTCATCAGCGTTGGCGTGGAGGTCAGGAAACCGACGGCCACGGAAGCCATGACAGCGCAGGCCACCACCGCGCAGGCCCTGCTGGACGCCGTGCGCGCTCAGGGTGTGTCCGATCGCGACATCCGAACCGAGAGCATGTGGCTCGACCCCGTCTACGAGAACGACCAGTCCAACAACACCTACCTGGCGGGCTTTCAGGCCGGTCAGGCCTTCTCCGTGAAGGTGCGAGACGTGACCAAGACCGGGACAGTCCTTCGCGCTGCCGTGGACGCGACCGGGGACGCCGGGCGGATCAACGGGGTGGCCTTCGACATCGAAGACCGCGTGGCACTGCGCTACAGGGCCCGCGCCGCTGCCTTCGAGAACGCCCGCGCCAAGGCTGCCCAATACGCCCAACTCAGTGGTCTCAGCCTGGGGGACCTGGTGTCCGTGGAGGAAGGTGCCGCCATTGGCACGTCGCCGGTTCCGACCCTTGTATCCCCGGTGGCGGACGGTGCGCAGGTGCCAGTGGCACCCGGTGAGATCAGGGACGAGGTCGTCGTCAACGTGGTGTACCAACTGCGCTGATCGCAGGCGCTGGTTCGGGTTGAGCCCGAGTCAGGCCGGACGCGACGGACGGCGGGCAGAAGGCTTGGAATGTCACTGTCCCGTCCACACGGGAGAGACTCGGCAGGCCGGTATCGAGGCCACGAACGTGTGAGCGGGACGGGTCCGTTACCCCGTCCCGCTCGCACCGAACAGGTGTTTACTCAGGTATGCACCTGCCTGCACCGTCCCGCCAGTCCGTCCCGATCCCTGACGGTCTTGGGACGACCGATGCAGGATCGCACCGACGAGGACAGCCTTCCCGTTCCTGTCGGCCGGCACCGGCGCGACGGCGTGGACCCGGTTCGAACTGGATCCGGCAGGCTGCCGGTGGTGATGGTGTTCGACAAGGACACCTACGAGTATCTCGGCACGAAGAACAAGCCACAGGACGCGTCCGGATTCGTCCACCAGGCGGGGTGACCGCGTCCAACCTGCAGTCAGCTCCGCCGGGCGCGGACGTCCAAGGGTGTTCAGGTCGGTCCCCACAAACTGATCTTGAACACCCTTCGTCCGTCTACCGACACAGCCCGGACTCAGGACTTGCTCGTCCAGTCCCGGGCGGACACTCGGCCGTTGAAGCCGAGTGGCAGCGGGACCGGGCCTATCGCCATCGTCGGTGCGGCCGCCGACGGCAGTTCGATCCGGTACGTGGTGCAGAGCAGGCGGCACAGCAGCACCAGCTGGCACAGGCCGAGCCCAGCGCCCACGCAGGCGGTCGGCGCCCAGCCGAACGGCACATAGTGCTGGCCGCCCGCCGGCCCGTGGGGTGCGCCGGGCAGCCAGCGGTCGGGGTCGAACACGTCCGGGTCCCGCCAGTGCCTCGGGTCCTGGTGCACCATCGCGGGGCT
>NZ_VSRL01000104.1 GCF_012184385.1 Lentzea indica
CACCGCCCAGGTCGGCGGGCTGGCACCCGGAGCCACCGCCAGCGTCAGCGTCGACGCAGGCAGGCGGGGCGCCGGGTCCTATGCGGCTGCGGCCACGGTGGACCCGGCCAACCAGGTCGCGGAGACCAACGAGGGCAACAACACCTTCACCTCCGGCTCTCCCCTTGTCGTCGGCCAGGCGCCCGGCCCCGACCTGCAGGTCACCGGCATCACGCCGAACCCGTCGAGCCCGGCGGCCGGCCAGCAGGTGACGTTCGCGGTGCAGGTCAACAACCGCGGCACGTCCAACGCGGGTGCCTCGGTGACCCGAGTGGTCGTCGGTAGCAGCACGTTGAACGCCACCACCCCGGCGATCAACACCGGCCAGACCGTGACTGTCAACGCCGGCACGTGGACCGCCACGAAGGGCGGCGCCACGGCCACGGCGACCGCCGATGCGACCGGTCAGGTCGCGGAAACCAACGAGAACAACAACACCGCGACCCAGTCCATTGTGGTCGGACGCGGCGCTTCGGTTCCGTTCACCTCGTACGAAGCCGAAAGCGGCCGCTACCAGGGCCAGCTGCTGGAGGCGGACGCGAAGCGCACGTTCGGGCACACCAACTTCGGCTCCGAGTCGTCGGGCCGCAAGTCGGTGCGGCTCGACTCGCAGGGCCAGTTCGTGGAGATCACCTCGACGGTCAGCACGAACTCGATCGTGGTCCGCAACTCGATCCCGGACGCGGCCGGTGGCGGCGGCCAGGAGGCGACGATCAGCCTGTACGCGAACGACCAGTTCGTGCAGAAGCTGACCCTCTCATCACGGCACAGCTGGCTGTACGGCAGCACGGACGACCCCGAGGGCCTCACGAACCGGCCGGGCGGCGACGCCCGCAGGCTGTTCGACGAGTCGTCGTCACTGCTGGCGAACAGCTACGCGGCGGGCACCCGCTTCAAGCTCCAGCGCGACGCGGGTGACAGCGCGCAGTTCTACGTCATCGACCTGATCGACCTGGAACAGGTCGCACCGGCCGCGCAGAAGCCCGCCGAGTGCGTGTCCATCACGCAGTACGGTGCCACGCCGAACGACAACACCGACGACGCCGACGCGCTTCAGCGTGCGGTGACCGCCGACCAGAACGGCGAGATCGGATGCGTGTGGATCCCGGAGGGCAAGTTCCGGCAGGAGAAGAAGATCCTGACCGTGTTCAACAGCGGTCAGTACAACCAGGTCGGCATCCGCAACGCCACGATCCGCGGCGCGGGCATGTGGCACTCGCAGCTGTTCTCGCTGACCCAGCCGCAGGACGCGGGCACGATCAACCACCCGCACGAGGGCAACTTCGGGTTCGACATCGACGACAACGTGCAGCTGTCCGACATCGCGATCTTCGGCTCCGGCCGGATCCGCGGTGGCGACGGCAACGCCGAGGGCGGCGTCGGGCTGAACGGCCGGTTCGGCAAGAACACGAAGGTCACCAACGTGTGGATCGAGCACGCCAACGTCGGTGTCTGGGTCGGCCGCGACTACACGAACCTGCCCGACCGCTGGAACCCCGGCGACGGCCTGCAGTTCAGCGGCATGCGCATCCGCGACACCTACGCCGACGGCATCAACTTCACCAACGGCACGCGCAACTCCACGGTGTTCAACTCGTCGTTCCGCACCACGGGCGATGACGCACTCGCGGTGTGGGCGAGCAAGTACGTGAAGGACCAGACCGCCGATGTGGGCCGCAACAACGCGTTCCTCAACAACACGATCGCGTTGCCGTGGCGTGCCAACGGAATCGCCATCTACGGCGGCTCAGGCAACCGCGCGGAGAACAACATCATCTCCGACACGGCGAACTACCCCGGCATCATGCTGGCGACCGATCACGACCCGTTGCCGTTCTCGGGTGAGACGATCCTCGCCAACAACGCGCTGTACCGCACCGGTGGCGCGTTCTGGGGTGAGGCGCAGTTCTTCGGCGCCATCACGTTGTTCGCGCAGAACCTGCCGATCCCCGGTGTCACGATCCGCGACACCGAGATCCACGACTCCACCTACGACGGAATCCAGTTCAAGGGTGGCGGCGGCGAGATGCCGAACGTGCAGATCACCAACGTGCGCATCGACAAGTCCAACAACGGTGCGGGCATCCTCGCGATGGCCAGCGCACGCGGGTCGGCCCGCCTGACGAACGTCACGATCACCAACTCCGCGAAGGGCGACATCGTCAAGGAGCCGGGTTCGCAGTTCGTCATCGGCTAGCGGGCATTTAGAGCCGCCTCCGGCTGGGTATCCCCTGGCCGGAGGTGGTTTCTCATGTCCACCGTCGTGGTCGGTTTCGACGGGTCCGACCTGGCCAGGCGAGCCGTGCTCTGGGGTGCCGAGGAAGCGTCGCGGTGCGGCGCCGCTCTGCGGGTTGTGCAGGCTGTGCGCTCGCCGCTGCCTGAACCGATGTTCACGCCGATGTCCACCCCGGTGCCGCAGTTCGTCACCGAGGAGACCATGTCGCGCGCCGCAGAGGACCACCTCGCCGAGCTCGCCGCCGAGATCAGGCGGAGCCGGCCCGAACTCCAGGTCGACACCCACGTGCGCCTCGGCCGTCCGGTCGACGTTCTCGCCGACGAAGCCGGGGACCTGCTGGTGCTCGGTTCCTCCGGCCGCACCGGCATCGCGGAGATGTTCCTGGGCTCCACCGCGGCCGGGCTCGTGGCGATCGGCGGCAGGCCTGTCATCGTCACGCGCACCGGGCCCGTGGACGGTCGCGTCGTGGTCGGCATCGACGGTTCCGAGACGTCCACGGACGCCATCGAGTTCGCCTTCTCGTTCGCCGCGCGGCACGGACGCGAACTGCTCGCCATTCACGCGTGGAACGACGTCGGCTGGTCGGAGCTGCCCGAGCACGACGTCGACCACGTCCGCGTGGACCTGGCGAAACTGCTCGACGAACAGCTCGCCCCGCACCGTTCCCGCCACCCCGACGTGCACGTGGCGAAGGAGGTCGCGTTCGACGCTCCCGCGCGGGCGTTGCTCCAGGCGGCCGACGGTGCCGCGCTCGTCGCGGTCGGCAGTCACGGTCGTGGCGCGGTGAAGCGTGCAATTCTGGGTTCGGTGAGCCACGCTGTGCTCCACCACGCGCCGTGCCCGGTCGCCGTGGTCCATCGGAGGTGACGCGAAATGCGCGGGTTAGCCGCCGTGCTGCTGTGTCTGTTCTTGGCTGGTTGCGCCGGACAACAGGCGCCACCCCAAGCTCCGGCGTCGAGCTCTCCCGGCACTGATACGTCCACGCCCATCATTCCCGCTCCGCTGCCGCCCACGCTCTCCACGACGCCCTCGCGGGCGTTGGAGCCGGGCATCACGGTGCGGGGCACGGTGTCGGCGGGTGTCGAGGCGGGCTGCCTGATCCTGGACACCGGCACCGCCCAGTACCTGCTGCTTGGCGCCGACACCGCGATCGCGGTGGCCGGCGCCGAAGTGGAGGTGACGGGGAAGGCCGAGCCGGGGGCGATGACGACCTGCCAGCAGGGCACGCCGTTCCACGTCGAGAAGACTCAGCGCGTCAACGGCTGAACATCCATCACGGGTCGCGTGCTTGACCTCGATCTCACTGCAGGTTGCAGACTCCGATCATGACGATCTGGATCTGTGGAACCTGTGGGGTCGAGCACCCCGACAGCGAACAACCTCCGGCAGGTGTGTGCGAAATCTGTGCCGACGAACGGCAATGGGTGCCTGAGATCGGTCAGGTCTGGACGACGCTGGACAAGCTGGCCGCCGAAGGTCACGAGCTGATTCACCAGCAGCTGGAGCCCGGCATCCACCGGCTCCACCGCGAACCGGAGTTCTGCATCGGTCAGCGGACACACCTCGTTCAGACGCCGCACGGCAACCTGCTGTGGGATCCGCCCAACCACGTCGACCGGCCGCTGGTCGAGAAGATCACCGAGCTGGGCGGCGCCGCGGTGATCGTGGCGAGTCATCCGCACATGTACGGCTCTCAGGTCAGCCTCAGCCACCAGCTGGGAAACGTCCCGGTCCTGGTGCACTCCGCCGACCGGCAGTGGGTGCGGCGGGAGGACCCGGTCATTCGGGAATGGTCCGGCGTCGAGGAGGTCCTGCCCGGCATCACTCTCGTCGAAGCGGGCGGGCACTTCCCCGGCGCCGCGGTCGCGCACATCGCCGCCGGTGCGGAAGGGAAGGGCACCCTGCTCGTCGGCGACACCATCGTTCCGGTGCCGGCCACGGGCTGGGTGACGTTCATGCGCAGCTATCCGAACAAGATTCCGCTCTCCGCCGGGCTGGTGCGGCGGCTCGTCGAGCGGCTGGAGCCTTACGCGTTCGAACGCCTGTACGGACTGCTGGGCGGCGCGGTACTGGTCGATGCCAAGGGGGCGGTGCGTCGCTCCGCTGACCGCTACATCGCCTGGGTCAGCGGAGCGAACGACCACCTCGGCTGAACCAGGAGGATCAGCTCGCGAGGGCCTCACGCAGGAACGCGCTCGCCTGGTTGATCGCGGCCTCGGCAGCGTGCGTGCCGCGCAACGCGTTCAGCATCACGAAGTCGTGGATCACGCCCGCGTACCGGACGGCGGTGACGGGCACACCGGCCTCGCGCAGCTTGTCCGCGTAGGCCTCGCCCTCGTCGCGCAGCACGTCGGCCTCCGCGGTGATCACCAGCGCCTGTGGCAAGCCTTCGAGCTGTTCCTTGGTGGCGCGCAACGGGGACGCGGTGATCTCGGCGCGCTCCAGCGGGTTCGTCGTGTACTGGTCCCAGAACCACTGCATGCCGTCGCGGCGCAGGAAGTAGCCCTCGGCGAACTGCAGGTACGAGTCGGTGTCGAAGCTCGCGTCGGTCACCGGGTAGAAGAGCACCTGGGCCTTCAGCGAGACGTCACCGCGTTCCTTGGCCTGCAACGTGAGCGCGGCCGCCATGTTGCCGCCGACCGAGTCACCGGCGACCGCGATGCGGGTGGCGTCGAGGCCGAAGTTCTTGCCCTCGCTGAGAATCCAGCGGGCGGCGGCGTAGTTCTGGTCGATCGCGACCGGGTAGCGGGCCTCGGGCGACAGCGAGTAGTCGGGGAAGACGACCGCGGCGCCGGCCTTCGTCGCGAGCTCGCGGACCAGGCGATCATGGGTGTGGGCGTTGCCGAACACCCAGCCCGCGCCGTGGATGTAGAGGATCACGGGGAGCTGTCCGGTCGCGCCGACCGGCTTGATCACGCGGACCTTGAACCCGTCGAGCTCGACCCACTGCTCGTCGACCTCAGGCTTCTCGATCTCGCCTGACTGCACCTCGTCGACGGCCTTGCGACCCTCTTCTGGGGCGATCTCGAACAAGAACGGCGGCTGGGCGGTGGCGGCGGCGAACTCGGCGGCGGCGGGCTCGAGGACAGGGCGCTTCATGGCTTCCTCCTGGCGTTCCGGGGTGGACGCCATAAAGCTATTGCACGATTAAATCGCGCACAACGTAACTGTCGCCTCACCGCCGCCGGGAATAACTCGTCAGGAGACGGTGAAGGCGGCCGTGGCGCCGGTGAAGCCGGTGATCTTTCCGGTCCAGCCGGACTTCTCGTCGCCGTGGTGGAGGATGCGGTAGGTGCCGGCGGGCGTGTCCGCCGGGATCTGCCACGTGATGGTGGCGTTCGAGAACGCGATGCCGACCCGCTCCCACTTGTAGCGCGTGGACCAGTCGCCATCGTCGGCGACGCGCGTCCATTGGCCGTTCACCTGCCGCTGCACCTCCAGGAAGGTGTGGTTGCGGTGCAGGTTGTTCTTCGGGTGCCCCGTGACGAACACGGCCGTGACCGTCTCACCGCGCGCATAGGACGACTTGGGTGAGCTCACGACGTCGCCGTACTTCTTGTCGGCGGGCTTGTCGTCGAGCACGACGCCGGTCTGCAGGTTGATGTCGGTGAACGGCGGCTTGCCCGGCGTCGGACCGGGGGTCAGTGCAGTGCCTGCCTTCATCGACGCCGCGATCTTGCCGAACTCCTGCTGGTACGCGGGCGCGGTGTTGCGGCCGAACAGCGTGGAGCCGCCCTCGTACTGCTGCGAGTCGTACTCCTCCGGTGTGGTGACGTACTGGCTGTAGTCGTTGGCGTAGCCCTGGATCAGCACGTTCTGTACGGGCACTCCGAGCTCGCCCGCGACGGTCTTGCGGATACGCAGACCCGCGGTGATCGTGACCTCGCTCGGCATGGCGACGAGGTGCAGCTGCCCGATGCGGATGATCTGCAGCGGCACGACGTTCGGCGTCGCGGCGATCAGACCCGTTGGCACCAAAGAGGCCTTCGGGTACTGGCACGACTTCAGCCACTCAGGAACCTCCACGTTGAGCGGCTCGAAGAGCTTCTTCAACGGAGACTGCATGCCCTCGGAGAAGCCGGGGATCGCCGGACCGTCCTCGACGCTGCCCGCGATCGTCGACGCGCCGACGACTCCGGAGCACGTCGTGCCGGGCTGGCCGGTGGTGGTGAAGCGGCCCTCGACCTGCACGGTCGACATGTCCACGAACCGCATCCGGTAGTCGAGACCGTTGTTCACGGCCTGCTGCGGACCGTTGTAGATCTCCTGCGCCTTGCGGTTCTGGCGCTCGCCGATGATGCGAGCGTTCTCCCACTCGTTGTCGGTCGGGCCGGAACCGGGCTTCAGGTTGAGGTTCGGCGACATGTCGCCAGCGTTGGTGTTCGGGAACGCCGCCACGAAGCCCGCGTTGTTGTCCAGGTACCGCACGCCCTTGTCGTCGTGCTCCCACTGGTACGCCGCGTAACCCTTGTTGTCCGGGCTGATCAGCGTGTTGGCGTTGGTGATCGACGTGTTGTGCGTGGCGAACCAGCTGATCGCACCGACGTCGTTGCCGGACTGCTTGAACTTCAGCACGGTCATCTGCGGGTCGATGCCCTGCGGGAACGCGCCCTTGTCGGGGTTGCGGTCGAACGCGACGCGTGACCGGTTCACCGAGGCGTTCGTCAGCTCGCCGAACCCGAGGCTGATCGAGCCGGGCTTCACGTCCTCGTGCGCCTCGACGACCGACTCGGTGATGCCGTCGACCACCGCCGCGAGCGCCTGCGGCTGCATGCCGAGGATCGACAGGTTGTAGGCGAGGTTGTGCGACTGGCCACCGGGGCCCGAGTGCGTGTGCGTCGCCGAGAGCAGCAGGTTCTCGCGGGTGTAGGTGGTGCCGTACTTGGCCTGCAGCTTGCCGAGCACGCCCTCCTGGACCGCGCGGAAGATCATCGCGAGGTCGGCGTTGACGTACGCGACCCGCTTGTTCGTGGCCCGGTCGACCACGACGTAGGCCCGCGACCGCAGCCGCTGCGAGATGCCCGTCGTCTTCTGGTCGAACTTGGAGTAGCCCATCATGCCGTTCTCGGCGGCCGGGCCGGTGACGTCGGAGATGCCCCTGCCGACGAGGTACGGCTCGGGTTCCGCCCATGCGAACGGCCCGCTGACCAGGGCAGCACCGGTGAGAACGGCAACGAGCGTCATCACTGCAGTCCGCATGGACACCCCGCTAAGTGAAGGGGATTCACATTTCGGAGTGCACGTTAGGTGATCCAGGCCACTTCGAGCAAGTGACTGCGAGTGCGTTGGCGGTGACGACGAGCAAGATTCCGGCCCAATGGTGGAGGTCGAGGCGCTCCCCCAGCAGGATCAGGCCCGCGAGCGCGGCGAGCACCGGGTGCACGCTCATCGCCAGCCCGAAGAACCGCGGCGGAACCTTCCTGAGAGCGATCACGTCCGCCGCATAGGGCACGACGCTGCAGAACACCCCCGCGCCGACGGCGTACAGCAACGCCATCCCTGTCATCTGTCCCTGGACGACGAGGAAGACCGCGACCGGGACGTAGAGCAGCGCGGACACGCTCGTCGCCGCCGCCGGTGCCTGCAGGCCCGGCAGCCTGGCGCCGACCAGCCGGTTGAGCAGGATGTACGCGGCCCAGCACGCCGCCGCGACCAAGCCTGCGCCGATGCCGAAGTAGTCACTGCTCGGGCCCGGCAGGACCAGCACGTACACGCCGACGGCCGCGATCAGCACGAACAGGAAGTCCCACGTGGTGCGCGAGCCTGCCAACGCGACGGCGAGGGGCCCGAGCACCTCCAGCGTGACGGCGAGGCCCAGGCCGATCCGGTCGACCGCCGTGTAGAGGCTGAGGTTCATGGTGGCGAACACCAGGCCGAGCGCGATCGTCGGCCACCACTGGGCCCAGGTGAATCTTCGCGGGTCGGGCCGGGCGACCGGCAGCAACACCGCGGCGGCCACGAACTGGCGGACCGCCACGACACCGGCAGGACCGATCGTGGAGAAGGCGTGCGCACCCACCGCGGCACCGAGCTGGCTGCTGGCCGCGCTGGCGGTCATCGTGGCGAATCCCCCGAGGCTCTTCATGCCGCACAGCCTGTTGTCCCGGCATCGATACGGGAAATGCATGAGCCGCGTCAGTTATACGCTGAACGCATGGATCTGCGGCACTTGCGAGCGTTCGTGGCGGTCGTGGACGCGGGCACGTTCACCGACGCGGCAAGGGAGCTCGACCTCGCGCAAGCCTCGGTGTCGCGTTCGGTCGCCGCCCTGGAGGCCGCGCTGGGCGTGCGGCTGCTGCAACGCTCGACCCGGCACGTCGCGCTCACCGCGGTGGGCACGCAGGTGCTCGCCGGTGCACGGCGAGTGCTGGACGAGGTCGCGCACCTGCACCGGATCGCCGAGCAGTCACTGACCGAGCTGCGGATCGGCTACGCCTGGTCGGCGCTGGGCAAACACACCCGGCGCGTCCAGAAGGCCTGGGCTTCGGCACATCCCGGGTTGCCGCTGGTGTTCGTCCAGTCGAACTCGCTGACCGCAGGACTTGCAGAAGGCACCGCCGACGTCGCAGTCGTGCGCAAGGCACTCGACGATCCGCGGTTCGAGACGGCGTTGCTCGGCACCGAGCGCCGCTACGGCGTGGTCGCGACGGACAACCCGTTGGCGCGCAAGCGTTCCCTGAAGCTCGCGGACCTGGCCCGCTACTCCCTGGCCGTCGATGACCGGACGGGAACGACCACTTTGGACCTGTGGAAGCCCGGCACCGCACCCGCCGTCGTGCGGAACACGCACAGCGTCGATGAGTGGCTGACGCTGATCGCGGCCGGGCAGGCCGTCGGCATGACGTCGGAGGCCACCGCGAGCCTGAACCCGCGCCCCGGCGTGGCCTACCGGGCCGTGCAGGACGCGCCGCCGATCGCGGTGTGGCTGGCGTGGTGGAAGGACCAGCCACCGCAACACCTGAACGACCTGGTCACGCTGGCGTGCGACGCCTATCGCGCGTGAAGATCTCCTGCACCACCGCGATCAACGCCCTGGCCGCCGCGGTCGGGCGCGGCCGGCGGGCCTCGCCAGTCCCAGCGGCCAGCGCAGGTCGGCACCGATGACTCTGAGGGTGGTGACGCCTTCCGTGCCCTCGAGGATGTAGCTGGGCAACAGCGCGATGCCGAGGCCGTGCCGCACGTAGTCGACGCCGGTGTAGATGTCGGACATCTCCAGGGTCACCCTGCGGGGTACGGCGGCCGCCGCGAACGCCCTGTCGGCCACGGCCCGGTTGCCGTAGCCCAGCGGTGAGTCGATGAAGTCGAGTCCGGCGAGGTCGCCGATGTGCACTTCGCTCCTGTCGGCCAGCGGGTGACCGTGGGGCACGACCAGGTCCATCACCGAGTGGGCCAGCTCGTCGAGGATGATGCCGTCCGGCACCTCGCCCGGCAGTGACGCGAACGCGAGGTCGAGCCTGCGGTCCAGCAGCTGCTCGACAAGCCCCTGCGAACCCGCGGTGGCCGCCCTCGTGCGCACCAGCACGCCGAGATGGCGGCGGTGGAACTCACCGAGCAGCGCGGGCAGGTCGATCAGGGTCATCGAGGTCAGCGTGCCCAGCCGGACGGTGCCGGTGAGCCCGCCCTTGACCTGGGCCACGGCGTCCGCGGCCTCGGTGACGGCGTCCAGGACAGCCTGGGCCTTCGGCAGGAGCGCCTCGCCGGCGTCGGTCAGCAGGACCCGCTTGGAGTTGCGGTCCAGCAGGACGGCGCCGAGCTCGCGTTCCAGCGTCTTGATGGCCGCCGAGACCGCGGACTGCACCACGTGCACGCGGGCGGCGGCGCGGGTGAAGTTCCCTTCTTCGGCGACCGCGACGAAATACTCCAGCTGACGGAGGTCCACACCAGCAAGTATCTCAGAAAGTGATGATCGTGAGCTTCAACTTTCGTTGGACGTGATGGATCGAGGCACGCAGGGTGGGTGGCATGTCCCTGCTCCTCGACTCGAGGGTCGCCCAGCGACCGACCACCAGCCACGGCAGAGGTTTCTGGACCGTCGCAGCAGCCTTCCTCATCGCGATGGCCTACTCGACCGTCCCCGCGCCGCTGTTTCCGCTCTACGTCGCCCGCGAAGGCTTCTCGACCTTCGCCATCACCGTCGTTTTCGCAGCCTTCGCGGTGGGCGTGGTGATCAGCCTCGTCCTCGCGGGCCACGTCTCGGACTGGGTCGGCCGCAAGACCGTCCTCATCCCCGCGCTGGGCCTGGAGGTGGTCTCCGCGCTGCTCTTCCTGACCAGCACGTCCCTGCCGGTCCTGATCCTCGCCCGTGTGATCAACGGCCTGGGCGTCGGCATGATCGCGGCGACCGCCACCGCCTACCTCTACGACCTGCACACACACCATCGCCCCGGCGCCTCCCCGCGCCGGTTCGAGATCGTCTCGACCGCCGCGAACATCGGCGGCCTCGGCGTCGGCGCACTGGTCGCCGGTGTGCTCGCGCAGTATGTGTCCTCCCCCTTGAGCACCCCGTACGTAGTCCTGGCCGTACTGCTCGTGGCGAGCATGATCGCAGTCGCTCTCACGCCGGAAACCGTTGTCAAGAAGCAGGTTCCCTACCGTCCACAACGGATCAGCACCGACCACGGCAGGGGCTACCTCGCCGCAGGGGCAGGCGCGTTCTCGGCGTTCGCGGTCTTCGGCGTGTTCACGTCCGTCTCGCCGGGCTTCGTGGCGGGCGAGCTCCACCACCCGTCGCGCACGCTGGCCGGTCTCGTCGTCTTCATCGTGTTCGGTGGCGCCGCGCTCGCCCAGACGGTGACGGGCGGACTGTCGCTGGCCGCCCTCCGCAAGCTCGGCCTTGGCGCACAAGCGATCGGCGTGC
Source organism: Lentzea indica (assembly GCF_012184385.1). Lineage (GTDB taxonomy): Bacteria > Actinomycetota > Actinomycetes > Mycobacteriales > Pseudonocardiaceae > Lentzea > Lentzea indica. Next base: position 11,133 of record NZ_VSRL01000104.1, read on the forward strand.
TGCTGGTCGTGGCCGGCATGGACGCGACCAGCTTCCCGCTGTTCCTTGCCGGCGGCGCGATCGCCGGTGTCGGCGCGGGCGTGCAGTTCAAGGCGGCGATCGGGGCGGTCGCGTCGATGGCGGCACCCGAGAAGCGCGGGGAAGCGTTGGCGAGCCTGTTCTTCATCGCCTACCTGGGGCTGAGCCTGCCGTCGCTGTCGATCGGTCTCGCGACGCGGTTCCTCGATCCCACGACCGTGATGACGTGGTTCGCCGGGATCCTGCTCATGCTCCTGGCGGGGGTAGCAGCGCTAGCCGCTCCAAAGCGGTCCTGACGTAGTGGTCCTGGCCCGAGTCGATGCCGTACAACCCGGAGTCGACCGGTGCCATCCGGATGCGTTCCTCGACGTGCCGCCGCATCCCCGGCCAGGTGGTCCCGCCGTGGCGTTCGTAGGCGTCGAGCAGCTCGTCGAGGCGGCCGAACCGCTGCACGAGCCGGCGGAAGTCGGCACCGGGATCGCCCACCAGCGAGTCGGTCCAGTCGATCACGCCGCTCAACGCCCCGTCGTGCACGAGCGTGTTGGCGGGCTTGATGTCCGCATGCACCAGCAGGGATCTCGGCGGCCACGGTTCGTCGTCGCCGAGCCACTCCTGCCAGTGGTGCCAGAGCGCGTCCGGCAGCCCCAGTTCGGTGCGGGCGCGGTGGATCTTGCGCGCGATGGTCTCGCGGATCTCGCCGGGCTGCCGCACCTCGATGCCGGTCCGCGCGGCCTCCTCCTGCGGTACCGCGTGCAGCACGGCAAGAAATCGCGCGATGTCCTCGAAGTACTGCTCCGGTGGCACCTCGGGGACGTCGCCGGGGAGCTCGCGGTAGACGGCGACGTGCTCGACCTCAGGCAGCCACCGCGGCACCGCCACCGGCACCCGATCCGCGATAAGGCCGAGCAACGCGCGTTCCGGCCCCATGCGCTTCATCGGCCACTCACGCCGCGGCGCGCGCAAGATCCAGCCCACGCCGTCGTCGTCCATCGCGTGCAACACCAGGAAGTCAGCGCCCGAGCCGGCGAACCCGGCAGGTCGCAGGCCCATCCCGGCGGCGAGCTCGCGCAGGTCAGTCAACGTGCACCCGAATGGGGTGCCGCACGTCCTGTGTGCACGCGAACACGTTCAGCGGGCCGCGCCCACTCCGCCATGATGACACGAAAGAACAGGCTAGCTCCCGGTCCCTCTCAAGAAGCCGGGAGCTGCGAAATCAGTCCGTCCCCGACTCGATCGCCGCGGCGTCGAGCAGCGCGTCGGCGTCGGAGACCTCGCCGCGGGAGGCGATGGCCTCCGCGCCGCCGTCGGGCACCTCGCCGATCAGCTTCGTCGGCTCGACCTGGGCCGCGATGAGCGCCGACTGACGCGTGCCGACCATGCCGAGGCCCGCGAAGAGCTCCAGCTTGGCGCGCGAGTCCGCGATGTCGAGGTTGCGCATGGTCAGCTGGCCGATGCGGTCGACCGGGCCGAACGCCGAGTCCTCGGTGCGCTCCATCGACAGCTTGTCGGGGTGGTAGCTGAACGCGGGGCCGGACGTGTCGAGGATCGAGTAGTCGTCGCCCCTGCGCAGCCGCAGCGTGACCTCGCCGGTGACCGCGGAGCCGACCCAGCGCTGCAGCGACTCGCGCATCATCAGCGCCTGCGGGTCGAGCCAGCGGCCCTCGTACAGCAGCCGGCCGAGCTTGCGGCCCTCGTTGTGGTACGCCGCGACGGTGTCCTCGTTGTGGATCGCGTTCACCAGGCGGTCGTAGGCGATGTGGAGCAACGCCATGCCGGGCGCCTCGTAGATGCCGCGGCTCTTCGCCTCGATGATGCGGTTCTCGATCTGGTCGGACATGCCGAGACCGTGGCGGCCGCCGATGGCGTTCGCCTCCAGCACCAGGTCGACGGCGCTGCCGAACTCCTTGCCGTTGATGGTGACCGGGCGGCCCTGGTCGAAGCCGATGGTCACGTCCTCGGTCGCGATCTCGACGGACGGGTCCCAGAACTTGACGCCCATGATCGGCTCGACGATCTCGATGCCCTCGTTGAGCAGTTCCAGCGACTTGGCCTCGTGCGTCGCGCCCCAGATGTTCGCGTCGGTCGAGTAGGCCTTCTCGGTGCTGGCGCGGTACGGCAGGTCACGCTCGAGCAGCCACTCGGACATCTCCTTGCGGCCGCCGAGCTCGGTCACGAACTCCGCGTCGAGCCACGGCTTGTAGATCCGCAGCGACGGGTTCGCGAGCAGGCCGTAGCGGTAGAACCGCTCGATGTCGTTGCCCTTGTAGGTGGAGCCGTCGCCCCAGATCTGGACGTCGTCGTCGAGCATGGCGCGCACGAGCATGGTGCCCGTGACCGCACGCCCGAGCGGGGTGGTGTTGAAGTACGCGCGCCCACCGGAGCGGATGTGGAACGCGCCGCAGGCCAGTGCCGCGAGCCCCTCCTCGACGAGCGCGGACCGGCAGTCCACCAGGCGCGCGATCTCGGCACCGTACGTGCCGGCGCGGCCGGGGACCGTCTCGATCTCGGGCTCGTCGTACTGACCGATGTCCGCGGTGTACGTGCAGGGCACAGCGCCCTTCTCACGCATCCACGCGACCGCGACGGAGGTGTCGAGACCACCTGAGAAGGCGATGCCGACGCGTTCGCCGGCGGGAAGTGAAGTGAGCACCTTGGACACGTTGAGAATTATGCACGACAATGTATGAGCATGCACATCGGGGTACCTGTTAGTTGTGCCTCAGCGACGTGGGGACTGGCCGGAGTCGAGCTCGTCGGCCTTGTCCCGCATCCGCTGGATGCCTCCCTCGTGCTCGTCCGCGCACATCGCCGTGATGGCGGCGAACAGGTGCGCACCCGTGTACGGATCCTGCTACTTGCGCTCGTAGGCCTCGCCGAGCGTGGCGTTGTACATGGCGTGCGACATCGCCGCGAGCAGCGCGCGCGTACGCGGCGCCACACCCTCCTCGGCCTCGTCGCCGGGCAGCAACTGCCCGACGCCGTCGGCGTCCTTCTCGTGGTAGGCGATCGCGAGCCGCAGGCCGATCGCCTGGCTGCGGTTCTTCAGCTCAGGCTCGGCGAGCCACCACCGTTCCCGCGCGACCCTGGGAAACATGCCCGCAGTCTGCCGCTGCCCACCGGTTTCCGCGCGAGGTTTTAGGTAAGCCTAACCAAAGGTGTAGTTTGCCCGCATGCCGCGCTACTCCGCCTTCGACCGGTTCACGCTGAAGGCCGCCACGAAGGCCGCCGAGATGCTGATGGCCCCCGCGAACCGCCGCGAGGTCTTCGACCAGTTCGTCATGACCGCCACGGCGGTGACCGAGCTCAGCGAGCACATGCGCCGGATCACCTTCCACGCACCGGAACTCGCCTCGTTCGCGGTGACCGGCCCCGACGAGTACTTCGGCCTGCTGATGGCCACCGGCCGCGAGCTCGTCATGCCGCCCGACGACCGCATCAACGTCCGCTCCTCGTTGCGCGCGATGCCCGAGGACGAGCGCCCTGATCTGCGCTGGTACACGGTCCGTGCGCACCGCCGGGACGTCGCCGAGATCGACGCGATTCGTGGTGCACGGCGACGCGGGCCCCGGCACGCGGTGGGCTCGTCGCGCCATCGCGGGCGACAAGGCCGGTTTCCGCGCGGGCGGCTCGGCGTACCGGCCTCCTTCGTCCGGTTCGGTGTTGCTCGCGGCGGACGAGACGGCGCTGCCGGCGCTCGCGGCGATCCTCGAGGTGGAGACGCGGCCGATGCAGGTCTTCGTCGAGGTGCCCGACGAGTCCTACCGGGTCGACATCGAGGCGGAGTGGGTGTTCCGCGGTTCTGCCGAACCCGGTTCCGCCGTGCTGAAGGCGATCCAGGGCAAGACCCTGTCCACTGTGGATTACGCGTGGGCGTGCGGGGAGTCTTCGCTGGCGACCGGTGTTCGGCGGCATCTGGTGAAGGACCGCGGGGTGGACCGGAAGGCGATCATGTTCAGCGGGTACTGGAAGGTCGGCTCCGCCCGGATGTGACGGGCCTGCCGCAACGTGGTCCGCGCCAGGTGAACGTTTGTGGATCAAGCCCGGCCGCGGCCTCCGAACTCGCGGTTACGCCGGTGTGGAGCCCACGTTGCGAAACCTCGTCGCAGCAGCGCATCGGATACCGGCCACCTGGGCCGATGAGAGCGCGACCCCAGGACGTGATCGATTCCGTTCCGGGGGCGTGAAATTCCCGGTACAGCAAAGATTTGGCCAACTGCCTAGACGTGAACGCCGTTCATGTACCACCTTCTGCCTCGCAAGCCTCTCCGCTCCCCTGCTCTCCGGAATCGAGGCCCCTGTTGAGGAAACTCCTACCCGCGCTGGCCGGCGCGCTCCTGATCACCGCACTGTTCCCCGGTATCGCGTTCGCCGACCCGCCGCAGGCCATCCCTGCCAGCTTCACGGCGGAGGACGGCAAGTGGCAGCCGGCGTTCGACTACGACGGCGACGGTTGCTATCCGACCCCGGCGATCTCGCCGACCGGGCAGGTGGCGACCGGGCTGAAGAACTCGGGCGCCCTGAACGGCAACTGCCACGACAGGTCCGACCTGGACAACACGAACTCCTACAGCCGCTCCAAGTGCAACAACGGCTGGTGCGCCTACCTGTACGACCTGTACTTCGAGAAGGACCAGGCCGTGCCGGGCTGGGACTGCTGCGGCCACCGCCACGACATCGAGCACGTGATCATCTGGGTGCAGAACGACGTGGCCCAGTACGTCTCAACGTCGGCGCACGGCAAGTACAGCACCTACTCGCGTGACAAGGTGGCGTGGGAAGGCACCCACGCGAAGATCATCTACCACAAGGACGGCGCCAGCACGCACTGCTTCCGGCTCGCCGGCTTCAACGAGCAGGCGGAGAACCACTACGGGGTGTACCAGTACCCCGACCTGGTGAGCTGGGACCGCTTCCCCGCAGGGGTGCGCGACACGCTGGTGAACGCGAACTTCGGCAGCGCGTCGCTCGCGATCAAGGACAGCGCGTTCAACTACAACCTCGGCCAGGCCAAGCCCGCCGGGATCCCGTTCGACCCGAACGCCTGATCACTTCGCCACACGGTTGAGCCACTCGGCCAGGAGGGCCCGTTCCGCTGGAGACAGCATCAGGGGCGGGTCCTCTTCCAACGCCACGCGCAACGCGATCGCGCGACTCGGGATGTCGGTCGGCTCGTCCGGTGAGACGTCCGTCGTGATCGCCCTGATCACCTGCTCGCGAGAGAACGTGATCAGCTCCAGATCGCGTTCGGGCTCCGGCGTCGCGATCAACGACAGCACGACCCCCATGCCCGCCGCGTGCACGAACTGCGCGGCCTGCGTGACCGGGACCGTCAACCGGCCCACCGCCGCGATGCGGCTGATGATCTCGCGGAGCATCGCGTCCGCCTCCAGCCGCGCCTCCCGCTTGCGCGGCTCGCCGTACATCAGCAGGTAGAACGCGGGCCGCGCCAGACCGAACCCGATGTGCAGCTCCCACCCGCGACGCAGGTCGTCGACCGGGTTGTCACTGGCGCCCATCGCGTGCTTGGTCGCGAGGTAGTCGGAGAAGCCGTAGGCGGCGACGGCGTCCAGCAGGCCGTCCTTGTCCCCGAACAGCCGGTACAGCGTCGGCGCCTGCACACCCGCCGCCGAAGCCACCGCGCGCGTGGAGACAGCCTCCTTGCCGCCCTCGATCAGCAACTCGGCCGCGGCCTTCACCAACCGCTCCCTCGTGTCCATGTAACGACGATAACACATCCGGGGTAGCACTGATTCGATATCGGTGATACGTTGATTGCGTTAGCGACGGAAACACCAGCTAGGAGCACCGACATGACTCGCGTTGCGATCGTCACCGGCGGATCGAGGGGTATCGGGCGGGCAGCCGCCGAGCGCCTGGCCGCCGACGGAATGGCCGTCGTCATCGTGTACGCCGGCAACAAGACCGAGGCCGACAAGGCCGTCGAGGAGATCAAGGCGGCCGGTGGCCAGGCCATCGCCGCGCAGGCCGACGTGGCGGACGAGGTCGCCGTCGCCGCCGCGTTCGACCTGGCAGCGGAGACGTTCGGCGGTGTCGACGTCGTCGTGAACTCCGCGGGCATCATGCCGCTGGGCACGGTCGCGGACATGGACCTGGAAGTGTTCGACCGCGTCCAGCGCACCAACGGGCGCGGCACGTTCGTCGTGGCCCAGCAGGCCGCGCGCAAGCTGCGCGACGGCGGCGCGCTCATCAACATCTCGTCGTCGGTGGTCGGCCTGAGGTTCCCGCAGTACGGCGCCTACGCCATGTCCAAGGGCGGCGTCGAGGCTCTGACGCTCGTCCTGGCCCGCGAGCTGCGCGGCCGCGACATCACCGTGAACGCCGTCGCCCCCGGCCCCACAGCCACGGCCCTGTTCCTGGAGGGCAAGGACCAGGCGACGATCGACACCCTCGCGAAGCAGGCGCCGCTCGAGCGCATCGGCTCGCCCGACGACATCTCCGAGGTCATCTCCTTCCTGGCGGGTCCCGCCCGGTGGATCAACGGTCAGACCATTCGTGCGAACGGAGGCATCATCTGATGGGCGAGGTCGCTGAGAAGAAGGTCGCTGGGAAGAAGGTCGCTGGGAAGAAGGTCATCGTCGTCACGGGAGCGTCCAGCGGTTTCGGAGCGCTCGCCGTCCGGAAGCTCGCTCTCGCCGGCCACACGGTCTACGCGGGCATGCGGCAGACCACCGGCCGCAACGCGCCGGCCGTCGCCGAGCTCGGCGCGTTCGGGGCCGGGAACAACGCCGACGTCCACGCCGTCGAGCTCGACGTGCAGTCCCAGGAGTCCGCGGACGCCGCGATCGCGTTGATCGTCGCGGAACAGGGCCACCTCGACGTGGTGGTGCACAACGCCGGCCACATGGTCACCGGCCCGGCCGAGGCCTTCACGCCGGAGCAGTACGCGACGTTGTACGACATCAACGTCCTCGGCACGCAACGAGTCAACCGCGCCGCTCTCCCGCACCTGCGCGACCAGCGCTCCGGCCACGTCGTGTGGGTCGGTTCCAGCTCCACGCGTGGCGGTACTCCCCCGTACCTGGCCCCGTACTTCGCGGCCAAGGCCGCGATGGACGCGGTCGCGGTCTCGTACCGCGCCGAGCTGCTGCGGTTCGGCATCGAGACCACGATCGTCGTGCCGGGCGCGTTCACCCGCGGCACCAACCACTTCGCGCACAGCGGCACTCCCGCCGACGGTGATGTGGCCAAGGCCTACGAGGAGCTCTACCCCGGTCTGATGGACCAGGTCGGCGCCCGTCTCGCCGAGCTGGAGCCGTCGTGGGCGGACGCCGGGGCTGTCGCTGACGCGATCGTTTCGGTCGTGGACGCGGAGAAGCCTCCGTTCCGGGTGCACATCGACCCCTCCCAGGACGGCGCCGAGGTCGTGAACGCGGTCGCGGACCGGATCCGCGGCGAGTTCCTGCGCAGGGTGGAACTCGCTGACCTGATCTAGTGGCTGTTGAGGAGCGCGGACACCGTGACGAACCGGAAACCGCGCTCCTTCAGCCCTGTGATGATCGGCTTGAGCGCCTGCCGGGTCTCGCCGCGGGCGGGGTACATGGGGTGGAGCAGAATGATCGAGCCCGGCTTGGCCTGGCCGAGTGTCTCCTGCTCGATCTGTTGTGCGGTGGGCGTGCCCGCGGAGTCCGGTTCCAAGTCCCACGTGACCGTCGTGCGGTTGTGCTCTTTCAGGTAGTGCGGCAGAGCGAAGAGCTTCTTGCCGTTGGGCGGGCGGAAGTGGATGTCTCCCCGGTAGCCCGTCGCGCGGATCTGCTTGTCGGTGTCCTCGATCTCCTTGGCCACCGTGCTGGGCAGTACGCCGATCATTCGCTGGTGGTTGTAGGTGTGGTTGCCGATCTCGTGGCCCGCTTCGGCGATCTTCCTGCCGAGGTCCGGGTGCTTCTCCAGCTCGCGGCCCGTGACGAAGAACGTGGCTTGGACCCGCTCTTGTTCGAGCGTGTCGAGGACCTGCTGGGCGCCGGCGGGGTCTGGGCCGTCGTCGAAGGTCAGTGCCACGACCTTCTCCCTGGTCTCGACTCGGTCGACCAGGTCACCGAAGAACTGGAACGTGCGGGAGCTGCTGACGTTCCACAAGGTCACGGCGGCGGTGAGCACGACGACGAGGCTCACGGCGGTGATGATCGTTGGCTTGCGGCGCAACCACTTCATGCGCTCACTATGGCCAATGTGGCTTTCCCGGCGCGCAGCACCCCGTCGTCGAGCGGCACGCAGCGGATGCCGCCCTTGCCCCGCAACGCCTTGAAGGCGCCCGGCGCGATGATGGCATCCATCCAGGCACACGGGTTGGCCGGACGGTGGACCTCGAACCGCACCGGCCCGTCGCCGGTGTCCAAACTGAACACGGCGCCGCGAGGCAGTGAGTCCACATCGAACCCGCGCACCACGATGTTCCGCCGCGCCACCAGCGGGTCCACCGGCCACGGGTCGAGCGACTCGGCCGCGATCAGCGTGACGGCGGCGTTGCGGTGAGCGGGATGGTTGAAGTAGCGGTCGCCGACGATCCCGAGCCCGGCCCGGACCAGCACGTGGTCCCGCGACACAGGCTCCGGATCAGGACGAGGGCCGTCCGTCGGACGGCCCTCGTAGGCGTGCACGGGCGAAACGTGCAGCGCGACGATCTCGATCAACGCTCGCCGAGCTGCCACTCCGGCCGCACGTAGTGGCACGTGTAGCCGTTCGGGTAGCGCTCCAGGTAGTCCTGGTGCTCCGGCTCGGCCACCCAGAAGTCCGACGCCTGCGTCACCTCGGTGACGACCTTGCCCGGCCACTTGCCGGAGGCGTCGACGTCGGCGATGGTCGCCTCGGCCACCTGCTTCTGCGCGTCGGTCTCGTAGAAGATCGCGGAGCGGTAGCTGGCACCGATGTCGTTGCCCTGGCGGTTGCGGGTCGACGGGTCGTGGATCTGGAAGAAGTACTCCAGGATCTGCCGGTAGCTCAGCTGCTCGGGATCGAACACGATCTCGATGGCCTCTGCGTGGTTGCCGTGGCGGTGGTAGGTGGCGTTCGGCGTGCTCGGGTCGCCGGTGTAGCCGACGCGGGTGGAGACGACTCCGGGGTGGCGGCGGAACAGGTCCTGCATGCCCCAGAAACAGCCGCCCGCGAGAACAGCCTTCTCCGTCACAGTGGTTCTCCTCTGCTCGGTGTTCACTCAGGAGAACGCTCGGTCTCCCCCGGTTCATCCCCGTCTGGTTGTGACGTGTCCATTACGACGGAACGCGCTTCGATGACCTCGCCCAGGTAACGCATGACGACGGCCACAGCGGCGGCGACCGGCACGGAGAAGAACGCTCCCGCGATGCCGTACAACGACGTACCCGCGGTGACGACGAGCAACACGACCGCCGCGTGCAGGCGCAGGCTGCGCGACTGCAGGATGGGCTGCAGCACGTTGCCCTCGACCTGCTGCACCACGATGACGATGATCAGCATGATGACGGCCGTGGTCAGGCCGTTGCTGACGAGCGCGACCAGCACCGCCAGCGCGCCGGCGATGAGCGCACCGACGATCGGGATGAAGCCGCCGAGGAACGTCAGCGCGGCCAGCGGAATCGCCAGCGGCACGCCGAGGATGACCAGGCCGAGCCCGATGAACACGGCGTCGATCAGCGACACGACCGCCTGGCTGCGGATGAAGTTGCCGAGCGTGACCCAGATCCGCTCCAGCACCGTCGTGACGTGCCCGCCCGCACGCTCACCGATCAGACCACGCACCCACGGCGTGAACCGGGCGCCGTCCTTGACGAAGAAGAACGCCAGCAGCAACGCCACCAGCCCGGTCACCACACCGGACGTCACCGCACCTGCCCCGGTCAGCAACCCGCCCGCGATCGAGCCGATGCTGGACTTGATCTGCTCGAGGCCCTGGGCGATCAGCCGGTCGAGGTCCGTGTCGCGCAGGTTCAGCGGCGGGCCAGAGGCCCAGTCCTGCAGCTGCGTCACGGCCTCCGTCGCACTCTGCGCGATCTCCGGCACGCCGGACGCGATCGACGACGAGATCGCCGCGATGACACCGCCCAGCACCGCCAGCCCGACGACCAGCACGATCGTCGCCGCCAGCGCCGAGTTCAGCCCCTTCGACATCAACCACCTGGCCGGCGGCCACAGCACCGTCGTGATCAGCAACCCCAGCAGCACGGGCATCACGACCACCCACAGCTGCCCGATCACCCACACGGCCATCCAGAAGCCGAGCGCGGCCAGCGCCACCCGCAGACTCCACCGCGCGAGCCAGCTCACGCCGTGCCCGATGGCCTCACCCTTGTCCGCCCACCTGCGATCCCGTTCCACGCGCACAGTCTGTCGTGATCTAGCCCGATCGGGTGGCAGACACGCGAATTACCCCTCCGCCAACCCGCAGCACTGCCGAACCAGCGCGGCGGTCAGCGGCCCGCCCTCGTCGTGCAGGACGACCCGCCGCAAGTCCTTGCTCTTCGCGAACGCCCGGAGCTCCTCAGGGAAGTGGTCAGCGCACCAGAGGTCGTCCTTGATCCCTTCAACGGCGTCGGGATTGCGCGCCAGGACGTCCGCGATGCTCGGCCACCGCACCCTGATCAGCACCCACAACGCCAGCGTGTCGGGCGGCAGCGTGCTGCCTTCCAGCGTCCGCACCGACCGCAGCATGCTGTAGGTGTTGAGGAACAGCTTGATGCTCCTCGGGTTGCCGTGGAGCATCGGCGAGAACTTCCGCAGCGTGTGCTCGGTGTGCTTGCGTGTCTCGCTGGATGCGAGTGCCAGCGCTGCTTCGCCCGCGACGGCTTCCCGCGCGGCGGGGCTCAGGCCTTCCAGTGTCTCGATGATGGCCGCTTCGTCGTTCCCGGCGTGCTTGATCGCGGCGCTGGCCGAGGCGACCTGCGGACTCGGACCGGCCGTCAGCCCGAGCAGACTCCCCATGAACTCCTTCTGCGTGCTGCCGCCCAACGCAGGCATCGGCACGTTCAGCTGGAACAGCTTGTCCATGAACAGATAGCCGAGCGGTCCTTCCGCGACCTCGAACGTCGAGTAAGCGTGCTCGTAGCTCTGCCGGATCCAGGCGCCGTCGGCCGCGACGACGAAGTAGGCCGCCGGCGCGGATCTCTTCGCGACAGCCCGGTAGTGGCTTCGCGGTGCGTCACGCACGAGGGTGTGGACGGAGTCCAGAAACTCGACGACGTAGTCCTCCCGGCAGCGGTCGAGGTCGTCGACGAAGAACACCACCGGCTTCTTCGACCGCTTCAGCAGCCAGTCGAAATGCAGCGCGATCCGGGTCATCGGGTTGGAGTTCGACTGCTCGAACAGCCGCGCGCCGCCCGCTGACGCCCAGAGGAACGCTCGCGCCGCGACTCGGCTGCCGGCCCAAAGGAACGACACCATCGCGATCGCGGGGGTGAACAGCTTGATCAGATCGCTGGTGGTGGGCGTGAACTTGTTCGCCAGCCACCAGGTCGCGTAGCCGACTCCGGCAGACAGGATCAGCAACAGGATCAGGGCCACCGTGTACGGGGCGCCGGACACCCGCATGCGCGCCCACATCTCCCGGAAGCGGAGCCAGGCGCGGCTGAACCGGCCGCGGTCGGCGAGGACGTGCTGCCGAAGCGTCGTCAGAAGAGCCCACCACGGTGGTGACACGCGTGACTGCTGCCAAGCGTCGAACCACACGACCAGAAAGGGAGGCTGCTCCTCGAGTTCTTTGGCTAGCAGCAGGAGGACGCTGCTCTTTCCGGAACCCCAAGTGCCATCGAGGTGTACGAGCAGTGACGTGTGCGGATGGCCCTCCTTCGCGTCACGCAGCCGCGAGTTGAGCACGCGAGCCAGCGAATCGCGTCGCAGAAGGTCGGTCGAGGTGGCGGAATCGGTGGACCAGCCGACCTCGACACCGTCCGCGTCGGTGTCGTCCGGGTGCTCCGGGATGCTTTCCGGCAGGTCAGGTTCCGCGTCCAGCAAGATCCGCAGCTCGGCAACCGCCCGAGCAGCCATCTCAGCGAAGTCCGTGCTGTCCTCGAAGGTGAGGTACACGTTCCGAACCCCGTCGGCGGTGCGCTCGGCTTCCTCTCGGAATGCGATCAGCTTCGCGCGGTTGTCCGCGTCACTCTCGATGTCGCGAATGCTCTTGCCTTGACCGAACACCAGGGTTGGACGCCCGAGCCGGACCGCCTCGCGATACTCCAGGTGATTGATCGACAGTCTCTCAGGATTATTACGGCTGGCCGGGACATGTCCGTATTGAGTATTGGTCATCGCGACATAAGCCACTGTGTCCCTCACCACGCGCAACGACATTTCCAGTGGTGAGCCCCAGGCCACGCGAGCGGTATTGTTGTCCACTGGCATGAGATGTTGGTCGTTCAGGGCACTCATGAGTGCCGCCCATTGGCGCCGGAACCCGGTGGGCGGATCCGAAACCGACACACGATAGAACGGCCGTGGCGCGGACATGCCCAGATGTCGCGCCACAGCCACACCCTGTTACCTCACGCCTGACCCCAGAAGGCGTCCTCCTCGGCGGGGTCGGCGGTGAACAGCCACACCTCCGCCACCTTGCCGTCGGCGACACGCATCAGGTCGACGCCGACACCGTCCATCTCCGCACCGGAGCGCTTGGCGGTCCAGTGGACGGTGGCGGCGACGATCGAGCCGTTCGCCATCAGCGGGGCGTTGCGCTTCAGGGTGAAGGTGCCCTCGGAGACGGTCATCATGCCGCCGATCATCTCGCCGACGGCGGCGCTGCCGTGGTGCACGCCGGAGAACCTGTTGGCGCCGGGCTGGTGCCACACGACGTCGTCGGCGAACTGGGCCGCGACTGTGGCGAAGTCTCCGGACTCGAGGGCTTCGAAGTAGGTGGTGGCGACGGCGAACGGGGTGGTCATGGTTTCTCCTTTTCTCAACGGCTGCCCTATGCTCACCTTCGGTAACCAATTACCTCAACGTAACTATTGGATGGATGTGGCCCATGTCACAGGTGATGCCGGACTGGAGCGTGCTCCTCTCCACCTGCCCGTCGCGCACGAGCCTCGCGCGCATCGCGAACAAGTGGACGGCGATGGCGGTGTCGGTGCTCGGCAGCAACGGGCGCATGCGGTTCGGTGACCTCAGGACGCAGCTCGACGGGATCAGCGGCAAGGTGCTCACGGAAACGTTGCGGGACCTCGAAAGGGACGGGCTGGTGACGCGGCACGTGCACGCCGAGGTGCCGCCGCGGGTCGAGTACGAGCTGACCGCGCTCGGGTTCACGTTGCACGCGCCACTGCTCGCGTTGTGCCGGTGGGCGGAGGAGCACATCGCCGAGGTGTTGGTGAACCGCGAGATCTACGACGCGCGCTGACGAAGAAGCACGCCGTCGACGTCGGGCATGACCGAGCCGCGGATCAGGTTCCGCACGACCGGCCGTCCGGACAGCCGGAAAGCCATGTCGCGCAACGAGATCCGCAAGCGAGACGACGGTGCCATCCAGCCGATGAACTTCCGTCCGAAGTCCTGGGTGCGGGAGACCACGAGCTTCATCCGCGCCTGATACCGCTCGAAAGCGCCGTCAGTGCCGGCCGCGAGTTCCTCGGCCAGCACGAACGCGCCGGTCATCGCGAGCGACGCACCGTGGCCGGCGAACAGGGAGACCGCCCCGCACGCGTCACCGACGAGGACGACCTTGCCGCGATGCCAGACCGGCAGGTCCACTTGGGACACCTCGTCGTAGTAGATGTCGTCCGGCACAACGGAAAGCAGCGAAGGCGCCACCCAGCCGAGGTCGCCGAACCGCTCCCGCAACGCCGCCGCAGGATCTGCGGGCAAGGCCTGCGATGAGGACCGGTACAGCAGCAGCGCCGCCATCGCCCCGTCCCGCACGGCGTAGCAGCCGATCATCCGGTGCGGCACGGTCAGCATCTGGTAGCGGTAACCGATCCGCGCACTCAACGACGGGTCCCTGAAGGAAAACGCCGCCACGTGATGCCCGAGGTACCGCACGAACGACGGCCCGAACAGCAGCTCACGAACCCGTGAGTGCACGCCGTCCGCACCCACGACGAGGTCGAAGTCCCCCACCGACCCGTCAGAGAACGTCACCCGGCCGTCATCGATCACAGAAACCGTGACCCCACAACGGATCGGCGACCGCACGTCGTCGCGGACGACATCCGCGAGATCGCCCCGCAGCAGGCTGATCACTCCGTCAGCGACCGCCTCATAAGCCTCCGTGGAGATCTCCGCGCGCCGCCGGCCACGTGAGTCCACGCTGGTCACGGACGAGATCGGCGCGCGACGGGCCTCCAGCGCCGGCAACAGGCCCATGCGCCGCGCCACCTCGTGACCGGGCCCGAAGAAATCGATCATGTAGCCACCGGCGCGGAACGCAGGGGCCTTCTCAACGACCAGGACGTCCCAGCCGGCACGTTCCAGCCACCACGCCGTCGCCAGCCCGGCGATTCCCGCTCCGACGACCAACGCCCGTTGGGCATTCGACTTAGGCATATGCCCAATCTAACATCACGAGCGAATCTTGCGACTGCTCCGGCCACCGCTCCACAGCCAGATCCCGGCCACGACCGCCGCGAGCACGCCCAGCCCGAGGAGGCCGTCGGGGACGCCGTCGTCCTGCTGCAGCTGCTGCGAGTTCTGCGAGATGACCGGCGCCGGACGAGGAGGAGTCGGCGCGGCGGACGAAGGTTGCGCGACCAGGGCCAGCGGGATCGCCTTGGTGTCGTTGAAATCCACCATCCCGGTGGCTTCCAGCACCGTGATGTGGTCAAGCACCGTGTCCATGCAGACCTTGGAGTAGTCACGGATCGCGGTGTTGCGGGTGCCGGTCCTGACCGCGGCGAGGAACTTGTAGACCGCCCCGTGCGCCGCACGAAGCCGGTTCGCGAAGATCCGGTCGAACTCAGCGCTGCGCGCGGGCGCGGCCGCCATCTCGTCCAGCCAGCCCTGCTGGTCGGCGTTGGGCTGCGTGGGCAGCTGCACGTTCAGCGTGCGGGCGAGCTCGACGGTTCTCCTGTCCAGATCGGCGTGCCCGTCGATCAGGTGACGGCCGGCCTCCCGCACCAGCGGGTTGGCCGACTTCTCGAGCCCCATCCGCCCGGCGGGGCCCTCCCACAACCCGGCAAGCGCCACCTTCTGCAGCAGGTCCCGCCCGGCAGGCCCCATCGGGCCGAACTGGGTCTGGACGTAGTCGGAACCCAGGTCCGGCTGCGCGAACGCGGACGGGGCACCGAACAACACGATCAGCAGGGAGACGAGGAATTTCCGCATGCCGAGAGGTACGGACAGATCGTGACTCGTCGACCGTTGCACAGTGCATTGGTTATCGGTTCGTAATCTTTTGGCGGGCCCTGTAGAACTGGGCGGGTGAGTGACATCGATGACCTGACCGACGCGGTCCTCACCGCGTCCCGCCTGCTGATCGCCGTGTCGGCACGTTCGCTGGCGGCGGTCGAGGAGACACTCACACTGCCGCAGCTGCGCATGATCGTGCTGCTCGACAGCCGGGGCCCGATGAAGCTCACCGCGCTCGCCGACCTCCTCGAGGTCAACCCCTCCACGGCGAAGCGCATGATCGACCGGCTGATCACGTCCGGCATGGTCGACCGCGAGCAGAACCCCGCCAGCAAACGCGAGGTCGTGGTCGTGGTGAGCGAGGAAGGCCGCCGGGCCGTCAACGAGGTGATGGCACGCCGGCGTGCCGAGATCAGCACGATCGTGGCGCGCATGCCGGAAAACCTGCGGCACGGCCTGGTCGAGGCGCTGACCGCGTTCGCGGAGGCCGGTGGCGAACCCCGCTGGTCAGCTCGAGACGAGGCGCCGGAACGGGCCCGCGACCACGCGAAAGTCGACTGACTCGTCGAGCGCGCGGTGCAGCACCAACCCGTCGATGGCGGCGCCCAGCAACAACGCGACCGCGTCAGCGTCCTTCACATCGGCACCCCGCAGCCAGTCGGCCACCCGTGCCCGGAAGCCCGCGACCAGGGCGGCGAGCGAGGTCCGCAGCTCGGGGAGCCGGTGCGAGGCCAGCAAGGCCTCGGCCAGCAGCAACGACTCCGGGTCCGTACCGGTGTAGCGGGAGAGCTCTTCGAGCATCCGCTCGATGCCGTCGGCCGGATCCGACGCCCGCAACGCGTCCGCGGATTCGGCGAGGACCTTCTCGGCGAACTGCAGCGCGGCCGTCGACAGCAGCTCCTGAACCGACGAGAAGTGGTAGTGCACGAGCGCGGCGTTGACGCCCGCCCGTTCGGCGACCAGCCGCGTGGTCACCGCACCCCAGCCGACCTCGCCCACGAGCTGGGCGGCGGCGTCGAGCAGTTGTTCACGGGTGCGGCGACCACGGTCGGCTGACTTGGGCACCTGACTAACTTAGCTTTCCGCCTTCTTCTTGAACGCGTCCAGCACCTCGGACCAGCCGCCCGTGTTGTCCTGGTGCGCCTTCACGCGCAGGTCTTCCGAGCCCGCGAGCGACGCGAACCCGCTCTCCACGACGCGCAGACGCGTCCCGGAACCCTCGGGTGTGAGGGTGAACTCGACCAGCGTCGTGTTGTCCGCGCGCAGCTCCTCGCCGCCGAAGGCGCTGGCCCAGCGGTACGACACGTAGGTCTGCGGCGTGACGGTCTCGACCCGCACCGGGAAATCGCCGTACTGCTCGTTCTTGCACACGGTCGTCTCACCCTCGACGGCCGTACCCGATGGCTCGGAGGCCACCCAGAACCCCGGTTCGGTCACCAGCTGCCAGACCCGCTCCAGCGGTGCCTCGATCAGGGTCTCGCGTTCGATCCGGTCCACGCTCACGACAACTCCCCAAGTCCGACTCAATATTGCAACCCCAGAGTTGCACATCGCCGACCAGATGTGCAACCCCAGGGTTGCACGAGCTAGGGGCGCGCACCGAGTGAGGGGGCCACCCCGGTGGTCACCGAGTAGACCGACCGCACCGTGCCTTTCTTCAGCGAGCCGCCCTCCTCCGCGACGGTCTCCCGGATGCCGATGAACTCGCCGTTGCCCGGATTGATGATCAGCTCCTCGAAGGTGTCGTGGTACTTGATGCCCAGCGCCACGCCCTCCATGCCGTCGAGGTTCGCCCGCTTCTCGGTGACCACGAGGCCGGGCAGCAGGGCGAGCGCGCGGAACATGGTCGTCCGCACGTCCGCGGGCAGCCTGCCCGACAGCAGGCCGATGATCGCCGTGTTCAACGCCCCGGCGTCGCCGGTGCCGCCGTCCTGCACCATGCGCTCGTAGAGGGCGCGTGGGTCGGTGGGCAGGGAGGCGACGAACGACGGGATCGGGTTTTTCCAGCTGCCGATCGTGCACAGGTCCGGATAGTCCGCCGCGTAGTAGGAGAACTTGCCGCAGGGCGCGCGGAACTCCTCGTCCCGACCTCGGTCCGGCTCGCCCTCGCCCTCGTGGCCGGGCAGCCACTCGGACTTGACCTCGATCGTCCTGCGTTCCAGCCACTCCTGCCGATGGTCCGCCGGGATCCACACCTCGGTCCGCGAGCCCTGGGTCCGCACCTCGTTCGTGCCGATCGTCTGGGCGATCGACCGGTGTCGGCGGCTGACGTAGCGGTACTGGCCGGGCGCGACCGGCTGGTCGCTGACGCGCGCGGCGAGGTCGGCGGCGTGGATCAACTCCTCGGCGGCGGTGGCGGAGGAACCGGTGCCGTCACCGGTGACCGTCGAAG
>NZ_VSRL01000105.1 GCF_012184385.1 Lentzea indica
CGGCCTCGTGGCCCAGCAGGAACGGGAACTCGTCGTTGATGCCGCCCTCGCGGTAGTGCAGGTCGGTGTGGCAGACGCCGCACGCCTGGACCTTCACCACGGCCTCGCCGGGACCGGGGTCGGGTACCAGCACCGAGGTCAGTTCGACGGGTAGACCCTTGCCACGGGCGACGATGCCCTTGACCTCTTGCGCCACTGCGACTCCGTTCTCACTTGATCAAAGTCGTGCCTTCGAACTCGCCGAGTACTTCCCGGTAGAACTCAATCCCTACACCGTTGGGGTCGCGGATGTACAGGCTGTCCTCGACGCCCCGGTCGGGGCCCAGGTACTCGATCCCCGCCTCGTCCAGTTTGGCCTTGATCTCGTCGAACCGCTCGGGGGAGATGGACAGCGCCAGGTGCTGCACCGCGCCGATCGTCTCCATGAACGCCGGGTGGTCGTGGCCGGGGAAGTCGAAGAACCCCAGCAGGTTCTTGCTGCCGAGGTCGAAGAAGAAGTGGCTGGAGCCGCGGTAGTCGCGGTTCTCCACGAGCTCCACCAGGGGGAAGCCGAGGAACTCCTGGTAGAAGCGGATCGTCTCCTCGACGTCCTTGCAGATCAACGCGATGTGGTGGACGCCCCGCGTGGGCGAGCCACCCCGCTCCTCGAGCGGCTTCACGTACTGTTCACGCAGCTCGTCGCGCTTGGCCCTGATCGCGTCGAGCTCCGCACCCTCTGGCTGTGGCATGCGAGCAAGAATAGTTGAGTGTTCAAACTCCCGCAGGCCTAGCCTGCGATGCCCTCGAACTCCACCGCGTGCTCTTCCTGTAGCAGGGTGACCTGCAGGCATGCCACGCTCGTCTCGCGGTCCAGACGCGTGGCGGCTTCGAAGCGCGCCAGGGAAAGGTCACCCGGTTGCCGCGCGTAGATCTTGAGCGACGTGATGTCGTGCAGCCCGAACCCGTCGTCGACACCCCAGTTTGCGAGGTTCGCCGCGCTCATCAGCTCTTCGGCGTCGTCCAGCGTCGGCGCGGAGAAGTAGAGCCGCCCGTCCACGTAGACGCCGCGCGCACCGCTGGGAGCGATGATCGTGATCGGCATGCCGGTGCGGCACGCCAGAAAGTGGAATGCGATACCGCCACCGCGGGAGCCGACCACGGTCGCCGCGGTCAGGCCGCTCCAGGTCACCGGGCGTTTCGCGAACGCCTCGGCCTGGCCGAGCAGAAACTCGCGGTAGCTCTGCGGGTTGAGGTCCTGCAGGTAGTTCCACATCCGGAAGACGTGGTGATATCCGAGCTTGCCGACGAGCTCAAGTGCCGCGCGGAACGCGAGCCTGCCGGCGTAGGTGTGTTCGTCGCACGGTGGAATCCGTCCGGCGCAGAACAGGTATTCGCCGTCGTGGGCGTACGCGATCGCTTTGTGCTCGCCGGATTCCACGCCGCGCGAGCTCGTCCAGACCTCGGCGAATCCACACGTGTCGTCGTCGGCGAGAAAGACGGTCAGTTCCGGATGTCCGGCCCGCACCACCGGGTTGAACGACGTGCCGGCGAACCGCACGACGCCCAGCCGCGCGCGAGCCGGGTCGTCCGGAACGGCGGTGAGCGGCTCGAACCTCGAGGACAGCGCACAAGCCCGCAACTGACGAGTCATCACTGGCCCTTTCGCAGGCGACCGGGCCAGGTTAAGTCGCGAAACGATTGGTGTGCACCTTCGCGTCTCGTTTCGCGGGCGGAGTTCGATTACCGCTCAATCCTCTTCGTCGCCGGGCCATTTGCCGGTCAGCTTCTGAAAACCCTTGGCTCCACCGCGGTCGATCGCGGCTTTCACCAGGCCGAAGATGGCTCCCTGCAACGCCGCGGCCAGCAAGACCTCACGCCAGGTGCGGTTCCTCATCGTGGCGCTCGGCGCTTCTTCGTCGCCCGCCACGACTTTCCACACCTGGCCGAAGATCGCGGTGGCGAGGAGTCCTCCCAACGCTCCGAGCAACATTCCCAGTGGGCGGTACAGCAGCTTCATCCATTCCTCCTGGAAAGTTTCCAGATCACGAGGATCAGGGTGATGAGCAGTGCCGCGATGGCCGCGGGATGTCTGCGCGCCTTCTCGACCTGATCCGCCACGGGATCGGGCAGCGAGTGGATCGCCTCGTCGGTGGCCCTGGTCATCCTGACCTTGGTGTCGTGCGCCTGTTCCTTCACCCGGCCGGGCACGTCCGCCTTGTGCGCCAACGCTTCCACGGTCTCACCCAGCTCGCGGCGGGTGCGCTCGACGTCGCGCTGCAGCTCTTCTTTGGGGTCGCTCATCGGTGCGCCCTCTCCTTGATCGTCGCGATGTCCTGCTGGACGTTGTCCATCGCCTGCCTGGGCACCGGAGGCGTGGCCTGCTTGACCTGGCCGCGGCCCACGAGCGCGAGGATGCCCGCGATCAGCAAAAGGGCAGCCGCGACGATCAACGCGGCCGCCCACAGCGGTAGTACGAACGCCAGCAGCAGGATCAGGCCCGCGACGAGGCTGAGCCCGCCCCACCACGCGAACACGCCGGCCGCGCCGAACATCCCGGCGCCGACACCGGCGTGCTTGCCTTTGTCTTTCAGCTCGGCGACCGCGAGACGGATCTCATCGCGCGCGAGCCTGCTCACCTGCTCGGACAGCTGGTTGACCAGCTGTGCGGTCGACGTGTCGGTGTTCATGCACGTCAGGTACCCGCAGGCTGGTCCAATCAATCAGCCCTGCTGGGCTTCCTTGACCTTCGCGTGAACCTCGTCCATGTCCACCTCGCGCGCCTGCTGGATCAGGCTGTCCAGCGCGTTGCCCGGCAGCGCGCCCGGCTGCGCGAACAGCACGACGCCCTCGCGGACGATCATCAGCGTCGGAATGGACCGGATTCCGAACGCGGCCGCGAGATCCTGCTGTGCCTCCGTGTCGACCTTGCCGAACACGAGGTCCTCGTGCTTCTGCGACGCGGCCTCGAACGTGGGCGCGAACGCACGGCACGGGCCGCACCACTCCGCCCAGAAGTCGACCAGGACGATGTCGGAGCCGCCGACCACATCGTCGAAGTTCTCGGTGGTCAGCTCGACCGTCGCCATTTGGTCCTCCTCGTTTGCTGGGGTCACCCGTTCAACGGAGCGGGTGCCGACGGAATTCCCGGCGTGCTGCCGGTCACCGGTCGCTTCAACTTTTTGTGGACGAGTTCAACTGGGCGTTGTACGGTGCCCGCCATGATGCCGCGCCTGCTCGTGACCTCGCTGCTCGTACTGGGGCTCGCCGCCTGCGGGTCCACGTCGGACAACCCGCCGACGTCCACGCCCCCGTCGTCCGACCTGTCCCTCGTCAAGAAGGACGACGCGCTCGCCGCGATGCTGCCGCCCGAGATCGCGTCGGCGGGCAAGCTGCGGGTCGGCTCGAACATCCAGAACCCGCCGAACAACTTCTACGACCAGGACGGCAAGACGCCGATGGGGTCGGAGGTCGACCTGATCAAGACGATCGCCGCCAAGCTCGGGCTCAAGGCCGAGCACAGCGACATGGCGTTCAGCTCGCTGATCACGAGCCTGGAGACCGGCCGCGTCGACGTGACGATGGCCGCGATGAACGACACCGCCGAGCGTCAGCAGAAGATCGACTTCGTCGACTACTTCACCTCCGGCATCACGATCATGGTGCAGAAGGGCAACCCGCAGAGCGTCAAGGGCCCTGACGACCTGTGCGGCAAGGGCGTCGCGGTCAACCTCGGCAGCTCGCAGGAGCAGTTCGCCAAGGAGCAGAGCCAGAAGTGCAAGGACCAGGGCAAGCCCGAGGTCCAGCTCAGCGTCACCGACAGCGACACGGGCAACCAGAACCAGCTGCGCACCGGCCGCGTCGCCGCGATCCTCAACGACCTGCCGACCGCCGTCTACGTCGCGAAGACCGCGGGTGACGGCAAGTTCTTCGAGGTCGTGCCCCTCGCGCCGATCAACGGCGGCCCGTACGGCATCGGCGTGAACAAGCAGAACGCCAAGCTCTCCGAGGCGATCAAGGCCGCGCTGCAGTCGCTGATCGACGATGGCACCTACGACAAGATCCTCACCACCTGGGACATCAAGCAGGGTGCGATCACCAAGGCCGCGATCAATGGCAAGTGATCTCCGCCCCAACGATCTTCGGGAGGATCTCACCGTCGTGCCGCTGCGCCACCCAGGGCGGTGGTTCAGCGGCACGGTGATCCTGCTGGTCATCGCGGGTCTCGGCTGGGCGATGGCCGAGGCGCAGATCCAGTGGGAGGACGTGCCGGGGTTCTTCACGCACCCCGTGATGCTCGAAGGCCTGCTCAACACCATCGTGCTCGCCGTCGCCGCACAGGGCGGCGCGATCCTGCTCGGCGTCGTGGTCGCGCTGATGCGGTTGTCGGCGAACCCCGTCGCGCGGTGGTTCGCCGTCGGCTACATCTGGCTGTTCCGCGGCCTGCCGGTGCTGCTGCAGATCCTGATCTGGTTCAACCTCGCGCTGGTGTTCAAGAGCATCAGCATCCCGATGCTCTTCGAGGTGCCCACCAACGTGGTCATGACCGCGTTCGTGGCGGCGTTGCTGGGCTTGGGGCTCAACGAGAGCGCCTACATGGCCGAGATCGTCCGCGCGGGACTGAGCAGCGTCGACGCCGGCCAGACGGAGGCGGCCAAGTCGATCGGCATGACACCTTTGACGACCCTGCGCCGAGTCGTTCTGCCGCAGGCGATGCGCGTGATCATCCCGCCGACCGGCAACAACTTCATCAACATGATCAAGGGCACCTCGATGGCGTCGGTGATCGCCTTCCTGGAGCTCATCCACGCCGCGAACAACATCTCCTCGCGCAACCTGGAGATCATGGAGACCCTGTTCGCCGCCGCGGCCTGGTACCTCGTGATGGTGTCCCTCGCGTCGATCGGGCAGCACTACCTGGAGCGTGCTTATGGCCCTCGTTGAGGCGATTGGCGTCCGCAAGTCGTTCGGCCACACCGAGGTGCTGCGCGGGATCGACATGGAGGTCGAGCGCGGCGAGGTCGTCTGCCTGCTCGGGCCGTCCGGCGCGGGCAAGTCGACGTTCCTGCGCTGCGTGAACCACCTGGAGACCATCGACGCCGGACGGATCTGGGTCGACGGCGTGCCGGTCGGGTTCCGGTCTCACGGCGGGAAGCTCTACGAGCTGAGGGAACGGGAAGCCGCCCACCAACGCCGCGACGTCGGCATGGTGTTCCAGCGGTTCAACCTGTTCCCGCACCGCACGGCGCTGGAGAACGTCATGGAGGGCCCGGTCCAGGTGCTGGGGCGGGGCCGTGCCGAGGTGCGCGCGGAGGCGTTGGCGCTGCTGGAACGCGTCGGCCTCGCGGAGAAGGCCGGGGCCTACCCCGCGCAGCTGTCCGGTGGTCAGCAGCAACGTGTTGCGATCGCCCGCGCGCTGGCGATGAAACCCAAGCTGATGCTGTTCGACGAGCCCACGTCCGCGTTGGACCCGGAGCTGGTCGGCGAGGTGCTCGACGTGATGACCTCGCTGGCCCGCGACGGCATGACGATGATCGTGGTCACTCACGAGATCGGTTTCGCCCGCTCGGTCGCCGACCGCGTGGTGTTCCTCGTCGACGGCGCGGTCGTGGAGACCGGTACACCGGCCGACGTGCTGGACAATCCGCAGCAGCCGCGCACGCAACAGTTCCTCGCAAAGGTGCTCTAAGTTGATCGACGCCTCGTACCTCGCCCAGTTCCGCGAACCGGAGGGGTACCTCGACTTCGCCCGCTTCGGCCCGCCATCGCTTTCCGTGGTGACGGCCACCTCACGTCTGATGGAACAGGCCTCGCTGGCTGATCCATCCACAGTGGACATACTGATGCGGGAGGAGCTACGGGTGAAGGCCGCCGTCGCGCGGTTGTGCCGCACCGACACCGACCACGTCGCGCTGGTGCCGAACACCTCGATCGGCCTCTTCCAGGCGGCGTTCGGGTTGTCGGGGACGGTCATGTACTCGGCCGCGGAGTTCCCGTCCAACACCTATCCGTGGGTGCGGGCGGGTCTGCCGTCCATCGTTCTGGACGGTCCGGTGGCCCCGGCCGCCGTCGCGGTTGGGTTGACACCTGAGGTTTCAGCGCTGTCGGTGTCCGCTGTGGACTTCCGCACCGGCTACCGCGCGGACCTGGCGACGTTGCGCGAGGTCGTGGGCGATCGGCTGTTGATCGTCGACGGCATCCAGGGCTTCGGCGTGGCCGACGAGCCGTGGGAACTCGCCGACGTGCTGGTCGTCGGCGGCCAGAAGTGGTTGCGGGCGGGGTGGAGCACCGGTTTCGTCGTGCTGTCCGACCGGGCGTTGGAACGGTTGTCTCCTGTCCTGTCCGGCTGGACCGGCGCGGTGGACGCGGGCCTGTTCGACAACTCGGTGCACGAACCTGCGTCTGACGCTGCTTCGTGGAACATCACGAACCTCTCGCCGGTCGTGTCCGGCGCCTTCGCGGAGGCTTTGGAGCTGGTGGAGCTCGCCGGGGTTTCGGCGCTTGACTCGGCCGTAGATGAGATCGTCGCGGAGCTCGAAGAGATCGTGCTGTCGTGCGGCGGCAAGATCGTGTCCGCCCGCGAGCGCCGTGCCGGGATCCTGGCGTTCACGATGCCCGAGGCCGCCTCGGTGGTGGGGGAGGCGTTGAACGCCTTCGGGATCACCGCGACCGTCCGGCCTGAGCACGTCCGCTTGTCGCCGCACGCCACGACTTCGCGCGGGACCCTGGAACGGTTGCGCGCTGCTTTGAAGTCGCTCTCAGGGTCTTCGGCTTCGCCAGTGCCGGCGGCGTTGTCGGCGCTGGTGCCGACGGTGGACAGCCTCGCGTCGGCGCTGGGACCGGACACCGAGGTCGTCGTGCACGACCTGTCGCGGCTGCCGAACTCGATCATCGCCATCGCCGGGTCGCTGACCGGGCGGCAGGTGGGCGGGCCGATGACGGACCTGCTGCTGGGACTGGTCCGGCGCGGCACGACCACCGACATGCCCGGCTACGAGACGTATGCACCGGACGGGCGTGCGATCTGGTCGTCAACGACGTTCGTGCGCGACGCCTCGGGCGTTGCCGTGGGCTGCCTGTGCGTCAACAAGCTCGCGGCGCACGAGGCTTCCGGGCCCGTCGAGTCGTTCCCGCAGGACGTGGACACGCTCCAGCGGGTGCTCGTCGAGAAGGCGATCGCCGACGTGGGCGTGCCGGTCGAGCTGATGAAGAAGGTGCACAAGTCGCAGGTCGTGCGGGTGCTGGACGAGGCAGGGTTCTTCCTCATCCGCGACTCGGTGGACCATCTCGCGGGGGTCCTGGAGGTCACCCGCTACACGATCTACAACTACCTCAATGAGAACCGAGGGACCTGATCAGGGCTTTCCAGGCGGGGGACGAGAACGCGAGGACGTCGCCGCTCGCGTTCTTCGAGTCCCTGACCAGCGCGTCGTGGGCCAGCGACACCTCGACGCAGTTGCTGTCCTCGGCTCCGCCGGTGTAGCTGCTCTTACGCCAAGTGCGGTCCTGGGTCATCGACGTCCTCTCGCGGTGGGCTGACGTACTCCGCCAGCTTGCTCCGCGATTGTTCCGCACTCAAGGCGACCTCATCCAGGCGGCCGAAGATGAGCCTGGTGCGGGCGATGGCGCCTGGATCTTCCACGAAGACGTTCGCGTGGATGGTCTCGCTGAAGACGAGCGACCGCGCCTTCTCGAACTCCCAGAGCACGAAGCTGGTAGCGACGATCGGCGCGTCCTTGGGCACGATCCGGATGATGTGCGTGTTGAACAGCAGGCGGGCGTACTGGTCCTCCATGATCTGGCCGTTGCCGACCTGCAGCTCCAGTGCATGTTCATGGACGAAGAACAAGCAAGTCGGCCGATTGTGTCGACGCAGGATGGCCTGACGCTCGGTCCGGTACTGGACGAGGTTCGGGATGCGGTCTTCGGTGACCACTCCGGTCATCCGGTAAATGCCATCGGCGTACTCGGGTGACTGCAGGAGGCCAGGTACGCCCAGGACGTCGTAGCTGGTGATCGTCGTGGCGGTCGACTCGGCCATTGCCATGGTGCGAAGGTTGCCTGACACCTGCACGATGTACTCGTCGAACGCGTACTGGTAGCGGCGCCTGAAATCCACGACGTAGTCGATGTCCTTGCCGCACATGGACAAGTACTGCACGAGGTCGATCTCGCTGGCGCGCGCCTTGCCGTGCTCGATGGTGGAGACCTTGCTCGGGTCCCAGCCGAGTTTCTCGGCGAGCTTGTGGCCGCTCAACCCGGTACAGGTCTCTCGCAGCTTGCGCAGCTCGTCACCCAGGTCCCTGCTGTACGCGGTGGAGGGAGTCATGTGTCGACGCTATGGCTTGGATCCACTCCATGAATCTGCTCGTTCGGGTGAAAACGGTGGCGGTCCCGGTTCGCATTCCGGTTGAGCCCCGGATCTTTCCCACAGCTTGCACCTTCCCTTCGTGGACATCTCGCGTTTACCGTTCCCAGGTGTGAGAGCGCTCTCAAAGGTGAGATGGCTGGCCGGTCTGGCCGCCGCAGCGATTGCCCTGTCGTCATTGGCGACGTCCAGTGCCGCCTCCGCGGCCGAGGACTACACGCAGAACGTGACGGCGCTGGACTCCACTCAGGCGAGGATCAACTTCACGCCGACGACCCCTGCCCTGTACGTCGACGTGCACTACCTGATCTCCGGTGTTCCGCAGCAGAACTTCCGGATGACGAACAACTCCGGGACCTGGCAGAAGACCGTCGGCTCGCTCTCGAGCGGCACTCAGATCGAGTACTGGTTCACCTACGAGAAGAGCGGCCCGCAGTACGACACGCCGCACTTCACCTACACCCACAACAGCGCGCCGGCACCGGTCGCCACGCCGACGTTCAGTCCTCCGGGCGGTACGTACTCGACGGCGCAGACTGTGACGATCTCCACCACCACGTCCGGTGCGACGATTCGCTACACGGTCGACGGGTCGACGCCGACCGCGAGCTCGCCGTTGTACAGCGGGCCGATCTCGGTGCCCAGCAACCGGACGATCAACGCCATCGGCATCAAGGCAGGCGTGCCGAACTCGGCGGTGGCAACGGCCGCGTACGTGATCGGCACGCCGGTCGCGACGCCGACGTTCAGTCCGCCGGGTGGGGCATATCAGAGCGCGCAGACCGTGACGATCTCCACCGCCACCTCTGGTGCGACGATTCGGTACACAGTGGACGGTTCGACGCCGACCGCATCATCACCGCTCTACAGCGGGCCGATCTCCGTGCCCAGCACGAGGACCGTGAACGCGATCGGCATCAAGTCCGGTCTCGCGAACTCCGCCGTGGCGAGCGCGACCTACACGATCGGTACGCAGCAGGGGTGCGTGCAGTCCGACAACCCGAACTTCGGGCCGAACACGCGCATCTTCGACCCGAGCATGTCGGCCGCGAGCATCCAGACGCAGCTCGACGCGGACTTCAACATGCAGAAGGACACGCTGACGGCACAGATGGCGCCGCGGCGGGTGGCGCACCTGTTCAAGCCGGGCACCTACAACGTCCATGACGACGTCGGTTACTACACGTCGGTCGCGGGTCTCGGTCGCAACCCCGGTGACGTCGTGATCAACGGTGACATCACCGTGGACGCGTTCAACGAGTCCGACAAGGGTGTGGCGCTGCAGAACTTCTGGCGCTCCGCCGAGAACATGGCGGTCAACCCGAGCAACGGCACCAACCGGTGGGCCGTCGCGCAGGCCGCGCCGTTCCGTCGCATGGACATCCGCGGCAACCTGGCGCTGTACCCGGCCTCGTACGGCTTCGCCAGTGGTGGCTACACGGCGGACAGCCGCGTGTCCGGCCAGACGGCGTCGATCTCGCAGCAGCAGTGGTACACCAGGGACACGAACTACGGCAGCTGGGCCGGTGGCGTCTGGAACATGGTGTTCTCCGGTACGCCGGGTGCGCCGCCGAACACGTTCCCGAACCCGCCGGAGACGACTCTCGCGACCACTCCGGTCTCGCGTGACGTGCCGTATCTCTACTTCGAGAACAACGCCTACCGGGTGTTCCTGCCTTCGCTGCGCACCAACGCTTCCGGTGCGTCGTGGATCAACGGTGGCACGCCGGGCACGTCGTTGCCGATGAACCAGTTCTACGTGGTCAAGGCGGGTGACAACGCTTCGACGATCAACGCGGCGCTGACCCAGGGCTGCAACCTGTTCTTCACGCCCGGCATCTACCACGTGAACCAGACGCTGCAGGTGACCAGGCCGAACACCGTCGTGCTCGGCATCGGGTACCCGACGATCGTGCCGGACAACGGCGTCAACGCGATGCAGGTTGCCGACGTCGACGGCGTGCGCATCAAGGGCGTTCTTTTCGACGCCGGGACGACCATGTCCTCCGCGCTGCTGACCGTGGGCCCGGCCGGCTCGTCCGCGTCACACGCCGCCAACCCGACCACGTTGCAGGACGTGTTCTTCCGGGTCGGTGGCGCGATCGCGGGCAAGGCCACGACGAGCCTGATCGTCAACAGCCACAACACGATCATCGACCACACCTGGGCCTGGCGCGCCGACCACGGCAACGCCGGCACCTGGGGGTGGAACGAAGCGGTCGGTGACACCGGTGTGGTCGTGAACGGCAACAACGTCCTGGCGACCGGCCTGTTCGTCGAGCACTACCAGAAGTACCAGGTGATCTGGAACGGCCAGGGCGGACGGACGATCTTCTTCCAGAACGAGATGCCGTACGACGTGCCGAACCAGGCTTCGTGGATGAGCCCCAACGGGCTGGCCGGGTACGCGGCCTACAAGGTCGGCGACAACGTCACCACGCACGAGGCGTGGGGCCTGGGCAGCTACTGCTTTTTCAACGTCAATCCGTCGGTGCGGGCCGAGCACGCTTTCGAGGTGCCCAACAGGCCTGGCGTGCGGTTGCACAACCTGTTGACCGTGTCGCTCAACTACCAGGGAACGATCACTCACGTGGTGAACGACGTGGGGGCGGTGACGCCGCCGGGCACTGTGCCGGTGAACGTCGTCAGCTACCCGTAGTGCGTTGTGAGTGCGGCCCGTCACCGAGGTGGCGGGCCGCATTCGCGCTGCTCTGACCACTCGATTTCGTTTCGCGCGCGTGGCATTGCATGATGCGTGACATGTCGATCGAGCGGGGCGCCGAGTTCGCCGAGTTCTGGGCCGAACGGCACCTGTGCACGCTGTCCACCGTGCGTCCGGACGGCACTCCGCACGTGGTGCCGGTCGGGGTCACGCTGGATCAGACGAACGGCATCGCGCGGATCATCACGCACGGCGCTTCGTGGAAGGTCAAGCACGTGCGCAAGGCCGGGTACGCGGCGGTGTGTCAGGTGGACGGTCGGCGGTGGTCCACCTTGGAGGGTCCCGCCGTTGTTCGTGAAGATTCGGCGTCTGTCGAGGAAGCAGTGCGGCGGTACGCCGAGCGGTACAGGCAGCCTCGGGTCAACCCGGAGCGCGTCGTGATCGAGATTCAGGTGCAGCGTGTCACCGGAACAATCTGACGTCGCTGACGTCACCGTTGTCGGCATCGGGGCCGACGGGTGGGACGGGCTGTCGCCCGCCGCACGGCACGCGATCGGCAACGCCAAGGTGCTGATGGGCTCGCAGCGGCAGCTCGACCTGGTGCCGGGGGAGTTCGAGCGGGTCGCGTGGCCGTCGCCGCTGGTGCCGGCGTTGCCCGCGCTGTTCGAGAAGTACCGGGACGTGTGCGTGCTCGCGTCCGGCGATCCCATGTTCCACGGCATCGGCACGACGCTGGTGCGGTTGCTGGGGTCGCGGGTGAAGGTCGTTCCACACCCCTCGTCGGTGTCGCTGGCCTGTGCGCGGCTGGGGTGGGCGCTCAACGAGGTCGAGGTCGTCTCCCTGGTCGGGCGATCTCCTGACGTGCTGCGACCTGCTCTCACTCCCGGACGGCGCGTGCTCGTGCTCGGTGGTGAGCCGGCGATCGTGGCCGGGCTGGCGGGGTCGATCACCGTGCTGGAGCAGCTGGGTGGGCCCGCGGAGAAGGTTTACCAGTGGTCCGGGCAGGTTTGGGATCCGTTGTGCGTCATCGCGATCGAGTACGCCGGGAGTGGGCACTCGCGCGTGCCTGGGTTGCCGGACGACGCCTACGAGACCGACGGCCAGCTGACGAAGCGTGAGGTGCGGGCGATTTCGCTGTCGAGATTGGCGCCGCTGCCGGGGCAGCTGCTGTGGGACGTGGGGGCCGGGTCGGGTTCGATCGCGATCGAGTGGGCGCGGACGCATCCGACGTGCAGGACGATCGCTGTGGAGCAGTCGGCCGAGCGTGCTGAGCGGATCGTTCGGAATGCGGCGGCGCTGGGCGTCCCCGGTGTCGCGGTCCACATCGGACGGGCGCCGGACGCGTTGGAGGGGCTGGAGAAGCCCGATGCGATCTTCATCGGTGGCGGGCTGACCGTGCCGGGTGTGGTGCAGGCGTGCTGGGACGCGCTGGCCGCCGGCGGGCGGCTCGTGGTGAACGCCGTGACGCTGGAGTCAGAGGCCGTGGTGGCGCAGTGGTACGCGCGGCTCGGCGGTGACCTGGTGCGCATTGCGGTGAACCGGGGGTCGGCGGTCGGCGGGTTCACCGGGTGGCGGCCGCACATGCCCGTGACGACGTGGAGCGTGATCAAGTGACCGTGCACTTCATCGGGGCCGGGCCCGGTGCCGCCGACCTGATCACGGTGCGAGGGCGGGACCTGATCGCTTCCTCGCCTGTCTGCCTGTACGCGGGTGCGTTGGTGCCGGTGGAGTTGCTGGACTTCTGTCCTGACGGGGCGCGCAAGGTCGACACGGCCGAGTTGACCCTGGACGAGATCATCGAAGAGCTTGTCGCGGCCTCAGAGCAGGGCTTGGACGTGGCTCGGCTGCATTCCGGGGATCCGGCTGTGTTCAGTGCGATGGCCGAGCAGATGCGCCGGCTGGACGCGTTGGGGATCTCGTACGACGTCACGCCTGGGGTGCCGGCGTTCGCGGCAGCGGCGGCGTCGTTGCAGCGTGAGCTGACCGTGCCGGGTGTGGGGCAGACCGTGATCCTCACGCGGACGTCGCAGCGTGCCACGCCGATGCCGGACGGTGAGGATCTCGACACGTTGGGGCGCAGCCACGCGACGATGGTGCTGCACCTGGCGGTGCAGCGGATCGAGGACGTGGTCGCGGAGTTGGTGCCGAACTACGGCGCGGATTGCCCGGTCGCGGTTGTTGCGTACGCCTCTCGTGACGACGAGGTCGTGCTGCGGGGGACGTTGGACGACATCGCGGCGCAGGTTCAGGCGACGGGGATCAAGCGGACCGCGGTGATCATCGTGGGACGGACGCTGGGGGCGACGCAGTTCCCGGACAGCCATCTGTACTCGGCCACGCGCGTTCGATGATCCTGATCCTGGGTGGCACGGGAGAGGCTCGCGAGCTGGCTTCCCGCGTCCCGGCGGTTTCATCGCTGGCCGGGAGGGTGAGTTCGCCCCGGCTGCCAGAGGGCGAGGTGCGGATCGGCGGGTTCGGCGGGGTGGACGGGCTCGCGCAGTGGTTGCGGGACAACGAGATCCATGCGGTTGTCGATGCGACCCACCCGTTCGCGCGGCGGATCACCTCGAACGCCTACGAGGCTTGTGCGCGGGTTGGGGTGCCGTTCCTGATCCTGCGTCGACCTGGGTTCACGCCACAGGACGGCTGGCACTGGGTGGACAGCGTCGCCGAGGCGGCGCGGAGCCTGCCGGGCGAGCGGGTGTTCCTCACGACCGGGCGGCAGGATCTCGCGGAGTTCGCCTCGTGCCCGCAGTGGTTTCTGGCCCGGATGGTCGAGCCGCCGGAACCTCCGATGCCACAACGGATCGAGGTCCTGCTGTCTCGCGGTCCGTTCACTGTGGACGGTGAGCTGGCGCTGATGCGCTCACACCGGATCGACACGCTGGTGACCAAGGACAGCGGTGGCGAGATGACCTCGGCCAAGCTGGAGGCCGCGCGTCAGCTCGGGGTGCTGGTCGTGATCGTGCGGCGGCCACCGCTTCCACCTGCGGAAACGGTGGCCACCGTCGATGAGGCTGTCAGGTGGTTGGGTACCGCCGGGGTGTGAACACCACGCCCGACTTCGTCACCACGGTCTGGGACGAGCCGATGATCAGCAGGCAGCGCATGTCGATCGTGGCCGGGTCGAGGGCGCCGAGCGTGAGGACGCGGATCTCCTCCTCGGGGCCGCCGACATCGCGTCCGACGACGATCGGCGTCTCCGGGGAACGGTGCTGCAGCAGCAGGTCCCGCATGTCCGCGACCTGGTGCGTGCGGGCCTTGGACGCCGGGTTGTAGATCGCGATCACCAGGTCGGCCTTGGCCGTTGCTTCGAGCCTGGAGGCGATGACGTCCCACGGCTTGAGGCGGTCGCTCAGGGAGATGACCGCGTAGTCGTGGCCCAGGGGCGCGCCGGCCTTGGCCGCCACGGCGTTCGCGGCGGTGACACCGGGAATGACCCGCACAGGGACGTCCTGGGCCTCTTCCGCGACCTCCAGGACGGCGGTGGCCATGGCGAAGACACCGGGGTCGCCCGAGGACACGACGGCGACTCGCGAGCCGCGGCGGGCGAGGTCCAGTGCGAAGGCGGCGCGTTCCGACTCGACCTGGTTGTTGGAGGCGTGCCGTTTCTGGCCGGGGCGTTGCGGGACGCGGTTGAGGTAGGTGGTGTAGCCGACGAGCTCGTCGGCGGCTTCCAGTTCCTGGCGGGCTTCCGGGGTCAGCCAGGACCTCGCGCCGGGGCCGAGGCCGACGACCACGACCTCGCCCTTGGCCGGTGCGGGCTTGGAGTGGCTCGGGAGCAGAGCCAGGGAGAAGTAGGGGACGTCGGCGGGGTCCACGTCGGCCAGCGGGGAGATCTTCTGGCGGCCCGTGGTGGCGCGTTCGACGTACCAGGCGCCGTCGAGCCTGCCGGAGGCTTTGAGGGCTTCGCGCACGTTGCCGAAAGTGCGGCCCAGCTTGAGGATCGCGGCCGAGTCGGTGTCGGCGAGGCGCGTGGCGAGCTCGGCGGGTGGCAGGGTGCCGGGCAGGATCGTGAGGACCTCGTCGCGTTCGACGAGCGGGGTGCCCAAGACAGCACTCGCACCGCTGACCGATGTCACGCCGGGGACGACCTCCCACTCGTAGCGGTCGGCGAGGCGCTTGTGCATGTGCATGTACGACCCGTAGAAGAACGGGTCGCCCGCCGCGAGGACGACGACGGTGCGGCCGGCGTCGAGGTGCGCGGCGAGGCGAGCGGCTGCCTGCTCGTAGAACGCGTCGATCTCGCCCTGGTAGTCGTCCGTGTCCTCGGTCGTCACGGGGTAGACCAGCTGCTCGACGATCTGGCCCTCGCGGAAGTACGGCTCCGCAATGGTTTTCGCGACGCTGCGACCGTGCCGCGCGCTGTGGAACGCGATCACGTCCGCCTCGCCGATGAGGCGCGCGGCCTTGACCGTCACGAGTTCGGGGTCGCCAGGACCGAGTCCGACGCCGTAGAGCTTGCCTGCCATTACTCTTCCTCGCTCGCGATCGCGTTGATGGCCGCCGCCGTCATGGCGCTGCCGCCGCGCCGGCCGTGCACCACGAGGTGCTCCAGATCCGTTGCGGCCAAAGCTTCTTTCGACTCCGCCGCGCCGATGAACCCGACCGGGATGCCGAGGACGGCGGCCGGCTGCGGGGCGCCCGCGTTGATCAGGTCGATCAGGTGGAACAACGCGGTGGGGGCGTTGCCGATCGCGATGACGGCGCCTTCGAAGCGGTCCGCGAGGAGTTCGAGGGCGGCGGCGCTGCGCGTGTTGCCGATCTCCTTCGCTCGTGCGGGCGTGCGCGGATCCTGCAGGTAGCAAAGGACTTCGTTGTCCGCGGGCAGGCGGCGGCGGGTCACGCCGGCGGCGACCATGTTGGCGTCGCAGATGATCGGGGCGCCGTCGAGCAACGCGGCGTGGGCGTGCCGCACGACGTTGGGGGAGAAGGCGATGTCGTGCGTCAGGTCGGTCATGCCGCACGAGTGGATCATGCGCACGACGACCCGCGCGACGTCCTGCGGGAAGCCGGCGAGGTTCGCCTCCGCGCGGATGGTCGCGAAGGAGCGGCGGTAGATCTCCGCGCCGTCCTTGATGTACTCCGTCACTTGATCTCCTCGTAGCCGTCGCCGGTCGCGACGAACTCGATCACATCGCCGGCCGGTCGGCCACAGCGGCGTGAGCAACCCGACCAGTGCACGGGCCTCGGAATCGATCCCGATTGGAAGGCCCCCTGGGGGGATCGGGTCCCCATCCCAATCGTCGCAGAAGGGTCTGACAATTCCGGGCGGTCGAGCCAGGCCTGCACGTCGGCGCGCACGTCCGAAAGCGACTTCGCGCAGCCGGGGCGGCCGGTGCAGGCGCTGACGCCGTGCCAGGGGGACGCCGGATCGGTGATCAGGCCGGAGGTGTCGGTGCCGGGCGGTACGACCAGGCTGCGCCACGGCGTCAACCGGACGGGGACACCGGCGAGCCGGTGTGCGTCGAGGCGGCCGAGCGGCACACCCGGAGTCAGCGGCGAAGGTGCGACAGGCGTCACAGCCGGAGTGATCAAAGCTTCGGAGGTGGCGCCGAAGTACTCGGTGATCTTTCGCACACCGTCGTCCACTTCGGACAGGCGCCAGGCAGTGCCGCGCATCTCCTGGAAGAGGCGGGCGGCGGTCACGACAGCGTCGACGGGATCGGTCACCCGGACGCCGGTGTCGTGGCCGGCGAGCAGGAGGACGGCGGCTGGGCCGTCGCCGTCGCTGACCAGGCCGATGTCGCCACCCAGCCCGCTCACCGAAGCCCCGACCGTCACCAGGAACCTGCCTGGTAGATCCGCCAGCAGCGGGTCCGCGCAGAGGGCCGCGTCGATCTCGTCGACCAGCGCCTGGTTGTCCTCCAGGGGCGCGGCGATGATGTTGCGGATGCGCTCGTGGGTCTCCGAGGGCAGCAGGCCGGCCGCGCGCAACCGCGCACCCAGCTCGAAGCCGTCCGCGAGGCCCCTGATCTGGAGGTTCGCGCGCGAGGTCAGCTCCAGGGAGCCGTTGCCGAGCTCCTGAGCCGCACGGCGCACGACGTCCCACTGAGCAGCGGAAAGGGTGCCGCCGGGAACCCGGATGCGCGCCAGCCCGCCGTCGGCTGCCTGGTGCAGCTCAACGGCGCCGGGGCAGGCGTCCGGGTGACTACGCATAGGTCGGACTGTAACCCGCCGGTTAGGGTGAGCCCGAACGACGAAGCGCAGGAGGAAGCCGGTGTGAATCCGGCGCGGTCCCGCCACTGTGACCAGCGAACACAGCCGCTGGGAGTCAGGAACTCCGCTTCGTCTGTCACCCGCAACCTGGGGCGAGGACCCCACGAGGGATGGAGCCTGCGTGATTCTGCTGCTGTCGACCTCCGACACCGACCTGCTGTCGGCACGGGCGAGCGGAGCCGAGTACCGGCTCGGCAACCCCGCACGACTCACCACCGAGGACCTGCCTGCGCTCGTCGACGGGGTCGACCTCGTGGTGGTGCGCATCCTCGGCGGACGCCGGATGTGGGAGGAAGGGCTGGACTGGCTGCTCGCGAGCGGCTGCCGGTGGTCGTGCTCGGTGGTGAGCAGCAGCCGGACGCGGCGCTGATGGAGCTGTCGACGGTGCCCGGTGGCGTCTGCGCCGAGGCGCATCTCTACCTCGCGCACGGCGGGCCGGCGAACCTCACCGAGCTGCACAAGTTCCTCGAGGACACGATCCTGCTGACCGGGCACGGGTTCGCTCCGCCCGCAGCCACCCCCACGTGGGGCGTCCTCGAACGCGAAACCGAAGGGACCGGCCCGACGATCGCGGTGCTCTACTACCGCGCGCACCACGTGGCCGGGAACACCGCGTTCGTGCACGCACTGTGTGACGCGATCGAGGCCAAGGGCGGCAAGGCGCTTCCGGTCTTCTGCTCGTCCCTGCGCACGGCAGAGCCCGAACTCCTCGACACCCTGAGGAAGGCCGACGCGCTGGTCGTGACCGTGCTCGCGGCCGGTGGCACGAACCCCGCGAAGGCGTCCGCCGGTGGCGACGACGACGCGTGGGACGTCGGGGCGCTGGCCGCGCTCGACGTGCCGATCCTGCAAGGGCTGTGCCTCACGTCGAGCCGTGACTCGTGGGACGAGAACGACGACGGACTGTCTCCTTTGGACACCGCGACCCAGGTTGCGATCCCGGAGTTCGACGGCCGGATCATCACGGTTCCGTTCTCGTTCAAGGAGATCGACCAGGACGGTCTCACGGTGTACGTGGCCGATCCGGAACGGGCGCTGCGCGTCGCCGGCATCGCGGTCAGGCACGGCCGTCTTCGCCACATCCCGGTGTCCGAGCGCAAGATCGCGGTGATGCTGTCGGCGTACCCGACCAAGCACTCGCGGATCGGCAACGCGGTCGGCCTGGACACCCCGGCGTCCACCGTGCGCCTCCTCAAGGCAATGGGGGAGCACGGGTACGACATCGGCACCGAGCTGCCGGGTGTGGAGGAGCTGGACGGCGACGCGTTGATCCACGCGCTGATCGCCGCCGGTGGCCAGGACGCGGACTGGCTCACGCAGGAGCAGTTCGAGAGCAACCCGGTGCGCATCGCGGCGGCCGACTACCGGGCGTTCTTCGAGACGTTGCCGGAGGGCTTCCGCGAGTCGATGCAGGAGCACTGGGGCGACGCGCCGGGCTCGTTGTTCGTCGACCACTCGAAGTCCAAGGACGGCGAGATCGTGCTGGCGGCGTTGCGGTCGAACAACGTCGTGGTGATCGTGCAGCCGCCGCGCGGGTTCGGCGAGAACCCGATCGCGATCTACCACGATCCCGACCTGCCGCCGTCGCACCACTACCTCGCGGCGTACCGGTGGATCGAGTCGCAGTTCGGCGCGGACGCCGTGGTGCACGTCGGCAAGCACGGCAACCTGGAGTGGTTGCCAGGCAAGACCGTCGGCATGTCGGCGTCCTGCGGCACGGACGCCGCGCTCGGCGACCTGCCGCTGATCTACCCGTTCCTCGTCAACGACCCCGGCGAGGGCACGCAGGCGAAGCGGCGCGCGCACGCCACGCTGGTCGACCACCTGGTGCCGCCGATGGCCCGCGCCGACAGCTACGGCGACATCGCGCGGCTGGAGCAGCTGCTCGACGAGTACGGGAACATCTCCGCGATGGACCCGTCCAAACTGCCCGCGATCCGCGCGCAGATCTGGACGTTGATCCAGGCCGCGAAGCTCGACCACGACCTCGGCCTGGACGACCGGCCGCACGACGCGGAGTTCGACGAGTTCCTGCTGCACGTCGACGGCTGGCTGTGCGAGGTCAAGGACGTCCAGATCCGCGACGGCCTGCACATCCTCGGTGAGGCGCCGACGGGCTCGGTGCGGGTCAACCTCGTGCTCGCGATGCTGCAGGCACGGCAGATGTGGGGTGGTCAGGTCGCCGCGCTGCCCGGCCTGCGGGAAGCGCTGGGGCTCACGACCGCCTCTCGCGAAGACGTTGATGCCGTTGAGGAACAGGCGCGCGCTCTCGTCCAGGCCATGGAGGACGCCGGCTGGGATCCGTCGGCTGCCGCGGGTCTGCACGAATCTGTTGACGTGCAGAAGATCCTGGAGTTCGCTGCTGTCGAGGTCGTGCCTCGATTGGCGCGCACCACGGATGAGATGACCAACGTGCTGCACGCGCTGGACGGCGGCTACATCCCGGCCGGCCCGTCCGGTTCGCCGTTGCGCGGCCTGGTGAACGTGCTGCCGACCGGCCGCAACTTCTACTCGGTCGACCCGAAGGCCATCCCGTCACGCCTTGCGTGGGAGACCGGTCAGGCGATGGCCGACTCGCTGCTCGAGCGCTACCGCTCCGAGAACGATGGTGAGTGGCCGCCGTCCGTCGGTCTCTCCGTGTGGGGCACGTCCGCGATGCGCACGGCAGGCGACGACATCGCCGAGGTGTTCGCGCTGCTGGGCGTGCGGCCGGTGTGGGACGACCAGTCTCGTCGAGTCACGGGCCTCGAAGTGATCTCGTTGGAGGAGCTGGACAGGCCGCGCATCGACGTCACGGTCCGCATCTCCGGGTTCTTCCGTGACGCCTTCCCGCACGTTGTGTCCCTTTTGGACGATGCGGTGCAGCTGGTGGCCGCACTCGAGGAGCCAGCGGACCAGAACTTCGTGCGGGCGCACATGCTCAAGGACCTGGAGGAGCACGGCGACCAGCGCAGGGCCACGTTGCGCGTCTTCGGCTCCAAGCCCGGCGCGTACGGCGCGGGCGTGCTGCCGTTGATCGACAGCCGCAACTGGCGCGACTCGTCGGACATCGCCGAGGTCTACGCGGTGTGGGGCGGTTACGCGTACGGACGCGGGGTCGACGGTGTGGCGGCGCGCGAGGACATGGAGTCGGCGTACCGGCGGATCGCGGTGGCGGCCAAGAACATCGACACCCGCGAGCACGACATCGCCGACTCGGACGACTACTTCCAGTACCACGGCGGCATGGTCACGATGGTGAAGGCGCTGACGGGCAAGGCTCCTGCCGCGTACGTCGGTGACAGCACGCGTCCGGAGGCGGTCCGCACGCGCACGTTGACCGAGGAGACCTCACGGATCTTCCGCGCCCGCGTGGTGAACCCCCGCTGGGTCGGGGCTATGCGGCAGCACGGCTACAAGGGCGCGTTCGAGCTCCAAGCGACGGTCGAGTACCTGTTCGGGTACGACGCCACGACCGGCGTTGTCGCGGACTGGATGTACGAGAAGCTGACCGAGACTTACGTGCTCGACCCGGAGACGCGGAAGTTCCTGCAGACCTCGAACCCTTGGGCGTTGCACGGTATCGCCGAGCGCCTCCTGGAGGCGGCCGACCGCAAGATGTGGGAGCACCCGGAGCCGTCCACTTTGGACGCCCTCCGTGCCGCCTACCTGGAGACCGAGGGCGACCTCGAAGACGGCGCGTGATCGATGAGGGGAGCTTTCAATGGAAGCTCCCCTCATCAAGCTTGGTCCAGTCTCACGCAGCAGTGGCCGGGGGTGGGGTCGAGGCTGGCGGTGTGGGTGGTCGCGGCGATCCCGTCCAGCAGGCCGCTGACCAGGCACAGGTTCATCCCGCACACCAGCTGCGTGTGCCGTTGGGCCAGGCTGTGGAACGGGCAGTTGCCGAGCAGGATCGACTTCCCTTCGGCCCGTGGCTCGAAGCCCAGGTCGTTCAACGACTGCACGACATCGCCGTCCGCGGCAGCAGCCAGGTCTGAGCCCCATTCGTAGGCGCGCCGGTTCAAGATCTCGCGCGCCGGCTCGCCCGTGCTCTCCGATTCCAGCAACGCATCGGTGAGCAGATGGCTCGCGGCCTCGTAGCGCCGATCGGGCAACGACACCTCGATCTGCTCGCCCGACCGCCGGTAGAGCTTCGCCGGCCGTCCGGCGCCCGGCCCGGTCCGGCCGGAACGGCGCTGGTGGACCACGTCCAGCAACCCCATCTCGACCAGCTTGTCGAGGTGGAACCCCGCGGTCGTGCGGGGCAGGCCGATGGCCTCGGAAGCCTCGTCCTTGCTGATGGGCGCGGTTTGCCGCACCACGAAGTCGTAGAGCTTGCGCCGGTTCGGCTCGTCGAGAGTCGCGACGGCGGCAACGTGGTCGGCCATCTCTAAAACCCACTTCTGTTGACTAAATTCTGCCTGCGGCTCTAACGTTAGCTCAAGTTGTCGTTAGAAGGAGGAGTCATGACGGTCCTGACGCGCGCGGACCCGGCGACGCAGGCGTTCATCCTGCTGCGCACGGTGTTCACGGTGGCGCCGATCCTGTTCGGGCTGGACAAGTTCTTCAACCTGCTCGTCGACTGGCCCGTCTACCTGGCGCCGTGGATCGACTCGATCGTCCCCGGCAGCCCGCAGACGGCCATGTACGTCGTCGGCGTGATCGAGATCGTGGCCGGTGTGCTCGTGGCGGTCCTGCCGAAGTGGGGCGGGCTGGTCGTCGCGGCCTGGCTGCTCGGGATCATCATCAACCTGTTGACCCTGCCCGGCTACTACGACGTGGCGTTGCGCGACTTCGGTCTGCTGGTCGGCGCACTGGCGTTGTCCAGGCTGGCGAGCCGATGACCGAGCCGGTCGACGTCGAGGCGGCGCGGCAGGCGGTGGCCGACCTGTTGAAGGCACTGGGGAAGGACCCGTACTCGGTGCACCTGGCCGACACACCGCGCCGCGTCGCCGAGGCGTACGCGGAGCTCCTCACACCGCGAGCTTTCAACCTCACGACGTTCCCCAACGACGAGGGCTACGACGAGCTCGTGCTGGCGCGCGGGATTCCCGTGCAGTCGTTGTGCGAGCACCACATGCTGCCGTTCCACGGCGTCGCGCACGTCGGATACCTGCCGGGCGAACGGATCCTGGGTCTGTCGAAGCTCGCGCGGGTCGTGGAGATGTTCGCCCGCGACCTGCAGGTGCAGGAACGGCTCACCAAGCAGGTCGCCGACTGGCTGCAGGAACACCTGCGGCCCAAGGGAGTCGGCGTTGTCATCGAGGCCGAGCACATGTGCATGACGCTGCGAGGCGTGCGGGTCAACGGATCCCGCACCGTCACCTCCGCGCTGCAGGGCGTGCTGCGGAAGGATCCCGCGTCACGTCAGGAGTTCTTCACCCTCGTCCATTCCTAAGCATCTGGCTAGAAGTCCAGTCCGCAACCTCAGCGGTTCGTTGGCGCCGAGAGCATCTGCAAGTACCGCCAACTCTTGATCGAATCGCCTTCAACTACACCCAACATGTTTCTTCACCCACGGAACCGACACCGTGTGCTCGGGCCTGAAGCGACCTGTTGGTAGTAGTTACGCGCCTGTTGATGTTGAGTTGGTGGTACTTGCAGACGCCAGCG
This sequence comes from Lentzea indica, assembly GCF_012184385.1. GTDB lineage: Bacteria > Actinomycetota > Actinomycetes > Mycobacteriales > Pseudonocardiaceae > Lentzea > Lentzea indica. The sequence goes on from NZ_VSRL01000105.1 coordinate 22,818, forward strand.
GGGCCAGGCGCGGGGTGGCTCGGCGATCAACGGGCAGGACCTTGGGCAGCCCGCTCAGACGGGGCCGAAGACGTAGGTGCCGGCGGCCTCCGCGTTGTCGCCGGCCCAGAACTCCAGCCACAGCTGGGCGAACTCCTCGCGCGACAGCCTGCCGTCACCGTCGAAGTCCAGCGAAGCGAAGTCGGTGGCACTGTCCTGCCCGAGCCAGGCGGTGATCATCGTCTGGTACTCGTCAGAAGAGATGTAGTCGTCGCGGTTCTCGTCCACGGCGGCGAACATCGCGTCCGCGGTGTCGGTGACCGCTTCCGGGGTCTTCGGCAGTGCGTCCACGATGCTCAGGACGTTGTCCACCGTCACACGGTCCTGGCCTGCGGCGGCCGAGAGGGTCGCCCACCAGCCCATCATCACCCCGGACAGCAGCTCCTCGTCGCTGCCGCGCAACGACACCCAGCGCGCGGTGAGGGCGCGGAAGTCGCTCTCGTCCAGGTAGCCGTCACCGTTGGCGTCCATCGCGCCGAACACCACTGTCACCTTGCGTCGCTGCAGGTCGCTGGCCATGCGCAGCACGATAGGCCGAACGTTGCAACGGAAACCATCGGCCGATCGGGTCCGAACCACCGTGACCAGGGCACTCACGCGGTGCCAACGAACTGCTCCCGTGCCGGGGGCGAGGCTGAGCGGGTCAGACCGGCCTCGCTCACTGGAGGATGGATGAGAATCTGGTTGCGCAAGGCGTTGACGCTCGCGGTGACCGCGGCGGCAGCGCTGTTCCTCGTACCGGCCGCGGCCGTGGCCGTGGAGCAGCAACCGCCGGCGGTACAGGGCATCAACCCCGGCACGTACCAGAACCTGATCAACAACTACCACCGCAAGTGCCTCGCGGTGAACTCGGCGGACAACCGCAACGGCAAGCCGTTGGTCCACTACGACTGCTACTCCTCGTACACCGACCAGTACTGGCGATTCGAGCCCATCGCGGCCGCTCCTGGCTACTACCGGCTCCGCAACCAGCGCACCGATCGATGCGTCGCCGCGGCGAACCCCAACAACGGGAAGCCCGTCGTGCAGTACGACTGCGTCGACAGCTACTACGACCAGTGGTGGCTGCCCGAGCTCATGCCCGACAACGTCCACTACCGGTTGCGCAACTACAAGAGCGGCCGTTGCCTCGCCGTTCCTTCGGGCGAAGGCCAGAACGGCGCGAACGCCGTGAGCTACAACTGCATCCTCGGCTACAACGACCAGTGGTGGCAGATCTGGCCGTGATGTGACCTCCTCCCTGCGCCGACAGCCCGCACCTGCCTAGCCCGAACGTTCGCAGCGCGACGGCAGAGCTTGAGCGAGTTGATCAGACCCGGTAAGCATGCTCTCCGGGGGCGCGGGGAGGAAACCAGATGACGGTGCGGTTCCGCCTGCTCGGTGATGTCGCGGCACAGGTTCACGGTCATCCGCTCGCGATCGGCTACGCGCAACTGCGATCGGTGTTGGCGGTGCTGCTGGTCGAGGCGAACCAGGTGGTGTCCGTCGACCAGCTGGTGGACCGGGTGTGGAGCGATCGCCGCCTTCCGCGCAAGCCGCGCGCCGCCGTCCAGCACAGCATGACCATGCTCCGCAACGCTTTGGTGCCCGCGGGTGTGACGATCGCCCGCAGGTCGACCGGCTACCAGCTCACCGTCGAGCCGGAGACCGTTGATCTGCACCGGTTTCGCCGGCTCGTGCACGACGGCCGCGCCGCCGGTGACGACGGTCGCGCCGCCACTCTGCTCGAGGAGGCGCTGAAGTTGTGGGGAGGGGAACCGTTCGCCGGTCTGACCACTGCTTGGCTGGATTCCCTGCGCGCCACGCTGGTTCAGCACCGGCACGCGGTCCGGCTCGAGCTCGTCGACGTCCAGCTCCGCCTCGGCTTGCACGCCGCACTGCTGCCTGATCTGGCGGAGTGGGCGGACGAGAACCCGTTGGACGAACGCCTGGCGGCTCAGCTGATGCTGGCCCTGTACCGCGGCGGCCGCCCTGCCGACGCACTGGAGCACTACCAGCAGGTGCGCAAGCTGCTGGCCGACGAGCTCGGCACCGATCCCAGCCCGCCGCTGCGGCGCCTGCACGAGCAGATCCTGGCGACCGACCCGGCGCTGACCGTGCCACACAGGCCGCAGATCGCGGTACCGCACCAGCTTCCGGCCCGGCCGCGCCTGTTCACCGGCAGAACCCGCGAACTGGCCGAGCTCGATGCCGCCCTGGGACAGGACACCGTGGTGATCACAGCGGTCGGTGGGCTCGGCGGGATGGGCAAGACCTGGCTGGCGTCGCACTGGGCGCACCAGCACCTCGACCGGTTCCCCGACGGACAGCTGTACGTCAACCTGCGCGGCTTCGACCCCACCGGGCAGCCGATGCCCGCCGCGACGGCGATCCGCGGCTTCCTCGACGCGCTCGGCGTCGCTCCCTCCGCCGTCCCGGTCGACGTGGACGCGCAGGCCGGGCTGTACCGCAGCCTGGTCGCAGGCAAGCGGATGCTGATCTTCCTGGACAACGCGGCCGACAGCGCCCAGGTGGTCCCGTTGCTGCCGGGGAGCCCGACGTGCGTCGTGCTGGTCACCAGCCGCCGGCACCTCAGCGGCCTGGTCGCCGCGCACGGCGCGCGGGCGCTGAAGCTGGACCGGCTGACCGACCAGGAGGCACACCGGCTGCTGGCGACGCACATCGGCGAGGACCGGCTGGCCGCGGAACCCGGCGTGACGACCGAGCTGCTGACCCGCTGCGCGGGCCTGCCGCTGGCGATCAGCATCGTGGCCGCCCGCGCCACCACGCATCCGGACTTCCCGTTGTCCGTCCTGGCCGACGAACTGCGCGAGCAGAACGACCTGCTGGACGCCCTGGACGCCGGCGAGGACCTGGTGAGCCTGCGGGCCGTGTTCTCGTGGTCCTACAACGCTTTGTCCGCTGAGGCGGCCGCCGTGTTCGGCGCTCTCGGGCTTGCTCCCGGTACGGACATCGGCCTGCTTGCCATCGCGAGCCTCACCGCGTTGCCCGCCGCCCGCGTCCGCACGTGTCTGCGCGAACTGGAACAGGCACACCTGGTCGCTCAGCACGCGCCGGGTCGCTACCGGATGCACGACCTCGTCCGGCTGTACGCGGCTGAACGTGCGTACCACGACACCGCCGCGGTCGAGCGGGTGATCGACTTCTACGTGCACACCGCGTACGCCGCTGAGCGAACGCTCGCTCCGCTGCGTCAACCGATCGCGATCGGATCGCCCGCGGAGGGTGCCGTTCCGCACGAGTTCGAGGACGAGACAGTGGCGGCGGCGTGGTTGACCACCGAGCTCCCGAACCTTCTCGCAGTGCAGAAACTGGCCGCGGAACAGGGTAGGCACGCCCAGGTCTGGCAGGTGGCCTGGTCGTTGGACACGTTCTTTCGAAGACGGGGCACTTATCACGACGGCGTAGCCGTGTGGCGGGCGGCGGTGGCCGCCGCGGACCACACGAACGACAGAGGCGCTCAGGCGATGACCCGAAGACATCTCGGCAACGACTGCGGGGGACTGGGGCTTCATTCCGAAGGCCTACGCCTGCTCCATGGTGCTCTCGCGATCAGCGAACAGACGGGCGATGTTCCCGGCCAGGCTCACGTCCATCACATCCTCGCCAGTCTGTGGCAGGGCCGTGGCGACTACCGGCAGGCATTACGGCACTCCGTTCCCGCCCTCCGTCTGTTCCAGGACATCGGCCTGTCGGCCCAGGAGGCGTGGGCACACGCCCAGGTGGGCTGGGACCAGGCCCAGCTGGGGATGTACGAGCAGGCACGCACCCACTGCGAGAACGCACTGACGTCGGCTCGCCGCCATCACGACCGCGAGGTGGAAGCGGACGCACTCGACACCCTCGGCTACATCGCCCACCACACCGGTGACCTGTCCCAGGCCCTCGACCACTACCGGCAGGCGCTCGGACTGTTCCGCGACATCGGTCACGACTACCTCGAGGCGAACATCCTCGAGCGCATGGGCCACACCCACCACGCTCTCGGGCACCACGACCTGGCACGGGCGACCTGGCAGCAGGCCCTCGAACTGTGCCAGGCCCAGCGCAGAGCCGGGGACGCCGCCGCCATCCGGCAGCTCCTGGACGATCAGTCCACGTCGAGTGCTTCCGACAGCTGCAAACGGCCGGAGACACCGAGCTTGCGGTAGATCCCGGACAGCACGCCCTCGACGGCGTCCGCGGGCATGAGCAACGTCGACGCGATCTCTTCGTTGGAACGTCCACGCGCCGCCAAAGCGGCCACCTGGTGTTCGGTCGGGGTCAGCGCCGTCGGCCCGGTCTGCCGCATTCGCCGAGGTCCGGCGCCCGTCGCCACCAGTTCGGAGTACGCCCGCGCTGCCATCGCGGAAGATCCGCACTTCTGCGCAAGATCCAACGCCTCACGCAGAGATGCGCGTGCACCGGACGTGTCTGCCTGACGCCGCAGGACCACGCCGAGATCGACCAACGCGCGTGCCAGCTCCAGGCGGGCGGGGGAGCACCGCAGCACACGCACGGCCTCTTCCAGCAGCGTCCGCCCGGCCGTTCCCGCGGTCACCCGGCCCGCCGCCCGCAACGCCATGCCCAACGCGCGCGGCGCACCCCACGCGCGTGCCAACGAGACTTCTTCCAGAGCGAGCTCGCGAGCCCGTTCACCGTCACCCATCGCCGCACAGGCCAGCGCCGCACCGGAACGCCACGCCAGAGCGGCGGGATTGCGGTAGGGCCACGACGCGCAATGCCGTCCAGCGGCCAGGAACGCCTCCAACGCGTCGTGGTCGTCGCCGCGCGCGGTCAGCAGCCTTCCGCGGACGGTCAGCAGTCCGCCGTACGACCACACGCGTCGTGCTTCGTCCGTCGAGGCCTCGGCGATCAACAGAGCGGCCTCGTCCAGGCGGCTTTCCTCGAGCAGGATGTCGGCGAGCAGCGCGGCGTGCCAGGTGGACACCGCGTGCCAGCGCCGGTCCTGGCGCAGGTGGTCGCCTGCCAGCGTGAGGTCGGCGCGGGCGCAGACGAGATCTCCCTTGCGGCGCTGGACGTTCGCGCGCATCACGTACGTCAGCGCGCGAAGTGCCGGCGGCTGGGCGCGGTCCACGTCGTCCAGCAGGGCCAGTGCCGCGTCCAGCGAGTCGGCGAGGTTCAAGGTCATCGCGGACGCCAGCGACGACACGGTGCTGTCGGCCGACACGAGCTGAACCGCCTCGGAGGCGCTGATGTCACCGACCATCACGTGGTGCAGCACCCCGGCGGGCGTGTCGAGCGAGACCGACGACGGCACGGCTTCCTGCCACGCCAGCCCGTGCACCGCCAGATGTGCTTGGGCCCACGGCGAACTGCCCGAAAGCACCTCCGGAATCTCGGCCGGCTTTCCCTCCGCGTGCAGGGCGTAAGAGAGCGCCACCGCGGATTCCGCATCGTCCTCATCGGACTGGAACGCCTCGCGCAACCGGGCCGTGGCGCCGGGAAGGTTGCCGACGAGCTCGGCGATGCCCAGCAGCCGCAACGCCCGCGACGGGTTCGCCACCGGCTCCCGCAACGCCCGCCACAGCAACCGCGCGGCACCGGACGTGTCGCCCTGGTTCACCGCCTCCTGCGCGGCCCGGTCGAGCACCTCGCCCGCCCACGGCTCCAGTCCGGTGAGGTCTCCAGCAGATGATCGGCCACCACCCGGTCCGTAGCGCCGTGCGTGCGCAACGACCGCGCTGCCCGAAGATGCAAAGCCGCCCGCGCGGGCGCGGGCATGTCGTCGAGAACCGGGGGACCGGCCACGCCGAGCAGCTCGACCGTCCGGACGGCCTCGGCGAGCTCGACCGGGCTCAACCCCGTCAGCTCGGCCAG
>NZ_VSRL01000106.1 GCF_012184385.1 Lentzea indica
CGCGTTCAGCTGCCGGCACCGCCCGCGCCGTTCGTGGGGCGCGAGGACGTGCTGGAGCGGCTCGACGCCGTCAGGGACACCTCCACGCTGATCATCTCCGCGATCGCGGGCGCCGGCGGGATCGGCAAGTCGTGGCTCGCGTTGCACTGGCCGCATCGCAACGCCGAGCGGTTCCCCGACGGGCAGCTCTTCGTCGACCTCCGCGGGTTCAGCCCCGGCAGCGAGCCGATGGATCCCGCGGTCGCCGTGCGCGGGTTCCTCGACGCGCTGGGCGTCGAACCGAGCCGCATCCCCGTCGAGCAGCACGCGCAGGCGGCGATGTTCCGCAGCCTGGTCGCGGACCGCAGGATGCTGCTGGTGCTGGACAACGCCGCCGATGCGGCCCAGGTCGTGCCGCTGCTGCCGGGCACCGACACGTGCACGGTCGTGGTCACCAGCCGCAGCACGCTCACCGGGCTGGTCACCGGGCACGGCGCGCACCAGTTGTCCGTCGACACGCTCACCCCTGACGAGGCCGCGGGCGTGCTGACAGCCCGGCTCGGTTCCGCGCGGATCGAGGCCGAGCCGGACGCCGTGGCGGAGCTGATCGGTCTGTGCGGAGGGTTCCCGCTGGCACTGAGCATCATCGCGGGCCGGGCGAGCACGCAACCGCACCTGACGCTGGCCGCGCTCGCCTCCGAACTGCGCGAGAGCGCACTGGACGCGCTCGACGACATCGATCCGGCCGCGAGCCTTCCCGCCGTGCTCTCGTCCTCGCACCGCGCGCTGACGGCCGAGCAGGCCGAGGTGTTCTCGTTGCTCGCGATCGCACCAGGTCCCGACATCAGCCTGGCCGCCGTCTCCAGCCTCACCGGGCTCGGCGAGCAACGCGCCCGGAACGTGTTGCGCGCCTTGACCCAGGCCTCACTGGTCGTCCAGGACGCGGACGGCCGTTACCGCATGCACGACCTGATCCGCCGCTACGCCGCCGACCTCGCCGGCGACACAACGGTCGCGTTGCAACGACTGCTCGGCTTCTACGCGCACACCGCGTTCGCCGCCGACACCGTCCTGGAGTCCTACCGCCAACTCATCGAACTCGAACCCGCACCGCCGGGCGTCGAGCCGTCACCGATGCCCGACATCGGTTCCGCTCTGGCGTGGTTCGCCGCCGAGCACGCGAACCTGCTGGCCGCACAACGCATCGCGGCCGAGCGCGGCCACCACTCCAGGGCGTGGGAGATCGCGTGGGCGCTCAACAACTTCCACTACCGCCTGGGACACCGGCACGACCAACTGGAGGTGTGGCGGATCGGCGCCTCCAGCGTGGAACATCTCGCCGACCCGATCTCACTGGCTCTCGCGCTGCGCCTGCTCGGCCGCGCACTCGTCGTCCTGGGCCAGAACGAGGAAGCGATCGCCCACATGCACCGTGCCCTCGAACTGGCGGCGAAGCAGGAAGACGCCGGTCACCAGGGCCACGCGCACTACACACTCGCGTCGGCCTGGGAACGCGAAGGCGACGACCGCAAGGCACTGGCCCATGCCCAGCAGGCACTCGCGCTGTACCGCGAGGTCGGCCAACCGTCCTGGGAGGGCAACGCGCTCAACGCCGTCGGCTGGTACCACGCCCGCCTCGGTGAACACGACGCCGCTCTGGAGAACTGCCGTGCCGCCCTCGCGTTGTACCGGCGGATCGACGACCTGGACGGCCAGGGGCAGACGCTGGACAGCCTCGGCTTCACCGAGCACCAGAGCGGCGCGTACGCCGATGCCGTCGTCCACTACCGGGAATCCATTGCGCTGTACCGGGTTCTCGGCAACCTCGTCGAGACCGCCGACACCCTCGAACGGCTCGGCGACTCGCATTTCGCGCTGGGCGCTCAGGCCGAGGCTCGTGCGGTGTGGGAGGAAGCGCTGGAGCTGTACCGGCAGCAGGGGCGGGACGAGGAAGCCGCGCAGCTTGAGAAACGCCTGGCCTGACAAGGGAAGAGGACGGCGCGCTGGGGCACGCACCGTCCTCTTCCGTCTCGCGGTCAGGGGTTTAGAACATCGCCCACCCCTTGCCGTTGCCCTGGTGGATCAGGCCGTCAGGGGTTTCGTACTTGCCGCCGGGTCCCATGTCGGCGGCGCTGTTCACCGGCCGGCCGCGGTTGTCGTAGTAGTTGTTCTTGCCCTTGTTCCTCATCTTCGGTTTGCCCGTGCCGAGGTTGGTGTTGGCGTACTTCGGGTCCGGCTTGTGCGTGGGCTTGGCTTGAGCTGCCTTCCTCTGTTTGTTGTGCGCTTCTTCTATGTCGTGTGCGGCATGAGCGCCGCCGTGGAACAGCGTGCCCACCGCAGCTGTCGTGACTCCGTAAGCCTCGACCGCGTGCGTGCTCTTGCCGACCATCCCGGCCACCCGGCCCGCCACGCCGCCGAACACACCGAGCGAGGCGAGCGCCGCGCCTCCGTAGTCGCCCTTCACGAGTGACTGAACGGTGTCGATGGCGGCGATGACAACGGAGACACCCATCATCAGCAGGCCGCAGGGAGGACAGATCAGGCTCGCGGCGGGGGCGAGGAAGCCGACGACGCTCGCGGTGATGCTGAGCCACGCCGGCAGCAGGCCGGTGGGGTCGTGCTTGGTGATCGGATCGTTGGACGAGTAGGTGTAACCGTGCATCTGCTGGGAATCGTTCGGATCGAAAATCGGATCGACGGACAGGAACCTGCCCAGCGTCACGTCATAGGCACGCGCGCCGATCTGGGTCAGTCCGGCCATGCCGTCGATCGTGCCGCCGACGAACCCCTTCTCACCGGGGAACGTCACCGCCGGACCGCGGGACCCGCCGAACGGCAGCTGCCGACGCTTGCTCACGGTCAGGTCGCCGGTGTTGATCGCGATCTGCGAGGTTCCCTGGTAATCGCCGGCGAGCCACGAGGTGCCCTTGCCGTCGCGCACCGCCACGACGTCGTCGCCGTGCTCGTAGTAGCGCGTCGGTTCGAGCTTGCCTGTCGCCTTGACGAGCCGGAGTTCCTGCCCGTCCAGGTAAAGCGTGATCGACGTGCCGTCCCGACGGATCAGCCGCCCACCGTTCACCCCCTGGACGAACTCCGTGACCCGCGTGCCCTCGGTGACCTTGACGAGGTTGCCCTCGGCGTCCCAGTCGAGCGTCTGCCCGGAGCGCTGCGTGGTGTTGCCCGCGGCGTCGTAGCCGTACGTCTCGGTCTTCGTGCCGGACGGCGTCTTCGTGGTGATCGACTTCACCTGGTGCGCACCACCCGCGGGCGAGAACGTCCATGTGCGGACCGTGTCACCTCCCGAGGCGTGCTGGGTCTCGCTCAGACGGTTACCCGTCTTGTCGTAGGTGTAGGAGTGCCAGTACGGAGCCGGACCGGACAACGCCGCGGTGCTCGGGTCGGCCGCACATCCACCTGACGGCGTCCAAGCCTCGGTGAGACGTTGAAGCGCGTCGGACCGGAAGCACTGCACGTCGTCACGATCCGCGACGGACGTGATGCTGCCGAAATCGTTGTACGTGTACCTGGTGTCGGCCTGCATCGGGTTCGGGACCTCGGCGTCCACGATGGTCCGCTCGAGCCTGCGCAGGTTGGTGTCGTAGTAGCGCGACAACCACACGCGCTTGCCGGGCTCGCCGAGCTGAGTGCGGGCGAGTTCGCCATACCTCGTGTAGTCCGTTGCCGTGACCAAGTCCTTGGTCTCGCCGCCGGCCTCCGTGTACGTCTTGCTGATCTTGCCGAGATCGTTGTACTCGTGCTTCACCGTCTGGGCGGGCAAGTCTCCGATCGCCGCGAAGGTCGTTCCGGACAGGCTCCCGTCCGGGCCGTACCGCCGGTAGGAGGTGTACGTGCCGGCCAGGGTCTGTTCCACCGCGGGAATCGTGACGGTGGTGCCCAGCGACTGGTTCAGGGCGTTGTAGCCGACGGTTTCGGTCTTGTAGGCGTTGCCTCCAACGAAATGCGTCTCACTGGCGATGAAACCCTTGCCGTTCGAGACGGTGTCGTAAGTCCGGTCCGCCAGCACCGTGATGCCCTGCTTGGTCTTCGTGCGGCGGCCAAGGTCATCGTTCTCGTAGGTCAGCGTGACGCCGCGTGCGTCGGTGGAACTGATCATCCTTCCTTCGTCGTCGTAGACCGACGAGCTGGTGCCGCGATCAGGAGACTCCTCCTTCACCTTGCGGCCGCGCAGGTCGTACGTCCACCGCCACACACTGCCCGCCGGATCGGTGACGGTCTCGAGCTCGCCGGACGGCGTGTAGGTGTACTTGGTGGTGTCGTTCGACTGCTTGCTCTCCACCACCTGGTCACGTGCGTTGGTGACGGTTTCCGTTGGCGTGCCCCCGGCCGGTGGGGTGACCACCGTGCGGTTGCCGAAGTACTGCGTGCGGGTGCTCCACTTGTCGGCGGCGCCCGCCTTGGTGGTGACCTCGACGGTGCGGCCCGCGCCGTCGTAGTTCGTGACCTCCTGCGAGGGGATGTCGGCGTCGCTCGCCACCCACAGCTTGTCGTCGACGGCGCTGTCGGTGAAGTAGGGCTTGGTGGTCTTGAACTTCCTGCCCTGCGAGTCGTAGCGGGTGTCGACGATCAGACGCCCGCCGCCGTGGGCGGGTGACTGCACCTGACGCAGCCTGAGCAGGCCGTCGTAGATCTCGTTGGTGTCGATCGGAGTGCCGTTGGCGCCGATCCTGGACGTGGACACGACGGTCGGCGCGTCCTTGCGGTGCTGGTAGGTGAACTTGACGCTGCCGCGTGTGCCGGACGAACGGTCGCGGTTGGGGAGCCACACCTCGGTGCGGCGGCCCAGTGCGTCGTAGGTCGTTTCGGTGCGGCGGTCGTTGGCGTCGACGCTGACGGTTTGCTGGCCGAAGAACGGTTCCGTGGTCACGGTTGTCGCGTGTCCCAACGGGTTGGTGACGATCGTGTCCTTGGCGATCCCGTCGGCGGGAACGTACTTCGTCGTGGTGATCTTGCCCAGTGCGTCGCCCGCGGAAGTGCTCCGGCCGTAGACGTCGAACGAAGCGGTGGACGCCAGTGCCCACACGGGGCCGGCCGCCGGGCGTTCGCGCGCCACCTCGACCCTGGTCACGTTGCCGGTGACCGGTGCCTCGCCGAAGGCCTTGCCGTCGAAGGCGTTCCGCGTGTCGCTGATCGCGTCGGCGGGGAACTGCGCGGCGACGGTACATGCGGCGGAGACCACCTCTACGCGTGACACCGGTGTCAGCAACCACTTGTCGGTGTTGCGCGCGTAGGTGTTCCGCGTGCACTTGTCGTCGTCCGCCATGGAAGTGTCGCCGAGGTCGTTCACCGTCAGCAACTGCGCGCGGTCGTCGTAGGTGCGCTCGGTACGAGTCACGCGCCGAGGAGCGCCCGTGATGGTCGTGAACACGGATTCGGAGCCCGGCTGCACGATGTACGCCTTGCGCGCACCGCGAGCAGCGGTTGGGCCTTGCACGGAGAACGTCCGAATCGTCTTGTCGACGAGGGTGTCGGTGTCGCCGAGCCGGGTCTGCGACTCGTACTCCTTGCCGCGCAACCACTCGTCGTCGACGCGGATCATGTTCTCCGAGTCGGTGAACCTGCCGCCCATGCCCCTGTGGAAGCGCTTCTCGGTCAACGTCACCGGGCCGTGCAGGTCGTCGGCCTTGCCGTGCCGGATCTGGACCCGGCCGAAGCCGCGGAACTGGTTCCAGGTCCGCCACTCCTCCTTGATCACCTCCGAGTCGTCCAACGCCCATGTGGCGCCGTCGAGGTAGCTGTAGCGGCTGACCATCTCGGTGTTGGCCGAGATGCGGTCGGACCTCGTGACCTCCTCCACCACGTACTTGTGGAAGTAGTCGGTGCGTTCGGCCATGTCCTTCTTCGACCAGCGAGCGGGGAAGCACCGCAGCGTGTTCGTCTCGGGCTTGGCCGGGTTGGCCGTGCAGTCCGGCTCGGCGTACTTGATCGTCGTCACGCCACCGCTGTCGGACACGATGCCCGTGAGGCGGTAGCGCAGCAGCGGGCCGACGCCGTCGTTGTGGAACACGCGGTTGGGCATCCGCTTGCCCTCGAACGTCACCTGCGGAAGCACGACCGGCGTGCCGGCGAGACCGGTGTGCGTGATGCCCTTGAGCCACAAGGCGGCCTTCTCACCGGCACCGGCCGCGGGGAACAGCTGCTCGAGCTGCCAGCGGTCGGTGTCGCTCCAGCCCGTGCCGTTCCACACCTTCGTGGTGATCTTGTCGAGCCGCTTGGTGGACCAGAACGTCGGCGCGTGCTTGTCCTTGCACGTCGCCGTGTCGCACTTGTCGTCCCACGGCACGTCCGGCCAGTTGTCCTTCTTGTCAGGCGTGCAGTTGCTGCCCGGCACGCACCGGTCGGCCGTGGCGAACTCGACGCGGCCGGTGGCCTGCTGGCCGTCCCGGTTGCCGTACTCGATCGTCTGAAGGGTGCCGCCGCGCACGTACGAGACGGCGGTGTCCTTGTTGTTGGCGCCGTAGGAGTTCGTCTCCGGCGCGTAGGTGTAGGTGATCACGTTGCCGTGCCTGTCGATCACCTTGTCCAGGTTCCACCGCCACACCTGTGTGCAGGACGAGGCCGCGAAACTGGCGCCGTGGCAAGGCTCCTTGTCGTCGTCGCCGTACACGGGCACGGTCCACGCCGAGTCCTTGCGCGAGCCGAACAGGTACTGGGTGCCGTCCGGCGTCGTGATGCGCCAATGCTCCCCGTCGTTGTCCCCGTTGTCGGCGCCGTTGCGGCGCTCGACCCTGGAGCCGTTGTCCTCACGCAGACGGAAGCCGCCCGAGCTGTCGTCCCTGATCAGCTCGCCGAACGGCGAGACGGCGTTGTCGGTGCGCCAGCACAGGTCTCCCGACTCCTTCGGCGGTGTGGTACCTCCGGTCTTGTCCTCCGCGCACGAACCGTAGGACCGCTCCACGAACCCGGCCGACAGGTCCCAGCCATCACCTGCCCACGACGCCTGGTTGTTCGTCGCGCTCGTCCGTCCGTCCACACTGGACGACGAGTACTTCAGCGCGAGCTCCGGCTCGAACCCGCCCGGTGCCGGCGGCACGCGCAGCGGGTAGTTCCAGCTGAAGTCACCGGTGTTCGGCGTGACGTCCCAGGAACCGGAGGGAGACAACGGAGTGGCGGTGGGTGTGCCGCCGCCGTCCGGTGCCGTACCGCCGGGCTGGTCGCCGCGCAACGCCTCCGTCGTCGCCTGGTCCGGCGCCCGTCCGTCCATCTTCTGCTCGGTGACCGGTGTGGAGGCCGTCCCCGGCAGCGGGACGGACGGGCCGGCGGCCAGCGCCACCCCGGTGACCGTCGTGGTGAACACAGAGGCAGCCAGCAGGACAGTCGATGTTCTTGTGAGCAAACGTCTTTTCACTCTTCCCCCGTTCATTCGAAGACCGCAGTCACGCCGGGCACCTCGGTCAGCGCGTAACCGAGCGACTCGGACGGGTATCCCTCGCAGTCCGCGAAGTTGGACACCATGGAGTCGCCGTCACCGCCCGGCACCAGGCAGCGCCGCAGCTCGCGATGTGCCACACCCTCCGGCGGCGCGATCCAGATCGAGCCGAGCACGCCGACCACCGTCTTGCCCTCGCAGGCGGCGTCGGCGGACACGAACTGGTCGTAGCCGCGCTGGCAGTTGAACAACTTCCGCGTGCCGGGCTGCTCGGTCAGCGCGAGCAGGCCGTGGCTGCCCTCGGAGCGGTAGCCGGGTGCGGCGCCGTCGGTGAGGCTCGCGTGCTCGTAGTACTCCAGCAGGTACCGGCCGAAGTCCGTGTACGCGACCGAGTGGCCGAGCAGCCCGTCCACCGTGTTGCCACCACAGGCGGCATCGCTGGAGTCGAACCGGTCGGCACCCTGACGGCACCGGTAGAGCGGCATCGTCGGGATGTTCTTCGGCTGGACCGTGTACACGAGGCCGACGTCACCGATCTTCTGCGCGCCTTCGCAGGCGGCATCGTCCGACGTGAACGTGTCCGCACCAGAGCGGCACGCGTACGTCATCTTCGTGTTGTCGCCGGCAGCCGCCGCCAACCCGAGCGCGCGCTCGAGGTGGTAGCCCTCCACATCGGCGTCGGTGCGGCCGGTGAACCGGTCACCGGCGGCGTTGACGAACCGGCCGAACTGACCGTTCCTCGGTCCCGCGAACGTCGCCCGCTCGACGATGTTCGGCTCGGTGGGCACACCGGCGCCGTACCGGACCTCGTCGAGCGCGCCGGGGAAGAAGCCGGACGGCTGGCCGTTCGTCTTGTCCCTGCCGAGCACGACCTTGCCGGTCGCCTGCCACAGCACCACGTTGTTCTTGGTGCCGACGAGCTGGCCGTTGACGTACAGGCGCAACTGCCTGCCCGCGTTGTCGTAGACGCCGTTGACGTGCATCCACTGCCCGACCGCCGGCGGCACCAGCGAGGCGGCGTAGGCCAGCGGGGCGTTGTCGGTGTCCGACGCCGCCGCGCCGAAGATCCACCGCTTCAGGTCCGGCCGGTACTGCAGCACGAACCCGCTCGTCCGGTCACCGTCCTGGCTGACGATCGTGGCGACCTTGTCGTCACGGCTGAGCTTCGCCCACGCCGCCACCGTGAAACTGTCCCGCATGGACAGTCCCGACGGCGTGGTCGCCACACCGTTGACACCGTCCAGTTGCAGAGCTTTGCCACTGATGCCGGCGCCGAAGCTCGTGCCACCGCTCAGCGTCGCCTGGGCCTTGCGCCAGGTGATCTCCTTGGCTGCCCCGTCGTCGAACCGGTAGAACGCGAGATCGCGGTCGGGCATGTCGTCGTGGATCCGGCGCGCCTCCCCGTCGCTGACCGCCTTCGAGAACATCCGCAGGTCGTCAAGGCTGCCCTGGAAGAACGCGCCCTGCTTGGACTTGGCCACCGTGAGCGGACCGGACGACGGCAGCACCGTCACCCCGGTCTGCGCGCCGGACAGCAGGCCGTTGACGTACAGCCGCACCTGCTTCAGGTTCGCGTCGTACGACAGCGTCAGGTGAGTCCACTCGGCCACCAGCGCCGGCTCGCCCGACGTGAGCACCTGCGACGCGGCGTTGTCCGCATCGGCAGTGGGTGCGAACACCGCCCACTTCTTCGAGGAGCCCTGGTAGCCGAGCGCGAACGCACTCCTCCTGGTCGCGTCCTGCGCGACGACAGTCCGGTCGGTCGTGCCGCGTCGGTCAGGAACGCCCACGCCGACACCGAGAAACTCTGCGCGGTGTCGACGACCGGGCCAGCGGTCTGGCCGTAGCCCGTGGTGCCGTCGAACGCCGCCGCCGCACTGGCCATGCCGCCGCCCCACGAAACACCGCCGGAGAAGGTGATTCCCCGGTCGCGGTCACTGCTGTCGTCACCGTTGCCGTTGAGCTTCCAGCGCCCGGAGTCGGCCACCGGCAACGTGGTCGCGCCCTGCTCCGCCGGGTAGGCCCGGTGCAACGCGGTGATGCGCTCCTTGTCGAGCTGCCCGGTGTAGAGCCGGACGTCGTCGACGTCACCACGCCAGAACTCCGCCGCCGCGCCGGCGACCTTGCCACGGCCGATGACGAGCCCACCGGTGCCGTGCCACGCGTTGCGCAGCGTGCCGTCACCGACGCGCACACCGTCCACGTACAGCCACATCTTCCTGGCCGCCGGGTTGTAGACGCCGACCAGGAAGGTCCACTTGCCGATCTCGGACGGCAGCACCGACACCGCGGCCTTGGTGATCTCCGGCTGGGCGACGTCGGACTCCGGCATCTCGAACGTCCACGCGCCGAGCTGGTTGTTGTCGTCGTCGATCACGTGGCCGAGCCGGAACTTGCTGGTCTGCTTCTCGCCGTCGACCGTCACCGCGTCGGTGCGGCACGCCCGCAACGTCGGCGAGAGCTTGCACTCCTTGGCGGGCAGGCGAACCCACGCCGAGACCGTGAACGCCTGGTCCGTGCGCACGTCCGTGCCCGTCGTGGCGGCGGCACCGTTCGTGCCGTCGAACGCCGCGCCGTTGCCGACCCTGCCGGGAGCGAACGCCGCCCCGCCGGAGAGCGTCGCGCCGCGGGAACCCACCGCATCAGCGGCGTTCTTGCCGCTCGACTCGTCCAGCGGGTAGTGGTGCACGAGCGTCAGGTCACGGCCAGCCATCGCCTGGACGTCCCCGGCGAACAGCGCCCGCGAGTAGACGCTGACGTCGTCGATCGAGCCCTTGAAGTACTCGACCGGCGTCCGCCACAGCGCGCGGCCGATCTGCAGGCCACCACCCGCGTTCCACGACTGGGTGTGCGCGACCGAGCCGGCCAGCACACCGTTGACGTAGAGCAGGATTTGCTTCGTTCCTGCGTCGTACACGCCGGCGAGATGCGTCCACTGTCCGATTTGGACGGAGCCGCCGACGGCCTCCACCACGGACGCGGTGTCGGGGTTGTCGGTGCTGATCGACGCCATGCTCCACTTGCCGTCCTTGGCGCGCAGCTTGAAGCCGCTGGCCTTGGTGCCGTCCTGGGACACGACGGTGGCGAGGCCGGTGGTCTGGTCGGCCCGTGCCCACGCCGTGACCGAGAAGCTCCGGTCGGTGCCGATCGCGTGACCGGTGCCGACCGCGGCCGCGCCGTCGAGCCGCAGCGCCAGGTCCGCAGGGTCCGGCATGCTGGACTGCCCGCCCACGTAGGCGATCGGGCCCGCCGCCGTGCCGTGCTGCTCGCGGGGCGAGGAGTCCTGGGTGTTGCCGTCGAACTTCCAGTTGCCCGCGGTCACGTTGTCCCGTCCGACGATGCCGCGGACCTCCTCCTGCGACACCGCCCTGCTGAACAGGCGGACCTCGTCGACACCGCCGCGCCACTCGTGACCGACGTTGCCGTGCCACTTGCCGCGGCCGATGAGCAGCGGGCCGGTGGCGTTGAAGCCCTTGGTGCGCGGCGCGGTCACCTCCAGCTCACCGTTGACGTACAGGCGGATCTGCTGCGCCTGAGCGTCGTAGACACCGGTGAGGTGCGTCCACGTGCCGATCTGCGAACGCGAGGTGCTCCACGCGCCCTCGGCCGGCTTGTCCTTCGCGTCCTCGGTCGGCAGGACGAACTCCCAGTTGCCGCCGCCGTCCATGCGCTGGCGGTAACCGAGGTAGAACCCGCTCATCACCGAGCCGTCCTGGGTGACGGCCGCGTCCGGATGGCCGGGCTCCAGTTCCCTGTCCTGCTTGACCCACGCCGACACCGTGAAGCTCTGGTCGGTGCGCACGGCCGGTGCGCCGGTCGAGACGTGGTCGCCGAGGTTGTCCAGCTGGACGTACCCGTTGACCGCGCCGTTCGGGGCGAACCTCGCGTTGCCCTGCAGGACGCCCGAACTACCACCGGGCACCGCGTTGCCCGCGGTCTTGCCCTCGGTCTCGTCGAGCTTCCAGTAGCCCACCTGGACGTTGTCGCGGCTGACCGAGGACCTGATCTCCGGCTCGGACAGGATCCGGTCGTAGATCTTCACCTCGTCGATGGCGCCGCCGAAGTAGTCGATGCCGGGGTTGCCGTCCCACTGCGTGCGGCCCACCCGCACCTGCCCCGTCGAGTTCACCGGGGTGGCCAGCCTGGTCCGCGTCGCCGACAGCACGCCGTCGACGTAGAGCCGCAACTGGTTCGCGGGCGCGTCGTACACAGCCGTCAGCTGCGTCCACACGCCGATCTGCGCGGGTGCCGCCGACCACGCGGTGTCCACCCACTTGTCGGTGCTGTCCGGGTTGACCATCGCGAACACCCAGCGGCCGCCGTTGTCCGGCCGGTACCACAGGTTCAGGCCCGCGAAGCGGTCGCCGTCCTGGCTCAGAATCGTCCGCGACCCGGTGGCCTGATCGACCTTCGCCCACGCCGAGACGGTCAGGCTCGCGTCGGTGCGCACGGTGTTCGGCGCGCTGACGTAGCCGGTACCGCCGTCCAGTGCGACGGCGGAGCCGACGGCGCCGGGCACATAACTCGCGTTGCCGCTCAACGTGCCGTGACGATCGCCGAGGAACGCGGTGTCCTGAGCGTTGCCGTCGAACGACCACTGCGCCAGCGGACCGTTTCCCGCACGCACGAAGATGTGCATCTTCTTGGCCGGGCTGCGGTGCCCTGCCCGGTCGACGCTCTGCACGTACAGGTCGCGCGGGCCGTCACCGGGCGGTGCGATGTCCAGCACGGCCTTGCCGCCGAGCTTGTCCGCGTCGATCTTCGTCGACGGCGGGTCCGACCAGCCGTAGAGGTAATGGTCCACATCGGACACACCGTTCGCGTCGAACGTGAACCGGCCGGGCACGCCGACACCGCCGTGCCAGCGGTTGTCCTCCTGGTAGAGCACGCTGGAGACGTTGGGCGCCTTGTCGATGCCGACCCTGTCGACGATGAACCTGGGACCGTTGCGCCAGTCGCCACCGTCCGGGCCGTCGTCGCCCCACAGCGTCCAGGTCACGTTCTGGCCGTCACGCGAGCGCAGGTCGAGCGTGTGGCTGAAGACGTTGCCGGAACCCAATGTCGGTCCGCGCCTGTTGTAGCCCGCACCGCCGTAGACGTCCCAGACCGCCTCCAGCTGGTCGTTCTCCGCGTCGGTCAGCTTGCCCTGCAGGCGGATGGAGTCGTCGCCCACTCGCGGGATGCCGTCACACCACTTGCAGACCTTCAGCGGCGGGTCGGTGGTGAGGCCGGTGGGCGCGTCGGGCCGGGTGTTGTACTGGACGTCGATCCGCACCGACGCCAGGTCGTACTTGCGCCACGCCTGGTTGTCGCTCTCGTTCGCGGCTCTGATCGAGTACACCGACCAGCCGTTGGGGTTGATGAACTGGCCGATCGCGAACCCGACCGGCAGGGGCCCCTTGCAGGGGCTTCCCACGGGGCTGCTGGAGACGAAGGTGTCGCCCGGCTGGTTCCTCCAGGTCAGGTCCGGCCCGATGGTGGAGTTCGCGATGTGGAGCTGGTGGTCACGCGAGCCCTCGCAGCTGGGGCTGTAGACGGCGGACGCGCTGAGACCCGCCTGCATGATCTGCTTGCCGCGCAGGAAGTCCGTGTTGAACTGGAAGTACGTCCGCGTGGTGCCGATGTCGGCGGTACCGGTGCAGTTCGTGAGTCCGGAGCACGTGCCCGCCTTGACCCAGCCGTCGTCCTGGCCGCCGTACCAGGCCTTGGTGTCCGGCTTGTTCTTGAAGACCTTCGCCTAGTCCTTGCGGGTGTTGGGCCACCAGTCGGGGTCGACGGTGACCGGGAACCTCACCGCCGGGTCGGTGAGCAACTTCGTGTCCGGCTTCAGCGTCAGCGACGTGGCGTCCGTCTCGACGCCGACCGGCGCGCGCCGTTCCTCGCTCGCGTCCCACATCTCCGCGGGCGGCGTCGAGAAGACGACCTCGCCCTTGTCGTCGACGGCCTCGATCCGGTTGCCCTCGGCGACGCGGACCTTCAGCCCTTCCGCGCTGAGGCCGAACTTGACCGAGGCCAGCGCCTGCGGCTTGTGCACCAGCAGACGCTGGGTCACGCCGCCGCTGCTCTGCGCCGTCAGCACGAGGTCGACGTCGGGCAGCACGGAGCGGTACGTGGCCGTGGGGCCGTCGAGCACCGGGGCCTGCAGCTCCTGCGGCCACGTCATCGTCACCGACCGGCCGGGCGTCCCGAACTTCAGCAGCGGCGCCCTGCCGCCACCGGAGAGCACGAGATCGGTGTCCACGGCCTTGGGCACAACGGTGCCGTCCGGTGCGGCTGACAGAGTCGCGTCGAGCGCGGTCCACCTGCCGTTCTTCTGCGTCCGCACGGGCACCGCGTTGACCTGGGCCCGCAGGCTGCCGTCGGGCAACGCCGACACGAGCCTCGTCGCCGTGGTCAGCTCGGTCGCGACGACCGGCTGCCGCTGCCGCCGTGCCGCCTGCAGCGCGGTCGCGGTGTTCTCCGCCTCCGTCACGGGAACCACCGGTGGCGGTTCCCCGTCCCATTTCGGCAACGAGACGATGGTGATCGCCGTTGCCCCCAGTACGGCCACGAGCACGGCGGAAAGCCGTCTCAGGCCGGATTTCGTGCGATCCACTAGCCCGAACCCCCTCAGTTCAGCGCCGCCCGTCACGAGGGCGGACCGCGCAACATCGTGGGTGCGCGGTGATCACCGCGAACAGGTCACCGACCGGTCATCTGTGACCGGTCCGCCACGTTTCGGCCCACGCCGAAACATGCGCACTTGATCACCGGCACCTGGTACGACATGTCCGTGACTGCTGAGTTCGCCACGGCCGTGCGACGCTTCCGACTCCGTGCGGGCCTCACCCAGGAGGCCCTCGCCGAACAGTCCGGCGTCTCGGTCAGCACCATCCGCGGCATGGAGACCGGCAAGCGCCGCAACCCGCAGCTCGTCTCGGTCCGGCAGCTCGCCACCGCGCTCGGGCTGCGTCCGCAGGAGCAGGACGACCTGCTGTCCTCCGCCCGCGCCGAACCCGCGCCGGTACCCCGCCAGCTGCCGCCAGAGCTCACGGGCTTCGTCGGACGCGCAGAGGCGCTCGGCGGGCTCGACGCCGTGCTGGACGGCGCCGGTACGTCGACAGTCGTGATCAGCGCGGTGTCGGGAACGGCAGGCATCGGGAAGACGACCCTCGCGCTGCACTGGGCCCACCGCGTGGCCGGCCGCTTCCCCGACGGCCAGCTGTACGTGGACCTGCGCGGATTCGACCCCAGCGGCGCCGTGATGGCTCCCGGCGAGGCGTTGCGGGCGTTCCTGGAAGCGCTGGGCGTGCCGTCGCGCGGCATCCCGGACGACGTGGAGGCGCAAGCCGCCAAGTTCCGGACGCTGCTGGCCGGCCGCGCGATGCTGGTGGTGCTCGACACGCCCGTGACGCGACGCAGGTCCGTCCGCTGCTGCCGGGCACTCCGGGCAGCCTCGTCGTCGTCACCAGCCGCAACGACCTCACCGGGCTGGTCGCGACGACGAACGCCCGCAGCCTGCCACTCGCATTGCTGAGCCGGGAGGAAGCGCACGCACTGCTGGCCGACCGCCTCGGCAGGTCGCGCGTGGACGCGGAGCCCGCCGCCGTGGCGGAGATCATCGACCGGTGCGCTGGGCTGCCGCTGGCGCTGGCCGTCGTGGCCGCGCGGGCCGCGCACACGTCGTTCTCGCTGACCGCCTACGCCGAGGAGCTGGGCGGCCTGGACGGTTTCGGCAGCGGCGACGAGCGACGGACCTGCGGGCCGTGTTCTCCTGCTCCTACCTGGCGCTGAGTCCGGAGGCGGCCAGGACGTTCCGATTGCTCGGTCTGCACCCGAGCACGGAGATCTCGCTCGCGGCCGCCGCGAGCCTCACCGGTGTGCCGGTGGCTTCGGCGCGGCGGGCAATGCAGGAGCTCACCCGTGCCCACCTGATCATGGAGCGCACGCCGGGGCGTTTCGCGTTCCACGACCTGCTGCGCGCCTACGCGGCCGAGCAGGTTCAGGATGACGAACGGCACGACGCCCTCTATCGGCTCGTCGCGCACTACCGGCACAACGCGGAGCACGCCCGTGCGATGGGGAACTCCGGCACAGCGGCAGACCATCCGCCACCAGAGGGCGTGGTGACGGTCGTCCACGCCGACGCCAACGCCGCCAGGTCGTGGCTGAAGACCGAAATGCCCGCTCTGCTCGCGATCGCGCGCTCCGATCACGGCTTCCCTCAGGAGGTCGTCGCCACGATCCGTGCCTTCGCGAACTTCCTCGACTTGAACGGCCGGATGTCCGCCAACGTCGACATCCTTCACCGGGCGATCACACTGACCGACGACGAGAAGCAACTGGTGGCCTTCTGGAAGATGATCGCCCGCGCGCACACCAGGGCGGGACAGTTCGACAAGGCGCGCGCATTGCTGGATCGAGCCCTCGAGATCGACCTCGAGTCCGGTGACACCGACGCACTCGGCTACACGTACTTCGGTCTCGCCCGGCTCGTCAGCGCGCAGGGCGGGCACCACGAAGCGCTGGACTGGGCGTCGAAAGCGCTGGCGTGCTTCCAGGAGGCCGGCAACTGGGTCGCGGAGGCGGACGCGCTGAACGGTGTGGCCTGGTGCCTCGCGATGCTCGGCGAGTACGACGAGGCGCTGGCGCGGGCCGAACAAGCGGTGGCGGTCAAGGACGTCGACACCCCCGGAATGCTGGACACGCTGGGGTACATCGAGCACCACCGTGGCAACTACACGGCGGCGCTCACGCACTACCACGCTGCCCTGGACATGTCCGAGGACTCCGGCGACCGGTACATGCTCGCCGAGGCGCTGACCCACCTCGGCGACACCCACGAGGCCATGGGGAACCACGACGAGGCACACCGGACGTGGGAGCGCGCCGTAGAGGTGTGGGACGAGCTGCACGCACCGGAAGCGGACGAGCTGCGGTCCCGGATGGCGCTGTCACAAAACGGTTAGCTGTCCGGTCCTCCTTGGTATGAGCGAACTCCTGCATCACCCGCCGGCCGGCGTCGGCCCGCCGGCGAAGGTCGAGATCCTTGCCGAGTCACCGGGCGTCGCACCGGTCCCCGAAGGTCTCGTGGCGCGGTCGATCCTCGTCACCCTCCCGCCGGGCAGCCCCGGCGCACCTCCCCACCGGCACCCCGGTCCCGTCTACGCGTACGTGGTGAAGGGCGCCGTCACGTTCGAGCTCGAAGGCGGGCCGGAACGGGTGATCCTGGCGGGTGAGGCGTTCTTCGAGCCCGGTGGCGACGTGATCCACTACAAGGGTGCGAACCACCTCGACGACGAGGAGTCCGCGCTGATCGCCACCATGATCTGCGAGCCGGGTCAGCCGGTGCTCACCGTCGTGAGCGCCGACGAGCTGGAGGCGCGCAAGCACCGGCGGGCGGTGCAGCGATGAGCGGGGCGCCGCCGAACATCGAGGTCATCGGCACCGTGCCGGGAGCACCGCAGATCCCGGACGGAGCCGAGGCCATGACGGTCCTCGTGACGTTGCCGCCGAGCAGCCCCGGTGCGCCGCCGCACCGGCATTCCGGTCCCGCGTACGGCTACGTCGTCAAGGGCGCCATCGTCTTCGAGCTCGAAGGTGAGCCGGAGCGGGTCGTCCGCGCGGGCGAGACGTTCTGGGAACCGGGTGGCGACGTCATCCACTACCAGGACGGCAACCACCTCAGCGACGAGGAATCCGCTTTCGTGGTCACGATGTTCTGCGCGCCGGGCCAGCCGATGCTGACCGTGGTGGAGCTCGAGGAGCTGGAGGCGCGCAAGCACCTGCGGGCGCCTCGGCCGTGAAACCCGAGGGGCGGGAGCCCATCCCCGGTGCTCCCGCCCCTCGTGTCACTCGACCAGCTTGCCGGCCGTGTCGACGTCCCTCATCAGCGACGCGATCTCGTCCGGCACCGGAGGGATCTCCTCGCGGTCGATCCAGCCAGGACCCGCCCAGACCAGGTTCACCTGCTGTGAGGGGTCCAGGTCCGGATGGTCCGACCGGTTGTGACAGCCGCGGGTCTCGCGACGTTCGAGGGCGCACTCCAGGGTCGCGCGAGCGGAGATCGCCGACGCCAACAGGTCGAAGGCGTGGGCGAGGTCCTGGTACCCGGCGAGGTCCGGGTGCACGCCGACGTTGCGAATGCGGTCTTCCAGTTCGTCCAGCTCCGCGAGTCCCTTGCGCAGGCCCGCTTCATCGCGGACGACACCCGCGTGCTCAGTCATCGTGTTGCGCAGAGTCCGTTGCAGGGCACGGACGTTCTCCTGGCCGTCGGCTTCGAGCAGCCGGTCCACCTCGGACCGCGCCTCTCCGAGCACGATCCGCGAACGGCGTTGCGCGCTCAGGGAAGCCGAGTACTCCGCGGCCGCCTCACCGACGATCCGCCCGTACACCAGCAACTCGATGAGCGAGTTGCCGCCCAACCGGTTCGCGCCGTGCAGACCGCTGGACGCCTCACCGATCGCGTACAGACCCTCGACACCCGTCGAGTGGTCCGCGGGCGACACCCACACACCGCCCATCGAGTAGTGCGCGGTCGGAGCGATCTCCATCGCCTCGCGGGTGATGTCCTTCATCTGCAGTTCGAGCAGCGTCTGGTACACCCTGGGCAGCCGCCGCATGATCTGCTCGCGCGGCAGGTGCGACACGTCCAGCCACACGCCGCCGTTCGGGGTGCCACGGCCTTCCTTGATCTCGGTGTACGCGGCGAGCGCCACTCTGTCGCGTGTGGACAGTTCCATGCGCTGCGGGTCGTAGCGGGACATGAACCGCTCCCCCGCCGCGTTGGTGAGGATGCCGCCCTCCCCGCGTGCGGCCTCCGACACCAGGGTTCCTGCCGCGTTCTCTGGTTCGAGCAGGCCCGACGGGTGGAACTGGACCAGCTCGGGGTCGCGGATCCGGCCTCCCGCGAGCACGGCGAGGCGGAACGAGTCACCGGTGTTCTCGTCCCTGCGACTCGACGTCCGGCGCCAGATCCGGGTGTGCCCGCCGGCGGCGAGGATCACCACGTCCGCGTGGAACACGTACCGCGTGCCGGTGTTGAGGTCGAACCCGTATGCGCCGAAGACCACGTTGTCCCGCACCAGGATCTGCGTGATGTAGCAGGAGTCGTGGATCGGGATGTTCAGCTGCGCGGCCCGGTTCACGAGCGTGCGCTGGATCTCCAGCCCGGTGTAGTCGCCGGCGAACGACGTGCGGCGGTAGGTGTGCGCGCCGAAGAACCGTTGCGAGATGCGGCCGTCGACCTCACGCGCGAACGGCATGCCCCAGCGTTCCAGGTCGGCGATGCCACGCGGCGCCTGCTCGGCCACGATCCGCACGATGTCCGGATTCGCGAGGAGGTAGCTCTCCTTGATCGTGTCCGCCGCGTGCTGCTGCCACGAGTCTTCCTCGTCCATCGTGGCGAGTGCCGCGTTGATGCCACCGGCGGCGAGCGCGGTGTGCGCGTCGGCCTTCGGGCGCTTGCCGACGACCAGCACGTCGACCCCGCGCTCGGCCAGCTCGATGGCGGCGCGCAGTCCCGCGCCGCCGCTGCCGATCACCAGGACTGAGGTGGCTATCTGATGTTCAGGTTGCGTCATCGCGGCCTCCATTGCCCGTGTCTCTACTAGTAGGACCACGCAGCACCGCGAGATGTGACTGTTAGCTGCACGACACCAGGGCCTGTTTCTCGGATCCGTGTTCGCGATAGTCGGGCCTGAGGCGGCCCGTGGGGGCACGGGCGACAGGCCCACGTACAACACCGGTATGCGGGCCTGTCGCCCGCGCCGCCAGGAACCACCTCAGGCTCGACTCTCATCGAACGAGATCCGAGAAACAGGCCCTAGGATCAGCGTTGTGTTCGTGAAGCTTTGTGGTCTGCGCACCGAGTCCGACGTCGCCGCAGCGGTCGGGACCGGGGCCGACGCCGTCGGTTTCGTGCTGACCACCAGCCCCCGCCAGATCGACGTCGACCTGGCGGGCAGGCTCGTCGCGGACGTGCCACCGCACGTGCTGACCGTCGCCGTCGTGCGCGGAATCACAGCCGCCGAGGCCGGTGAGATGGCGCTGAAGACCGGCGTGCAGGCGTTGCAGCTGCACGGCGACTACCCGAAGGAAGCGTTCGACGAGCTGGCGGGCCTGCCGTTCCAGCTCATCAGGGCGACCGCGCTCGGGCCGGACACCGACGTGCGCACCGGCGCGTTCGGCGAGGAGCTGCTGCTGATCGACTCCCCCGTCGCGGGGTCCGGTGAGCAGTGGGACATCACGCGGCTCAACGAGAAGCGCCCAGAAGGCAAGTGGGTGCTTGCGGGCGGGCTGTCGCCGGAGACGGTCGCCGGGGCGATCAGCGTGGCTGCGCCGTGGGGGGTCGACGTGTCCAGCGGCATCGAGTCGAGCCGTGGCGTCAAGGACCACGGCCGGATGCGTGAGTTCGTCGCCGCCGCGCGCTCGACGTCCTGATCGCCCCCTGACCCGCTAGGCGGCGCGATAGCCGGGGATGTCCTCCACCCGTTCGTAGACCGGCAGACCGCGTTCCCTCGCGATCCGCACGTCCTCGTCCGCCCCTGTCGACTCGCCCGGCAGCCGCAGCACCGCGTCGCAATGCCGCAGCAACCGTTCCGCCGTCGGATACATGATCTCCGAGGCGATCGGATCCAACGGCGAGTGCCCGCCGGCACCGCGCAGAACCGGCAGCGCGACCCACTCGCCGATCA
The DNA here is from genome assembly GCF_012184385.1 of Lentzea indica. Taxonomy (GTDB): domain Bacteria; phylum Actinomycetota; class Actinomycetes; order Mycobacteriales; family Pseudonocardiaceae; genus Lentzea; species Lentzea indica. The sequence continues at coordinate 20,041 of NZ_VSRL01000106.1, forward strand.
TCGGCACGTGGCCGCTGCGGAAGATCGGCCACGCCGCCTCCTCCAGCCGTTCGAGGTTGCGCACCATCAGTGCGGGGTCGTCCCCCGTGCCGGACCGATAGGGCCCTGCGATCAGAATCAGCATGCGTCCGACCATAATGTGCAAGACTCGGCAAAAACAAGGAGAAACGTGCATGCTGGCTGCCCAACGCCGTGACCTGCTGCTCGAACGCCTGCGCACCGACGGCCGGATCGTCGCCAAGGACCTCGCCGCCGAGGTCGGCCTCTCCGAGGACACGATCCGCCGCGACCTGCGTGATCTCGCGGCGGCGGGTCTCTGCCAACGCGTGTACGGCGGCGCTCTGCCCGTTTCCCCCGCTATCGCCGACTACGCGACGCGTCAGGGCGTTCAGGTCGATGGCAAGCAACGGGTCGCACGAGCGGCAGCCGCGCTGATCGAGCCCGGCAGCACCGTGATCCTCGACGGCGGCACCACCACCCTCGCCGTGGTGCGCGCGCTACCGCTCGACCTGCACGCCACGGTCGTCACGCACAGTCCGACGATCGCGAGCGCGCTGGAAGAGCACCGGGACGTGGAGGTGTACGTGATCGGCGGACGGCTCTTCAAGCACTCGATGGTCGCGTGCGGTGCCGCCGCCGTGGAGGCCGCACGTGGCGTGCACGCCGACGTGTTCCTGCTAGGCGTCACGGGTGTCCACCCCGAGGCAGGCCTCACGACCGGTGACGCGGACGAGGCCGCGATGAAACGCGCCCTCGCGCACCAGGCCGCCGACACGTACGTGCTGGCCAGTTCGGAGAAGATCGGCACGGCGTCCCGGTTCTCGGTGCTGCCGTTCGCCGAGGTCGCCGGAGTGATCACGGACGCCGACAACGAGATCGTGCGGGCACTGGAGGTGCCGGTCATCCACGCCTGACCTAGATCTGCAGGAAACCTTTGGGAGATCCGTAGGTCCGGCCGCACTGGGTCAGCGCGAGCACACCGTGCCCCTCGATGTCACCCTCGAAGTACGTGGGATCGACCGACAACTCCTCGGCGACCTCGGTGGCCCAGATGTCGTCGAGGTCCTCGTTCTCGTCGCTCCAGTCGTGCGGCAGGCCCCTGCCGTCCTCGACGTCGAGCTCGCCGATCTGGTCTTCCGGTTTGGACGCGTCGTAGTAGCGAACGACTTCGCCACCCTCCGCGATGCACCACGCCGTCCAGCCGTCGCCACAGCTCATGCCGTAGTAGTGCGCCTCGCCGAACACCGCGCTCAGCACCGCGCAGATCTCCGGGACACTCCGGGTTCCGTGCGCGAACGGCTCGCCGAACACGAGCGTCCAGCCGTCCCACGAGCCGGTGACGTAGACCCTGGCGCACCGAACGTGTTCGCCCTCCTTGGCCCATGCGTGATGGTCGTTGTTCCAGGCCGAGCCGCCGAGGATTTTCGTGACCGGCGTCGGATCCTTCAGACCGCAGACCCCGAGCACGGCGTTCTGGTCCTCGGTCCTGATCGCGTACCAGCCGCCGCAGAGATGCATCTCCTCGGTGCCGTACATCTCTTCTTCGATCTTGACCTGGATGTACCGCTCGATCATCTTCCGGTCCTGCTGCGACAGCGCGTCCGGTCCGGCGACCTCGACAATCCCCGCCAGGGCTCCCCTGCGCACCGCGCCCTTGGCCGTCCGGCGCGTCTCGTGCAGCAGCGGCAACACGTCCGGGCCCATCGTCCCGAACGCCCACAACGCTTCCCGCCGCACGTAGTGGTCCTCGTCGGCCAGCACCGGCAGCAGTTCCCCGGCATACCTCAACGCCTGCTCGCCACGGAACATGCTCGCGGCCACCTGTCTCACCGTCGCGTGCGGGTGCCGCGTCGCTTCGAGGTAGACCTCGTCCCCCGCCGCCAGCATGGAGAACGCCCGGCACGCCGACCGCACGACCTGACCGTCATCGGACGTGGCGATCACTTCGGCTATTTCGTCGAACGACGTGATTCCCTGCTCTGCCACGAAGTCCTCGACCTCACGCCGAGTGTCCTCGTGCGTCATGCGGTCGAGCAGCGCCCGGATTTCCATGGCGCGGCACCATACCCGTTGATCCGAAGTGGACTTTCCATTCCGCCGGACGGACCATCCTTGACTCATCGCCGTCCACTGGGCACGCTTCGGCACTGATGAGTCTCGCCGAGGAGCACGTCAAGCCGGCGGTGCGCTGGAGCATCGGCCACGCGCTGCCACGGGCAGTGCTGCGCCTGGCCGCGCGCCGCGGCGACCTTCAGGGGCGCATCACCGTCGAGGCGTCCACCGGCGCCGACCTGACCGGTCTGTTCGACGAGATCCGCTCCCGCGGCCCGCTCGCCGCCACCAAGGTCGGCCACACCACCGCCCGGCACGCGATCGTCAAGGAAGTCCTCACCGACGACGCCCTCGTGACGACCCGCCCGAGGTACGGCGCCGGCATTCTCGGCAAGCTCGCTGCCTGGTCCGCCACGGACGTGACCCATCCCGTCCAGCCCCCGTCGCTGCTGGTCGTCGAACCACCGGCGCACACCCGCTACCGCAAGCTCGTCACCCGCGTCTTCACCGCCCGTGCGGTCGAACAGCTGCGCGACCGCACCCAGGAGATCGCCGACGAACTGCTCGACGGCCTCGACCCCGCCAACCCCGTCGACCTGATCGAGACCTACTGCGGCCTGCTGCCGGTCACCGTGATCAGCGAGATCCTCGGTGTGCCACCGCAAGAACGCGCCACCGTCCTGGCACTGGGCGCGGCCGCCGCGCCGAGCCTCGACCTCGGCCTGTCGTGGCGCGTCTTCCGCACCGTCGAGACCACCCTGAACACGTTCGGACGCCTGGCTCACCCGCCACTTGAACGCCCTGCGCGCCAACCCCGGCGACAACCTGCTCAGCCGCCTGATCACCGCCCGTGAGGACGGCGCCGGCCTCACTGAACGCGAGCTCAAGGCGACCGCCGGTCTCGTCCTGGCCGCGGGCTTCGAGACCACCGTCAACCTCCTCGGCAACGGCATCGCGTTGCTGACCAGGCACCCGTCGCAACTCGACACCCTCCGAGCCCGGCCCGAGCTGTGGGGCAACGCCGTAGACGAGGTCCTCCGCTTTGATCCTCCTGTCCTGTTGACCGGCCGCATGTGCGCCCGCGACACGACGATCGCCGGCGTTCCCGTGCGCCGCGGCCAGCTCGTCACGACCGTGCTCGCGGCCGCCAACCGCGACCCGGAGGTCTTCGAGAACCCGGACGCGTTCGACGTCACCCGCCAGAACGCCCGCGACCACGTCTCGTTCGGCGCCGGCCGCCACTACTGCCTCGGCGCCCAACTCGCCCGCATGGAGGGCGAGATCGGCCTGCGCACGATCTTCAGCCGCTTTCCCGACCTGCGCCCGCTGGCCGGTGCCCGCCGCCGTCCCACCCGCATCCTGCGCGGGTTCGAGCGCCTTCCCACCAGCCTCGCCCCGCTCTAGCCGACCGGACCTGCGATCAGGTCGGCGAGGTCGTCGAACCGCACCACCAGCACCGCGCCGACCGCACCGACGACCGCCGCGAGCCACACAGCGGCAGGGTCGGCCGCAGCGTCCACAACAGACAGTGCAACCAGGCCGAACGCGGCCACCGCCAGCAGGAAGGCGTTGCGCACGACGTGCCGGTGCGCGAGCGTGGTGCGAGCACGCCCGAAGCACCGGCACACCGCACCGGACTGCCGTGACACCGCGCGCCACACCACGGCGGTCAGCACACCGAACATGCCCACCGCCAGCACCAGGCCCGCGACCGCAAGCCAGTGCTCGGTGAACACGGACGCGAGCAGCAACGCGGCGATCACGAACTCCGCCACGACGGTCAGCACCGCGAACAGGCGCGTCCACCGTGCCGGAATCCCGAAGGCAGGCACCGACGCGACGAACTCGGCGTAGTCGGTCCTTCCCCGCACCTTGCTCACCGCGGACACCAACAAGACGAGTCCACAAAGGACCAGAGCACCCGTGCTCAGCACCACGTCACCTCTGTCCGATCGGGCGGAGGACCACGCCGATCAGCGCGTCCGCCGGGAGATAGCCCAGCCGCCGGGAGTCGTTGCTGCGCGCGAGGTTGTCGCCGAGCACCAGCAGGCTGTCCGGAGGCACGCGCGGGCCGGGCACCGGGATCCGCGGTGGCACGGGATCACCCGGCACCGCCACCGCACGCTTCACCATGCGGCCACCCGTCGGGTCGTCCGGCGTGGCGGCGTCCACCCGCACCACCACGACCTGACCGGCGCGGACGCGGTCCAGCCTGGCCCGCCGGACCAGCAGCCGGTCGCCGGAGCGGTAGGTCGGTTCCATGCTCACGCCGTGCACCGTCACCACGAGCAGCCTGCTGCGCAACACGAGCACCCAGGACACCAGTACAAGAGCGACAACAGCCGGCACCACCCAGATCATCCGGTCACCACCTCGTCATATCCAGAAGCCTGCAGCCGGAAGAGCCGCGCGTAGTCGCCGCCGAGGGACAGGAGCTCGTCGTGCGTGCCGAGCTCGGAGACCTGACCGGCGGTGAGGACGGCGATCACCCCCGCGTCGCGGACCGCGCCGAGGCGGTGCGAGATCAGCACGCTCGTCGCGCCCTCGCGGTGCCGGCGCAGGCTGCTGTGCACCTCGTGCTCTGCCTGCGCGTCCAGGCCGGAGCTGGGCTCGTCCAGGATCATCAGGTCTCTGCGGTCGCGCAGGAACGCCCTTGCGAGCGCGAGCCGCTGCCACTGGCCACCGGAGAGAAGCACGCCGGTCTCCGGGTCCTCGCGGTCGGCCTCGTCGAAGAACATGCGCGACAGCAACGTGTCGTAGCCGCGGGGCAACGCCGCGACCACGTCGTGCGCGCCCGCCCGGTGCGCCGCCGCGACGACGCGTTCGCGATCGTCCATTGAGGACACGTCGCCCAGGCCGATGTTCTCCGCGGCGCTGAGGTCGTAGCGCATGTAGTCCTGGAACACCGCGCCGATGCGGGCGCGCAGGTCCTCGGCTCGAACGAACGGATGTCGGTGCCGTCCCACAGAATCGCGCCGCGGCAGGGGTCGTAGAACCGGCACAGCAGCTTGACGATCGTCGACTTTCCCGCGCCGTTCAGCCCGACCAGCGCGAGTGAACGCCCGTGCGGGATCGTCAAGTTCACCCCGCACAGCACCCACGGCTGGTCGTCGGCGTAGCGGAACCACACGTTGCGCAGCTCGATCCCGTGACGCAGCGGCGGAACCGGTTGCGGCACAACGGCAACGGGCAGGTCCGGTGGTTGCGACTCGATCTCCCGGTAGTGGTGGAACAACAGCACCGAGTGGTGCGCGGAGGCGAGGTTGTGCACCAGGCTCTGCGACGCGCCCTGCACTCCGGCGACGGCGGCCACGAACATCGCGACGTCACCGATCGACAACGAGCCCGTGGTGGCGAGCCACACCGACCAGATCAGACCGGCCGCCGACACCAGCGCGGTCAGCCCGGCCAGCAAGCCGCGAGTACGGGCGTCCCTGCGATCCTGGCCCTCCACGACGGCGTGCGCCGCCGTCAGCTCCACGAGCATGCGGCGCCGGAAGAGGTCGCCGAGGCCGAGCAGCCGCAGTTCCTTCGCCGCGTCGAGACTCGACAGCAGCTCCGCGTAGAACACCTCGCGCCGCTCGGCGGGAGTGATCGACCACAGCACCTCGGCCCTGGCCCGGCTGAGCCGCAGGTGGGCGATCAACGCGGGCACGGCGGCCAGCAACACGATCACCGCCATGCCGGGGTTCAAGAAGAACAACGTGCCGAGGAACCCGCCCGTCGTCACGGCCGCCTGTGCCGCGCCCAGCCCGTCGTCGACGAGCTGACCGGGGCCGCTGCGGCCGGTCTGCTGCGCGAGCTGGAGCTTGTCCCTGAACCGGGGGTCCTCCATCCGCGCCAGGCCGGTGAGCCGGCCCATCGCCTGGTACAGCCGGTCCATCGTCAGCACGGCGACGGCGCGGTCCAGCCGCAGCTTGAGGTACTCCGACGCCACCGGGAGAAGGCCGCTGACCAGACCCGTCACCGCCAGCGCGACCGCCCACGGCACGAGCGCCGCCCAGCCGCCGTCCGCGGCGAGGCCGTCCAGAAGGATCTTGGTGCACCACGCCGCCGCGAGCGGCACCACGCCGCCGAGCAGGCAGAGCACCACGTACAGGGGTGTGCCCGCCGGCGCAGCCGTCCTCGTCAGGCCGAAAGCACTGACGAGGAGCGACAGCACTCGACGGGCGCCGAGATCGGTGTTCACCGGGTCGCGAGAACCGGCAGCGCGGACATCTCCCAGCCGCTCGCCACGACGGTCCGGTCGTCGTCGACCAGGCACACCGCCGGGTAGCCGGTCGTGCCGAACGCGTTGTGCAGCGGGCCGCCCATCTCCTCGACTACGACCTCGGCCACCTCACCGAGGCGCACGACCATGTCGGCGATCTCCTCGGCGTCTCCTGCCGCGACCGCGATCACCTTCCCGCGGTGGCCGGTCGCGTACTCGATGAACTGGGGAATGCGCTCCTTGCACGGCTCGCAGTTCGGGGAGAAGAAGCCGACCAGCGCACCAGAAACGTCCACATCGGACAGTTCGATCCTGGAGCCGGCAGGCAGCATGATGTCCGGTTCGGCCGCCGACTGCTTCTCCCGCAGGTCGCGCAGCGCCTCGTTCTGCTCGCGCAACCGCCGGATGATGCCGAAGCTCAGCAGCAGGTCCAGCACGCACAGGATTCCGACGACCACGACCGCGGCGGTCAGCACTGACATGGAAAGTCTCCGAAGCTAGAGGGGAACGGGAGCCGTGAGTGGCGAGGCGCGTCGCCACTCACGGCGTCTGGTCACGCGCCGCAGCGCCGGAAGACCACGCAGGGCCCGCAGAAGACCTTGCACGCGCCGTTGTACGAACAGCGCTGGCGGAAGTCACTGCGCTCACGGCAGTAGCAGTGCTTGTAGAACGGGTCGGGCGGGCAGGCCGCGCCCACGTCCACCTTGGTCACGAACACGCCGAGCAGCTTGTCGCTGAGCGACTCCAACGTCTTGCGCATGTGTCGCGCTCCCTCACTTCCTCCGCGCCGGATGGCGTCGGTGGCGCCAACGTAGGAACAGCGGGTACACGGCGGCGCCCAGCGCACATACACGGCCGCGTGTATGCCGTGTCGGCGGTGTGTCAGCGGCCACAGCCAGGATCACCGGTGTGTCAGTCGAGTTCAGGGTTCTCGGGAGGATCGAGGTGCGCGCCCGCGGCACGAGTGTCGTGCTCGGCTCGCTCAAGCAACGCCTCCTGCTCGCCACACTGCTGCTCAACCCCGGCCGGACGGTGCCGATCCGCAGGCTGGTCCGCGCGTTGTGGGCCGAAGAGCCGCCGATGTCGGCGGTGGCGAACCTGCGCACCTACGCCAACCGGCTGCGCCAGGTGCTGCCCGACGGCGCACAGCGTCTATCCGGCAGGCAGGCGGGGTACGAGCTCACGCTGCGACCGGGTGAGCTGGACCTGCACCTGTTCACCGAACGCGCCGACGCTGGCAGGGCGGCGCTGTCCCGCTGTGATCACGCGACAGCGGCGCGGCACCTCGGGGAAGCGCTTTCCGCGTGCCGGGGCCCTGTCCTCGAAGATCTGGCCGACTGCGACGCGCTGGCCGCGTCGATCGCGCCGGTGGAGGAACTGCGCCTGGCGGTGACCGAGGACCACTTCGACGCGCGGCTGGGTCTCGACGAGCACCGCGAGCTGATCACGCCGCTGCGCGAGTTCGTGGCGGAGCACCCGTTGCGGGAACGGCCGCGGGCGCACCTGGTGACCGCGCTGTACCGGTCGGGCGATCTGGCGGGAGCTCTCGCCGTCTACACCGACTACCGCAGGGTGATCGCCGACCGGCTCGGCCTGGAACCCTCACCGGAGCTCGTCAAGCTGCACCAGGCGGTGCTCGACCGCGATCCCGGGCTGACCGCGGCCGTCACCGTGCGCGCTTCCTCCTTCCCCGCACCCAAGGAGCTTCCTGCGCCCTGCCGGTCGTTCGCGGGACGCGGACCCGAAGTGGCGCGGCTGCAGGCTTTGCTCGCCCAGGACGCACCGGCCGTGGCCGTGGTGCACGGCCCGTGCGGCGTCGGCAAGAGCGCGCTGGCACTGGAGGTCGCGCACCGCGTCGCGCCGGTGTTCCCCGACGGCCAGCTCTACATCGACCTCCGCCAGGCGACGCGCGTTCCGCACCGGCTCCTGCGCCACCTGGGCGTTTCCGACGTGCCGAACGCGATCGACGAGGCCGCCGCCCTGCTGCGGTCACGGCTGGCGGACCGCGCGGTGCTCGTGGTGCTCGACGGTGCGACCGATCCCGCACCGCTGCGCGACCTGCTGCCCGCGACCGGCCCGTGCGCGCTCCTGATCACCAGCCGGGCCCCGCTCCTGCTGGACGGCGCGGAACACCTCCTGCTCGGCCCGCTGTCCGATGTGGACGGTTTGGAGCTGCTGACGCGGCTGGCACCGAGGGCGGCGTCCGAACCCGCCGCGGCGGCGCAGATCGTCCAGTGCTGCCACGGAATCCCGTTGGCGCTGCACATCGCGGGCGCGATCCTCGCCCATCGCCCCACTCGCCCGCTGGCACGGCTGGCACGCCGCCTGGCACCTGCCTGGCGCAGGCTGGCCGAGCTCAGCTTCGGCG
>NZ_VSRL01000107.1 GCF_012184385.1 Lentzea indica
TGGCGCTCGATGCCGTGGTGGCGCATCACGATGCGCTGCGCATCCGGTTCACACCGGAGAGCCAGCACAACGCCGGCATCGAGGCCACCGGTCTGCTGCGGGTCGTTGCTGTGCACGACGACGAAGTGGTCGAGGAGATGACGGCGGCACAGAAGTCGTTGCGTCTGGCCGATGGTCCGCTGGTGGCGGCTGTGTTCTTCGACCGTGGTGACCGGCCCGCGTGGCTCGGGCTGACCGTGCATCACCTGGTGATGGACGGGGTGTCGTGGAACGTCCTGCTGGAGGACCTCGAGACGGCCTACCACGGTGGAGCGCTCCCGCCGAAGACCACGTCGTTCCAGCAGTGGGCGTTGCAGCTGCGGGATGACGACGCCAGTGGCGAACGTGACCACTGGATCAGCGCGACTGCGGACGTCGCCGAGCTTCCTGCTGATGGCGATGGCCCGAACACCGAGGCGTCCGGGGCGATTGTGCAGTCGTGGCTGGATGCGGACACGACTGCGGCTCTGCTCAGCGACGCGCACAAGGCGTACCGCACGCAAGGCCACGATCTGCTGCTGACCGCTCTCGCCCGGACACTCGGGGAGTGGGCCGGTACCGACCACGTCACCGTGGATCTGGAGAGCCACGGTCGTGAGGGTGCGGACTTGTCGCGCACTGTCGGGTGGTTCACGTCGATCTTCCCGGTGCGCCTCACGAACCAGCGTGACCCGGCGGCGGCGATCAAGGCGGTGAAGGAAGAGCTGCGGTCGGTGCCGCGTCGTGGTGTCGGCTATGGCGTGCTGCGTTGGCTGCAGGACGACTTGGCCGGTGCGCCGGATCGTCCGGTGTTGTTCAACTACCTCGGGGCGTATGACGCCGCGGGTGACGAGTCGGCCGGGTTGATCCGTCGTGAGTTGGACGGCGATCTGGCCGGGCCGAGCGAAGGGGAGGGTGGGACGCGGTCGCATCTGTTGCAGCTTGAGGTGCAGCAGACCGCTGATGGGCGGTTGTCGATCGAGTGGTTCCACTCGACCAACCGGCACGACACCACCACTGTCGAACGGGTTGCGGCTCGGTATGTCGAGGTCCTGCGTGAGCTGGCCGCGCATTGCCGGTCGACTGCCGGTGGCTTCACGCCGTCGGACTTCCCGTTGGCGTCGCTGACGCAGGGCGAGGTCGACGGGCTCGTGGAGCGCTGTCCGTCGCTTGTGGACGTTTACCGGCTCGCGCCGGTGCAGTCGGGCATGTTGTTCGGTGTCGTCGGTGCCCCGGAGGAAGGGGACGGGCTCTACTGGGGGCAGGGCGTCTACGACCTGACCGGTCCGATCGATGCGGACCGGCTGGCCGGTGCCTGGCGCCAGGTGATCACTCGGCACGCCGCGCTCCGGAGCGGGTTCATCTGGGAGGGCGTCAGCGAGCCCGTGCAGGTCGTGCTGGCCGATGTCGACGTGCCGTTGACCACCCACGACTGGTCGGGTCTGGACGAGGCGGCTCAACAGGTGCGGTTGCAGGAGCTGCTGGAAGAGGACCGTGCGCTCGGTTTCGACCTGGCCCGGCCGCCGCTCACCCGCCTCTACCTCGTCGACCGAGGTGACGGGCGGAACTGGCTCATCTGGGGCCTGTACCAGGGTCTGTGTGACGGGTGGAGTCTGCCCGTCGTCATGGACGAGGTGTCTGCCGCCTATCAGCGGCAGTCGTTGCCGCCATCGCGTCCGTACCGCGACTACATTGCCTGGCTGGACCAGCGCGATCCCGCTGACACCGAAGGGTTCTGGCGCACTTACCTGGACGGCTTCGAAGCGCCCACGACATTGCCGGTGGACCGCCTGGCCGCGAGCCACTATGCCCAGGACCGGCGGCGCACGAACCTCGACGAGGACGTCACCACCAGGCTCGTGGAGCTGGCCCGGCGCGAGCGCGTCACGTTGTCCACGGTCGTTCAGGCCGCGTGGGCCAAGGTCCTTTCCGCGAGCTCGGGTGAGAACGACGTGGTGTTCGGCCTGACCGTGTCCGGCCGACCGGCCGACTTGGCCGGGGTCGAGTCGATGGTCGGCCTGTTCATCAACACACTGCCGGTGCGGGCCTCAATACCCGGCAGGACGCCGTTCGCCACGTGGTTGCACGAGCTGCAGGACAACCAAGTTGCGCTGCAACGGTTCGAGTTCACCCCGCTGGTCGACGTGCAGCGGTGGTCCGCCGTGCCGCACGGCCGCGCGTTGTTCGACAGCATCGTCGTGTTCGGCAACTACCCGCAGGAGGAGGCACCCGCCGACACCGAAGAGGAGTGGGCCGACGCGGTCGAGTCGGTGGAGCAGGGCAACTACCCGCTCACCTTCGCCGTCGACCTGGAGACCACGCTCAAGATCGAGGCCGAGTTCTCCACGGCCGCCTTCGACGCGGCCACGGTCGAGCGCGTTCTCGACCAGCTCGTCGTCGTCCTCACCGCCGTCGCCCACGAGCCTGAGCTGGCCGTCGCCGAACTGCCGCTGCAGCGTCCGGAACAGGCCGCGCAGCTCGTGGCGTGGGGTGAGACCTCGACGCCGGTCGCCGAATCGCCGGTACCCGAGCTGATCCACAGCTGGGCTCACACCGACGCCGTGGCCGCGAGGTGCGGCGACGAGCGCCTGACGTTCGCCGAGCTGGACGCCCGTTCCGCAGGCTTGGCGGCACGGCTCCAGCGGGCCGGTGTCACGGTGGAGTCACCGGTCGCGGTGCTGGTGCCGCGCGGGATCGAGCTGGCGGTGGCGTTCCAAGGCGTGCTGCGCAGCGGTGGCGTGTACGTGCCGATCAACCCCGGTCTGCCCGCGGAACGTCTCGCGTTCCTGCTGGCTGACGCCGGTGCGACCGCCGCGGTCACCACCAACGACCTCGCCGGCGAGCTGGCCGGGTTCAGCGGTGAAGTGCTCGTGCTGGACGACACGGTCCTCGACGACCTACCGGTGCGGACCGACCCGAATGCGTTGGCGTACATCGCTTACACGTCGGGGTCGACTGGCCGGCCCAAGGGTGTGGCGGTGACGCACGGCGCGTTGTCGTCGTATGTCGCGGGATGGCGGGCCGGGCTCGCCGACGTGGGTGGCCCAGGCACGGTGTTGTCGATGTCTGGTCCAGGGTTCGACGTGTCCATCGGCGACATGACCCGTGCGCTGGCGTTTGGGCAGAGCGTGGTGTTCCTGCCGCACGACGAGCACGTGTCCGTGGAGTCGTTGCACGGCACGCTGTCTGGTGACGGTGTGGCGATCGCGGAGATCGTTCCCGGCATGCTCCTGCGTAATCTGGCGGCGCACTGCCGCACTGCCGGGCCGGTGGAGAGCCTGCGACTGGTGATCTCGGGCACCGACATGTGGACGCATGACGCGCTCACGAGTGCGGTGGCCGAGGTGGCGCCGAATGCGGTGCCGGGCAACGTGTTCGGTGTGACCGAGGCGGCGATCGACTCGATCTTCCACCCGGTCACGGACGACCACCCGCAAGCCGTGGTGCCCATCGGCACACCGCTCGCCGGCGCCCGCGCCGTCATCGTCGACGACGCGATGCGCCCGGCCCTCGTCGGTGTTCCGGGTGAGCTGCTCGTCGGTGGTCCGGGTGTGGCACGTGGTTACGTGAACCGGCCTGACCTGACCGCGGAACGGTTCGTACCGGACATCTTCGGCGCGGCCGGTGGCCGGTTGTACCGCACTGGTGACCGGGCGCGGTGGCGTGCGGACGGCACGATCGAGTTCCTGGGCCGAGTCGACGAGCAGGTCAAGATCCGCGGCTACCGGGTCGAACCCGGCGAGGTCGAGGTCGTCATCGGCGACCACCCCGACGTGCGCGATGTCGTTGTGGTGGCACGGGATGGTGGCCCGCACGGCGGCAAGCGCCTGGTGGCTTACGTCGTCGCGGAAGGTGAGTTCAGCACGAAGGTCCTGCGGGACTGGTTGCGCGAGCGGGTGCCGGATTACCTTGTGCCGTCGGTGTTCGTGGCGCTGGATCGGCTTCCGCTGACACCGAACGGCAAGGTCGACCGCCGGGGTCTGCCCGACCCCGAACCCGAGACGACGGCCGAGGTCTTCGAGGCGCCTCGAACGTCCATTGAGGACACTCTTGCGGCGGTGTGGGCGCAGGTGCTCGGCCTCGAACGCGTGGGCGTGCACGACAACTTCTTCGAACTGGGCGGCGACTCGATCCTGAGCCTGCAGATCGTCGCCAGGGTCAGGGCCGCCGGGCTGGGGGTGGACGTGGCGGACGTGTTCGCCCACCAGACCATCGCCGAGCTCGCACCCGTCGTGCGCGACACCCCGACGGCCACGCTGGCCGAACAGGGTGTCGTCACCGGTCCCGTCCCGATCACGCCGATCCAGCACTGGTTCGTCGAGCAGGACATCCCTGACCGCGACCACTGGAACTGGTCGAGCGTGTTCGAGCTGGCAGCCGGCACCGACCCGGACAGGCTCGCGCGGGCACTCGACGCCGTCGCGGCACACCACGACGCCCTGCGCATCAGGTTCCGCCAGGACGGGGACACCTGGGTGCAGGACAACGACGGTGAGCTGCAGCCGGTCCTGCGCGTCGTCACCGCCCAGGACGACGACGAGGTCATCGCGCACATGACCGAAACGCAGACGTCGTTGCGCCTGGCGGACGGCCCGCTCGTGGCCGCGATCTACTTCGACCGCGGTGCCGCCCCCGCCTGGCTGGGTCTCACCGCGCACCACTTCGTCATGGACGGCGTGGCGTGGAACGTCCTGCTGGAAGATCTGGAGACCGCTTACACCGCGGGGCCGGAGGCGTTGGAGCCGAAGACGACCTCGTTCCGGCAGTGGGCCGAGGTGCTGCACGACGACAACCCCGAAACCGAACGCGACCACTGGGCCGCGCAGACCGAACGGGTCACCGCGCTGCCCGTCGACGGCCAGGGCGCCAACACCGAGGCGTCGGCCGACACCGTCCGCACCTGGCTCGACGCGAAGTCCACCGAGGTGCTGCTGGGCGAGGCCCACAAGGCCTATCGCACCCAGATCAACGACCTGCTGCTGGCCGCCCTGCTCAAAACCTTGGGCGAGTGGGCGGGCACCGGCGACGTCACGATCGACCTGGAGAGCCACGGCCGCGAGGCGATCGCCGACGGCGTCGACCTGTCCCGCACCGTCGGGTGGTTCACGTCGATCTTCCCGGTGCGCTTGCGCCACAACCGCCTCAACGACAGCGGTGAGCTGATCAAGGCGGTCAAGGAACAGCTGCGCATGGTGCCGCGCCGCGGTGTCGGGTACGGGATTCTCCGCTACCTGGAACGTGATGACCGCTTGGTCAACGCACCTGCGCGGCCCGTGTTGTTCAACTACCTCGGCGCGTTCGACGCCGTGGGCGACGACGAGGACGGGCTGATCCGCAAGGAACTGTCCGCCGACCTGTGCGGCCCGACGGAGAACGAGCAGGGGAACCGATCGCACCTGCTGCAGATCGAAGCCGAGCAGACCTCGGACGGTCGGCTGCTGGTCGAGTGGTACTTCAGCACCAACCTGCACAGACCAGCGACTGTCGAGCGGCTCGCGGCGCGCTACGTGGACGTGCTGCGCGAGCTGGTCGAGCACTGCCAGTCAGGAGCCGGCGGAGTCACCCCGTCCGACTTCCCGCTGGCCAACATCGATCAGGCGAGCCTCGCCGCCGTGCTCAAGCAGATGGGTGGGTGATCGAGCCGGAACGAGGCGCCCGATAAGAGGGGGCAGATAGCGCACTCGCGTTTCGCAGTTGTACCAGCGAATTGCACGGTGTCAGCAAGCTCTATTTCGGCATGCCATTTTAAATGTGCGAGGACCAGGGCAAATGATCTCCATACGAATATTCGATGACTGTGAGCATTCCTTGACCCGGTAAATGACTGTTGTGTAAAAATGTTGGCGGGGAGAGGGTTAGGCGGGGGATCAGTGATTGAAGACATGTATCCGTTGGCGCCTGTTCAACAGGGCATGCTTTTCCATGTCCTGGAGGCGGAATCGGACAAGGGTGTCTACTGGGCGCAGGGCCTGTACGAGTTCGACGGGGTGCTCGACCTCGACGCCATGCGGCGCGCATGGGAGCTGGTGATCGCACGCCACGCCGTGCTGCGCACCGGCTTCGTGTGGGAGGGCGTGCCCGAGCCGCTCCAGGTCGTCATGAGCGACGTCCAGGTGCCCTTCGAGGTGCACGACTGGTCCGCCGTGACCGACCGGCAGGCCGCGCTCGAGGAGCTGCTCGCCCGCGACCGCGCCCAGGGCTTCGACCTCACCCGGCCGCCGCTCATGCGCGTGCACATGATCAACGACGGCACCGGTCACCACCGGATGGTGTGGGCCCTCTACTCCGGGCTGTGCGACGGCTGGAGCGTGCCCGTCGTCCTCGAGGAGGTCGGCGCCACCTACGACGCCCTGTGCCACGGCACGATGCCCGACCTCGAACCCGTGCGGCCGTACCGGGACTTCATCGCCTGGCTGAGCAAGCGCGATCGCGCACAGGCCGAGTCGTTCTGGCGGGACTACCTGGCCGGGTTCGACGCCCCGACGGCGTTGCCCGTCGACCGCTCGGTGCGCGACCACTGGGCGCAGGGACGCCGCCGCGTCGAGCTGCCGGAGGACCTGACCACCGGGATCATGGACCTCGCCCGGCGCAGGCGTGTCACGCCGTCGACGGTGATCCAAGCGGCGTGGGCACTTCTGCTTTCCGCCTACTCGGGTGACGACGAGGTCGTCTACGGCCTCACCGTGTCCGGCCGCCCTGCCGACCTGCCCGGCGTCGAGTCGATGGTGGGCGTGTTCATCAACACGCTGCCGGTGCGTGTGCGGGTGTCGTGGGAGCGCACTTTCGCCGACTGGCTGGGTGAACTGCAGGAGAACCAGGTCGCGGTGCAGCGCTACGAGTTCACCGCGCTGTCGGACATCAAGCGGTGGTCGGAGCTGCCTCGTGGCAGCGGCGTCTTCGACAGCATCGTGGTGTTCGGCAACTACCCGCAGGCACTGTTGTCCGAAGAGGACGAGGACGGCGACGAGGACCGCTTCGGCGCGCTCGACTCCATCGAGCAGATCAACTACCCGATCGGGCTCGCGATCGACCTGGAGGACACGCTCAAGATCGAGGCCGAGTTCTCCACCGGCGCGTTCGACGAAGCCACCGTCGACCGGCTGCTCGACCAGCTGCAGGCCGTACTGGCCAGCGCGGTCGCAGGCCCTGACCAGCTCGTGCGCGAGGTGACGCCGACGCCGGCGACCGGCTGGAGTGCCGGCCCCGCGTTCGACGAGCCCTACGTCGGCTTGGCCGAGCGGTTCCGCTTGGCTGTCACCAACTTCGCCGACCACGTGGCCGTCCGTGGCGGTGGCCAGGAGCTGACCTACGCCGAGCTCGGCGAACGGGTGGCGCGCGTGGCGTCGGGTCTGCGTGCCGCTGGTGTCGGTGTGGAGACGCGGGTAGGCCTGTGGTTCGAGCGGTCGGTCGACCTCGTGGTCGCGATTCTGGGTGTGGTGCAGGTGGGTGGTACGTATGTGCCGCTTGATCCCGCGTTGCCGCACGGTCGTCTTCGCGATGTGCAGGCGGCTGCCGGTGTTGAGCTGGTGGTGTCGCGTGGTGACTACGCCCTGGAAGCCGCGCGTGTTGTCGACTTCGCAGAGTTGGTCACCGCGCCCGCTGAGTGGCCGGAACTCGTTGCCGTGCCTGAACGTCTGGTCTACACGATGTTCACGTCGGGCTCGACGGGTGTGCCCAAGGGCGTGGAGGTCACCGAGGAAGGTGTCGTGCGCGTCGCGCTCGACCCGGCGGTGGCCGCTCAGCCCGGTGATGTGGTCGCGCACATGGCCGCGGTGTCCTTCGACGCGTCGACGTGGGAGATCTGGACGGCTCTGCTCACCGGCGCCACCCTCGCCGTGGCACCCGCGAACCTGGCTGAGCGACTGGACGTGGCCAAGCTCTACGCCGAGCACGGCGTGACGTTGTCGTTCATGACCACCGGTTTGTTCCACCAGTTGGCGGACACCGATCCGGGCGTGTTCTCGGGACACCGCAAGGTGCTGGCCGGTGGCGAGGCGATGTCGCCCCTGCAGGCCCGCAAGGTGCTCGACGCCAACCAGGCCGTCGCCATCTACAACATGTACGGGCCGACTGAGTCCACTGTGTACGCATCGTTCCACGACATGCACACCGGCCGGCTCGGTCCGTCGTCGGTCCCGATCGGCAATGCCTTGCGGGGCTTGTGTTTCCACGTGCTGGACCGCTGGCTCCAGCCGACGCCGGTCGGCGTGCCGGGTGAGCTGTACATCGGTGGTACCGGCTTGGCGCGTGGCTATGCGGGCCGTGCGGACTTGGCTGCTGAGCGGTTTGTTCCTGACCCGTACGTGCCCGGTGCTCGGATGTACCGCACCGGTGACCTGGTGCGGTGGGGCGCTGACGGTGCGGTCGACTTCGTCGGTCGGACCGATGACCAGGTCAAGATCCGCGGGTTCCGGGTCGAGCCCGGCGAGGTCGAGCACGTGCTCGCCGGCCACCCGGACGTCGCCAACGCCGCCGTGATCGTGAACGACAAGCGCTTGATCGCCTACGTTGTGAGCACCGCCGAGCCGGCGGACCTTCGCCGCTTCCTCGCCGAACGTCTGCCCGAGTTCCTGGTGCCGTCGGCGATCGTGCCGCTCGACGAGTTGCCGTTGAACACCAACGGAAAACTCGACAAGCGCGCGTTGCCCGACCCCGGCGCCCCCGAGACCACGACCGCGTACGAGCCGCCCAGCACGGACGCCGAGCGCACGCTCGTCGCGGTGTGGTCGGAGGTGCTCGGCGTCGAACGGGTCGGCGTGCACGACAACTTCTTCGAACTGGGCGGCGACTCGATCCGTAGCCTGCACGTCTCGTCGTGCCCGTGCCGCCGGACTGCAGCTGGCGATCGCCGATCTCTTCACGCACCAATCGGTCCACGAGCTCGCCGCCCACGTCACCACGGCCGCACCCAGCACGGCCGACCAGGGCACCGTCAGCGGACCCGTGGCCTTCACGCCCATCCAGCGCTGGTTCATCCGGGAGGACCTGCCCGAACGGGACCACTTCAACTGGTCCGGCATGTTCGAGCTGGCACCGGGCACGGACGCGAGCACGATGCGCGCCGCGCTCGGCACGGTCGTCGCCCACCACGACGCCCTGCGGCTGCGCCTGCACGGCGACACCCAGGAGAACGCACCCGCCGAGACCGCCGAGCTGGTGACCGTGCTCGACGCGGCCGCCCTCGACGGCCCCGCGCTGGACGAGGCCGTCACCGCGGCCATGGCCACCGCGCAGACGTCGTTGAGCCTCACGGACGGGCCGTTGCTGCGTGCCGTGTACGTCGACCGCGGCGATCGGCCCGCGTGGTTCGGCCTCACCGTGCACCACTACGTCGTGGACGCGGTCTCTTGGAACGTCCTGCTGGAGGACCTCGACACCGCGTACTCCGCCGGTGTCCTCGGACCGAAGACCACCTCGTACCAGGAGTGGGCCGCCGCACTGGAGGCGTTCGACCCCCAGGACGAGCTGCCCTGGTGGCGGGAGGTCGTGCGGACGACCACGGCCGTGCCCACCGACCACGACGGTCTCAACACCGAGGACTCGACCGAGTCCGTTCGCGTCGCCCTCGACGCGGGACGCACCTCGGCGCTGCTCACCCACGCCCACCGCGCCTACCGCACCCAGGGCCACGAACTGCTCGTCGCCGCACTGCTCCAGGTGCTCGGGCGGTGGACCGGCACCAGCGCCGCCGCCATCGACCTGGAAAGCCACGGCCGCGAGCCGATCGCCGACGGCATCGACCTGTCCCGCACCGTCGGCTGGTTCACGCCATCCACCCCGTCGGGCTCCACCACGCCGACCTCGGTGACATCGCCGGCGTCATCAAGGCGGTCAAGGAACAGCTGCGGGCCGTGCCGCGCCGCGGTGTCGGCTACACCGTGCTGCGTGAGCGGGACGAGCAGCTCAGGTCCGCCCCGGATCGCCCGGTCGTCTTCAACTACCTCGGTGGATTCGACGCCGTCGAGGACGAGGCCGTCGGCCTGTTCGCCCGTGAGCTCTCCGAGGAGCTGTGCGGCCCCGCCGAGGGCGAGGGCGGGTTGCGCTCGCACGTGCTCGGTGTCGAGGTGGCCCAGGCCGCCGACGGGACCCTTTCCGTGGAGTGGCAGTACAGCACCAACCTCCACCGGCACGAGACGATCTCGCGGCTCGCCGAGGCATACGTGCAGGCCTTGGCTGACCTGGTCGACCACTGCCGGTCGGGCGCGCACGGCCTCACGCCGTCCGACGTTCCGCTGGCTTCCTTCGATCAGTCCTCTTTGGACGCTTTGGTCGCCCGCACGCCAGGACTGGTCGACGTCTACCCGTTGTCGCCGCTGCAGCAAGGGATGCTCTTCCACGCCGTCGAGTCGCCCGACAGCGGCGTCTACTGGACGCAGGACCTGCGCGAGCTGACCGGTGAGCTCGATGTCGACGCTCTGCGTGCGGCCTGGCAGCTCGTGGTCGACCGGCATCCCGCGTTGCGCACCGCCTTCGTGTGGGAGGGCGTGCGCGAGCCGCTCCAGGTCGTCGTGGGCAACGTCGACGTGCCGTTCGAGGTGCACGACTGGTCGGCCGTCGCCGATCCCGAAGCCGCCATCGACGAACTGCTGGCCGAGGACCGCGCCCGCGGGTGCGATCTCACCACCGCGCCGCTGCTGCGAGTGCACCTCGCTCGCGGACGCGACCGCCACTGGATCTTGCTGGCGTTCCACCACCTGTACCTCGACGGCTGGAGCATCCCGCTGCTGTGGGACGAGGTCACCGCCGCCTACCAGCGTGAGTCCCTGCCGCCGGTGCGGCCCTACCGGGACTTCATCGCGTGGCTGGGCCAGCGTGATCGTGCTGAGGCCGAAGCGTTCTGGCGGGAGTACCTCGGCGGGTTCGACTCGCCGACGCCGTTGCCGGTGGACCGCGTGGTGCGTGAGCACTGGGCCCAGGACCGGCGTGAGCTGGCGCTGCCCCGCGACGTCACGGCGGCACTCGTCGAGCTGGCCCGCACCCGGCGGGTCACCCTGTCGACGGTCGTGCAGGCGGCGTGGGCCGTGCTGTTGTCGGCCTACTCGGGCGAGGACGACGTCGTGTTCGGCCTCACCGTGTCCGGGCGTCCGGCCGAGCTGCCCGGCGTGGAGTCGATCGTCGGCCTGTTCATCAACACCCTGCCGGTGCGGGTGCGCGTGGCGTGGGAGCGGTCGTTCGCCGACTGGCTCGGCGAGCTGCAGGAGAACCAGGTCGCGGTGCAGCGGCACGAGCACACGCCGCTCGCCGACATCCAGCGCGTCACCACGGGTGGCCTGTTCGACAGCATGCTCGTCTTCGGCAACTACCCGCAGGGCGCGATGCCGGAGGAGGGCGAGGAAGACCCGGACGAGCTGTTCGCCTCGACCGACTCGGTCGAGCAGATGCACTACCCGATGATCCTCGCCGTCGACCTCGAAGCGACGCTGAAGGTCGAGGCCAACTTCTCCACCGGCGCCTTCGATCCGTCCACTGTGGAGCGCCTCCTCGGCCAGCTCGCCGACGTGCTCACCGCTGCCGCCCGCCGGCCTGCCGCCGTCGTGCGCGAGGTGACGCCCGCGCCCGTGACCGGGTGGGGCGAGGGTCCTGTGGTGGACGAGCCCTTCATCGGCTTGGCCGAGCGGTTCCGCTTGGCCGTCAACGACTTCGCCGACCAGATGGCCATCCGTGGCGGTGGCCGGGAGCAGACCTCCACCGAGCAGGGGCAGCGGGATGGTGACGTTGCGCTGACCTACGCCGAGCTGGGTGAGCGGGTGGCGCGGGTGGCGTCGGGTCTGCGTGCCGCTGGTGTCGGTGTGGAGACGCGGGTAGGCCTGTGGTTCGAGCGGTCGGTCGACCTGGTCGTCGCGATTCTGGGCGTAGTGCAGGCAGGTGGCACGTATGTGCCGCTTGATCCCGCGTTGCCGCACGGTCGTCTTCGCGATGTGCAGGCGGCTGCCGGTGTTGAGCTGGTGGTGTCGCGTGGTGACTACGCCCTGGAAGCCGCGCGTGTTGTCGACTTCGCAGAGTTGGTCACCGCGCCCGCTGAGTGGCCGGAACTCGTTGCCGTGCCTGAACGTCTGGTCTACACGATGTTCACGTCGGGCTCGACGGGCGTGCCCAAGGGCGTGGAGGTCACCGAAGAAGGCGTCCTGCGGGTCGTGCTCGACTCCGCGGTGTCCGCCCGGCCCGGCGATGTCGTGGCGCACATGGCCGCGGTGTCCTTCGACGCGTCGACGTGGGAGATCTGGACGGCGTTGCTGAGCGGGGCGACGCTCGCCGTGGCGTCCGCGAACTTGGCCGAGCGGCTGGACGTGGCCAAGCTCTTCACCGAGCACGGCGTGACGTTGTCGTTCATGACCACTGGCTTGTTCCATCAGCTGGCGGACACCGATCCTGGCGTGTTCTCGGGACACCGCAAGGTGCTGGCCGGTGGCGAAGGGATGTCGCCGATCCAGGCGCGCAAGGTGCTCGACGCCAACCCGGCCGTGGCGATCTACAACATGTACGGCCCCACCGAGACCACGGTGTACGCGTCGTTCCACGACATGCACACTGGCCGGCTCGGTCCGGCCACCGTGCCCATCGGCACTGCGTTGCGAGGCCTGCGTTTCCACGTGCTGGACCGGTGGTTGCGACCTGCGCCTGTTGGCGTGCCGGGTGAGCTGTACATCGGTGGCCTCGGCTTGGCGCGTGGTTATGCGGGTCGGGCGGACTTGGCTTCTGAGCGGTTTGTTCCTGACCCGTACGTGCCTGGTGCCCGCATGTACCGCACTGGTGACCTGGTGCGGTGGGGTGCGGATGGTGCGGTGGACTTCGTCGGCCGGACCGATGACCAGGTCAAGATCCGCGGGTTCCGGGTCGAGCCCGGCGAGGTCGAGCACGTGCTCGCCGGCCACCCGGACGTCGCCAACGCCGCCGTGGTCGTTCGTGAGCTGCAGCAGGGCAAGCGTCTCGTCGCCTACGTCGTGGGTTCGGCAGACGTCGCGGACGTTCGGCAGTTCCTCGCCGAGCGCCTGCCCGAGTTCCTGGTGCCGTCGGCGATCGTGCCGCTCGACGAGTTGCCGTTGAACACCAACGGAAAACTCGACAAGCGCGCGCTGCCGCTGCCCGACGCGCCGGACTCCACGAGCTATGAGGCACCCAGCACCGACGTCGAGCGCACTCTCGCCGCGGTGTGGTCGGAGGTGCTCGGCGTCGAGCGCGTCGGCGTCCACGACAACTACTTCGAGCTGGGCGGCGACTCGATCATCAGCCTCCAGATCGCCGCCAGGGCACGGGAAGCGGGCCTGGAGCTGAGGATCGCCGACCTCTTCACGCACCAGACCGTCCAGCAGCTCGCCGCCCACACGGGCGTCGCTGTCGGCTCCACTGCTACCGCGGAACCGTTGGTGGACCTGGAGCCGCTCCGGGCGCGGGTGCCGGGCTTGGTCGATGCCTACCCGTTGTCGCCCATGCAGCAGGGCATGCTCTTCCACGTCCTGGAGGCGCCCGCCGACACCGCGGTGTACTGGGCGCAGGACGTGCGCGAGCTGCGCGGGCCGCTCGACGTGGCTGCCCTGCGGGAAGCCTGGCGCATCGTCGTCGGCCGCCACCCCGCGTTGCGCACCGCGTTCGTGTGGGAGGGCGTCGAGGAGCCTCTGCAGGTCGTCATCGGCGAGGTCGACGTGCCGTTCGAGGTTCTCGACTGGACTTCCGTCGCCGACCCCGACGCCGCGCTGGACGAGCTGCTCGACGCCGACCAGCGGCGCGGTTTCGACGTCACCACCGCCCCGTTGCTGCGGGTGTACGTGGCCGACAGGGGCGACCGCCAGTGGGTCGTCTTCACGTTCCACCACCTGTACCTCGACGGCTGGAGCATCCCGCTCGTCTGGGACGAGGTGATCGCGGCCTACCAGCGGCAGCCCTTGCCGCCGGTGCGCCCCTACCGCGACTACATCGCCTGGCTCCAGGAGCAGCCCGCCGCCGACGACTTCTGGCGCGAGTACCTCGACGGCTTCACCTCGCCCACGGCCCTGCCCGTCGACCGCACCACCCGGCTGCACTGGGAGCAGGGCAGGAGGCACCGCGAGCTGCCGGAGGACGTCGCCCTTTCGTTGGAGGGGCTGGCACGGCGTGAGCGCGTCACGATCAGCGCTGTCGTGCAGGCTGCGTGGGCGCTTTTGCTGGCGTCGCACAGCGGTGAGGACGACGTCGTCTTCGGACTCACCGTGTCGGGGCGTCCCGCTTCGTTGGCCGGTGTCGAGTCGATCGTCGGACTGTTCATCAACACGCTGCCCGTGCGGATCAAGGTCCCCGGCGACCGCACCCCGTTCGAGGAGTGGCTGCGGACCGTCCAGGACGGCCAGGTCGCAGTGCAGCGGTTCGAGCACTCGCCGCTGGTCGACATCCAGCGGGTGGCCGGCGTGCCGAGGCTGTTCGAGAGCATCGTCGCGGTTCAGAACCTGCCCGGCGGCTCAGACGACGGCGACGACGGCGACGACGCGGACGAGTTCGACTCACCCGCGATGCTGGAACAGGGTCGCTACCCGCTGAAGCTCGTCGTCGACGTCGACGGCCAGCTGGGCCTGCTGTGCGAGTACTCCACCGGCGCGTTCGACGACGCCACCGTCGAGGCGCTGCTGGACCAGCTCGAACGCATCCTCACCACCGTCGCCGGCACGCCGGGCACGCCCGTGCGGGAGATCGCCCTGCTTGACGCCGGCCAGAACGCCGAGGTGCTCTCGTGGAGTTCGTCCGCGTCTCGCGAGATGCCTGCGGCACACCTGGCGGCGCTGTTCGGACGCCAGGTCGCGGCCCATCCTGACCGTCCCGCGCTGCGTGGCGGCGGTGCCGAGCTCACCTACGCCCAGCTCGACAGCCGGGCCTCAGGCGTCGCTCAGTGGCTGCGCACCCAGGGGGTCGGAGTTGGGACTCGCGTCGGCCTTCATCTGGACCGCAGTCCCGAGCTGATCATCGCCATGCTCGGCGTGATCGGGGCGGGCGGCGGTTACGTCCCGCTCGACCCGGCCCAGGGCACCGCGCGCCTGACCCAGATGATCAACACGGCAGGCGTCGAGCTCGTCGTCACCGCGGGCGAGTGGCCCCTCGACGTCGCAGGCATGCGCGTTCTCGAACTGACCGACGCGGAGGCCGAGGGGCCGCTGCCGATCGCCGGTGGCCCGGACAGCGAGCTGTACGTGCTGTTCACGTCGGGCTCGACGGGCGTGCCCAAGGGCGTGTCGCTGACCCACGAGGGCGTGGCCAGGGTGTGCACCGACCCCGCTGTGCGCGTCGAGCCCGGCGACGCCGTGTCGCACCTCGCGGGCATCGGCTTCGACACCGGCGCCTTCGAGATCTGGCTGGCGCTGCTCAACGGGGCCACCCTCGTCGTCGGCCCCGCGGACCTCGCAGGGCGGATGGACGTCGGCTCGTTCCTGCGCGAGCACGGCATCACCGCCTCGCTGCTCACCACCGGCCTGTTCCACCAGCTGGTCGAGACCTCGCCCGACGTGCTCGACGGCCTGCGCCTGCTCGTCGTGGGCGGTGACGCCCTGCAGGCCCAGCACGCCCGCACGGCCCGCGAGCGCCGGCCCGACCTGCGCATCGTGAACGCCTACGGGCCCACCGAGACCACCATGACGTGCACCATCCACACCCTCGAAACCGTTGGCGCGCAAGTACCCATCGGCAGGCCGTTCGCGGGTATGCGTGCCTACGTGCTCGACCCGTGGCTGCAGGTGCTGCCACCCGGTGTGGCGGGCGAGCTGTTCGTCGGCGGCCCCGGCGTGGCCCGCGGCTACGTCGGCCGCGCGGACCTCACCGCTGAGCGGTTCGTCCCCGACCCCACCAGGTCCTCCGAACGCCTGTACCGCACCGGCGACAGGGGGCGCTGGCGCGCCGACGGCACGCTGGAGTTCCTCGGCAGGGTCGACGACCAGGTCAAGATCCGGGGCTTCCGGGTCGAGCCCGGCGAGGTCGAGGCACTGCTGGCCGGTCACGAGGACGTGCGGGCCGCCGCGGTCGTGGCCATGGCGTCGGGACCTGGAGACGCAAAGCGCCTCATCGCCTACGTGGTCACCGAAGTCGACACGTACGAGCTGCGCGCGTTCCTGCGCGAGCGGCTTCCCGACTACCTGGTGCCCTCGGCGTTCGTCACCCTCGACGCCTTGCCTCTGACGGCCAACGGCAAGGTCGATCGCCGAGCCCTGCCCGAACCGGCCGCACCGGAGGCGGACGGCGCGTACGTCGCCCCGCGCACCGATGCGGAACAGGCACTGGCCGCCATCTGGGCGAAGTTGCTGGGCGCCGAACGCGTCGGCATGCACGACAACTTCTTCGACCTGGGCGGCGACTCGATCGCGAGCCTGCAGGTGGTGGCGCGTGCCCGTGCCGCGGGTCTCGGCCTCGCGGTGGCCGACCTGTTCACCCACCAGACGGTCGCCGAACTGGCCGCCGTGACCACGGCGCCCGTGCTCGTCGAGGAGGGCCCTGTCACCGGGCCGGTGCCGCTGACGCCCATCCAGCGGTGGTTCACCCGGGCCACCATCGACGACCGGAACCACTGGAACTGGTCGGGGCTCTTCGAGCTGGCACCGAACGTGGACGCCACGCGGCTCGCCGCCGCGCTCGACACCCTGGTGACCCACCACGACGCCCTGCGCACCCGCCTGCACCACGGGCCCGACGGCTGGCACCAGCACATCGTCGAGCCGGGCGAGGCGGCCGTGTTCACGGTCGTCCAAGGCGACGTCCAGGAACACATGAACGCGTTGCAACGCTCGCTGGACCTCGCCAACGGTCCGCTCGTGGCAGCCGTCCTGTTCGACCGCGGCGACGAACCCGCGTGGCTGGGCCTCGTGGTGCACCACCTGGTCGTCGACGGCGTGTCGTGGAACGTCCTGCTGGAGGACCTCGACGCGGCTTACCACGCGAACCCCTCGGGGCGAAGACGACGTCGTTCCGGCGGTGGGCCGAGTCCGTCGTGGCCTTCGCGGGCAGCGACGAGGTCCGCGCCGAACTGCCTTACTGGCTCTCGAAAACAGAGACGGCCTTCACGCTGCCGGTCGACGCCACCGGCGCCAACACCGAGGACTCCGCCGCCGTCGTCGAGGTCGCCGTCGACGCAGCGGGGCTGCCGAACGCCCAGGTCCTCGACCTGGTCCTGGCCGCGCTGCTGCAGACGCTGGGGGAGTGGGCAGGCACCGACACGGTCGTCATCGACCTCGAACACCACGGCAGGGAAAGCCTGGCACCAGGCACCGACCTGTCCCGCACGGTCGGCTGGTTCACGTCGGTCCACCCGGTGGTGCTCCAGCACAACGACCTGAGCGACAACACCGGGGTGGTCACCGCGGTGCGCGAAAGCCTGCAAACCGTGCCACGCCACGGAGTCGGCTACGGCGCACTGCGTCACCTGACCGCCGACGACCCGGAGGTGCGCCGCCTGCGCGCCGCACCGGACCGACAGATCAACGTCAACTTCACCGGCGGGCTCGACGCCACGAACGACGACGAGGCAGGCCTCATCGTCGACGAACTACCAGGTGACCTGTGTGGCGAAAGCACGAGCAGGGGCCTGCGGCCGTACGCGCTGCACCTGGAGATCGAGCGCACCGACGAGGGAGAGCTCCTCGTCGAGTGGCACCACAGCACGAACCTCCACCGGACCGAGACCGTGCGGCGGGTCGCCACCCGCTTCCGGCAGGCCGTGGAGGCCCTGGTCGAACACATGTACAGGAATTGAGGGGAGCAATCCTTGTCCACGTCCACGCCCAAACGGACCTACCACCTGTCGGCTGCAGAGGCCGATGAGGTCGAGAACCTGACGCTGCGCATCGCCAAGGAGTACTCGGGCCCGGCGGACGAGCAGCTGCTGCGTGATCTGCCGCTGCTCGCCGCCGAGCTGCCCGTGGGCCAGCGCCGCTTCCTGCGCGACTTCGCGCTCGAGGACGAGCTGGGCTACTGCGTGGTCCGCGGTCACACCATCGACGACGCGCGCATCGGCCCGACGCCGCAGCACTGGCGCGGCCGGCCGATACCGACACCGGAGTTCCCCGAGGAGATCCTCCTGCTGTTGGTCGGGTCTCTGCTCGGTGAGCCGTTCGGCTGGAAGACCCAGCAGGACGCCCGGCTGGTGCACGACATCTTCCCCATCAAGGGTTTCGAGACCGAGCAGATGGGGATCGGCAGCACCGACACGCTCACGCTGCACACCGAGGACGCGTTCCACCCGTGGCGCGCCGACTACCTGCTGCTGGAGTGCCTGCGCAACCCCGACAAGATCGCCACGATCGTGTCGGAGCCCGATCTCTCGACGCTCGACGCCGCGCACCTGGAGTTGCTGCACCAGCAGAACTTCCTCATCCGGCCGGACGACTCGCACCTGGCGAAGCACAACGTCACCGAGGGGGTCGACGCCGAGTTCGCCGAGATCGCCGAGATGAAGGCCGACGACAACCGCGTCGCCGTCCTCTACGGGTCCCGCAAACACCCGTACATGCGCCTCGACCCGTACTTCATGGAGACCCCTCGCGACCCGGCGGCTCGCGAGGCCCTGGACGCGGTCAACGAGCTCCTGGAGTCGTCCTGCCTGGACGTCGCCCTGGAGCCGGGTGACGTCCTCGTCATCAACAACCACCGGCTGGCGCACGGCAGGCAGGCGTTCCAGGCCCGCTACGACGGCACCGACCGCTGGCTCAAGCGGGTCAGCATCACCACCGACCTGCGCAAGTCTCACGAGCGGCGCGCCTCGGCGACCGCACGCCTCATCTGACGGATACGGAACTCATGTCGAACCTGCTCCGCAGCCTGCCGCCCACCGCCAAGGGCATCCTCGCCGTCCTCCGAGTCCTGCCACGGGTCAGCCGGCCGCGCACGGCGCTCTTGGCGGGCGGGGTGGTGGTGAGCGCCGTTCTGCCCATCGGGATCTTCGTCCTCACCGGTCTGCTCATCGGCGACCTTCCCGGCGCCGCGCGGGACGGTGCGGACTCGCTCGCCGCCGATCGGGTGGGCACCCTGCTGGTCACTGTCGGGATCGTGATCCTCATCGAGCGCCTGACGACCCCGCTGCTGCGGGCCACGGTGTCCACGCTCGGCCGCGACGTCGACCGGTACCTGCAGGAGGTCGTGCTCAACGCGCTGGCTCGGCCGAGGGGCATCGCTCATCTCGAGGACCCCGACGTGATGGACGAGGTCCGGATCGTGCGGGGCCTCGGCATGAGCGCACACCGGCCGGGCCAGACCGTCGAGGCCCTGCCCGAGGTGCTCTCGTCGTGGCTGCGGGCCCTCGGCTCGGCGGCCGTGCTCACCTGGTTCCACTGGTGGCTCGGCCTGCTGTGGCTCGTGGTCTGGCCGATCATCGTCTACCGGATGCAGCGCGACTACCTGCGGGTCGGCGAGGAGGGCTTCGGGCAGAGCGCCCAGCTCCGCCAGGCCGAGTACGTCCGGGACCTGGCGCTGGATCCACCGCCGGCCAAGGAGGTCCGCCTCTGGGGCATCCTCGACTGGCTCGTCACCCGCTTCGACACGCTGTGGCAGGCCGGTATCGGTCCCATCCGCCGGGCGCGCCGGCCCCGGCCCGGCATGGTGCTCGGCTCCGCGGCCGCGATCCTGGTGATCAACGTCCTGTCCTACGGCCTGCTGGTCTACGCCGCGGTGCAGGGCAGCCTGTCGCTCGCCGCCCTCGCCGTGTTCGTCGCGGCCTTGGGCGATGCCAACGAATACGCCGTCGGTGACGAGCACCTGTACCTGTCCTACGCCGCCGTTACGGTGCCCAAGGTGCTCTCCCTGGAGCAGCGCCTCGCCGACAGCTCCCCTCCGGAGTCCGGCCTCCCGGTCGGTGCGGACGTCCCCGCGCAGGAGATCCGCTACGAGGGCGTGACGTTCCGATATCCCGGCACCGAGCGCGACGTCCTCAACGGCCTGGATCTCGTCATCCCCGCCGGGCAGTCGCTGGCCATCGTCGGTGACAACGGCGCGGGCAAGACCTCGCTGGTGAAGCTGCTCGCCGGCTTCTACGAGCCCACCGCGGGCAAGGTCACCGTCGACGGCGCCGACCTCGCCTCTCTCGACCCCGAGGCGTGGCGCAGGCGGGTGGCCGTGCTGTTCCAGGACTTCACCCGCTACCACCTGCCGGTGCGCGACAACATCGGGTTCGGCGCTCCCGAGCACGCCGGCGACGAGGACATGCTGCGCCGCGCCGCCGAACGGGCCGGGGTCGGTGACCTGATCGAGTCGTTGCCGAACGGCTGGGACACCGTGCTGTCGCAGGCCTACACCGACGGCGTCGACCTCTCCGGCGGGCAGTGGCAGCGCGTCGCACTGGCCCGCGCGATGTTCGCCGTCGAGGCCGGCGCCAAGGTCCTCGTGCTCGACGAGCCCGCGGCGGCACTCGACGTGCGCGCAGAAGCCGAGCTGTACGAACGGTTCCTGGACCTCACCCAGGGCCTCACCACGATCCTCATCTCGCACCGCTTCTCCACCGTGCGGCGCGCGGATCGGATCGTGGTCGTGTCCGGCGGCCGTGTCGTCGAGGCCGGTGGCCACGACGAGTTGCTCGATCGCGACGGCCGCTACGCCCACATGTTCCGCCTGCAGGCGGAACGCTTCCAGCCCGCAGGGGGCATCGATGCGTGACACCTGGCGAGCTTTCGTCACCACCATCAGCTTCGGGTTCCGCGCGGCGCGCTGGTACGCGGTCTTCCAGATCGCCACCGAGATCGTGCTCGCCCTCACCGGCCCGATGATCGCCTACGGCGCCAAAGTCCTCGTCGACGCCGCCACCGCGGGCGATCTGAGCCTCGCGCTCACCGGTGGGCTCGGCATCGCCGCCGCCACCGGGCTGCTCATCATCGCCCAGTACTACAACGCCCACTGCGTGTTCGCGGTCCTCGAACGCACCCAGGCGTTGTCCGACCGGACGCTGATGCGCCTGATCGGCGGGATCGACAGCCTCGCGCCGCACGAGCACCCCAAGTACCTCGACCAGATCCAGCTGTTGCGTGAGGAGCGCGAGAGCCTGGCCGAGATGACCAACGCCACGGCCGGTCTGATCAGCGCGTTCGTCGGCTTCGGCGCCACCGCGTTGCTGCTCGCCGAAGTCCACCCCGTGCTCATCTCGCTGGCGTTGCTGGCGTTCATCTCGCTGTGGATCACCAGCAGGGCCAACGACCTCGCCGTCGACGCCCAGGAGGACACCGGCGAAACCGAACGGCTGCGCCGCCACCTGTTCGACATCGGCACGACCGCCGGTGCGGGCAAGGAACTGCGCGTCTTCGGGCTCACCCGCCAGCTGATCCGCCGCCACCACGAGGTCTCCGACGAGGTGCTGGACGACCGCAACCAGGCCGCCTGGCGCGGTGCCTGGCTCAAGAGCATCGACGCCGTGATCAACGCGGCCGCGTTCGTCGGTGCCATCGCGCTGGTGGTCTGGCTCGCAGTCAGGGGCAGGGCCACCCCCGGCGACGTCATCCTGGTCGTCGGGCTCACCATCGAGATGTCCGCGGTGGTCGCCATGTCGGTGGGCTACAGCGGCGACTTCCTGTGGTGCCTCAAGCAGGCCCGGCGCTACGTCTGGCTCGAACGCTTCGCGGCGAGCGCCGGCAAGCGACCGGAGGAGCCGGCCGCCCCGCCCGCGTCGCTGAGCCACGGCATCGACCTCGTCGACGTCACCTACCGCTATCCGGGCAGTGAGCGCACCGTCCTCGACGGCGTGTCCATGCATCTGCCTGCCGGGTCCGTGGTGGCGTTGGTGGGCGAGAACGGCGCGGGCAAGTCCACGCTGGTGAAGCTGCTGTGCGACTTCTACGAACCGGACGGCGGCGAGATCCGCGTCGACGACATCGACCTGCGCCGCATCCCCACCCGTGACTGGCGGACCCGGCTCAGCGGCGCCTTCCAGGACTTCGTGGAGCTGCGGCTGACGGCCCGCGAGGCCGTCGGGGTGGCCGACACCGCCCGAATCGACGACGACGCCGCCCTGCACGGGGCTCTCGAACGGGCCGGTGCGACCACTGTCGTCACCGATCTGCCGCAGGGCCTCGACACCCGGCTCGGCCGGGAGTGGGACGGCGTCGAGCTGTCCGGTGGCCAGTGGCAGAAGCTGGCGCTCGCCCGCAGCCTGCTGCGCACCGACCCGCTGCTCGCGGTGTTCGACGAGCCCACCGCCGCGCTCGACCCGCAGACCGAGCACGCGTTGTTCGAGCGCTTCGCCGAGGCCGCCAGAGCCGGGCGGTCCAGGGGAACGGTGACTCTGCTCGTGTCGCACCGCTTCTCCACCGTGCGCATGGCCGACCTGATCGTCGTCCTCGACGGCGGCCGCATCCGCGAGATGGGCAGCCACGAGCACCTCATGGCCCACCCCGACCTCTACGCCGAGCTGTACGAGCTGCAGTCCGCGGCCTACCGATGAAAGGCACCGCACCATGAAGTTCGAACCAGCGCCCCTCGAGGACTGGATGCGTCTGTACTACTTCGCGGTGGACGACGACATCGGCAGCAGCGGGGTCGAGGACTACTCGCTCGCCGACCTGCGGGCCCTGCTCGGCATCGACGCCGACGAGCTCGACGCCGTGGTGTTCCGCGACAGCACGTCGTTCGGCGGCGAGGAGGTGCGCACCGCCATCGCCGCCCAATGGGGGACCGGCGACCCCGACCGGGTCATGGTCACGCACGGCGGCAGCGAGGCGATCTACCTCGTGCTCAGCACCCTGCTCGACCCCAGCGACGCCGTCGTTGTCACCGAGCCGACCTACCACACGCACACGTCGATCGCCCAGACCATGGGCTGCGAGCTGCGCGTGTGGCCGCTGCGGCCGGAGAACGGCTTCCGTCCCGACCTCGCCGACCTGCGTGAGGTCATCGACGGCGCCAAGGCCGTCGTCGTGAACTTCCCGCACAACCCGACCGGCGCGTCGCTCACCCCGGCCCAGCGCGACGAACTGGTCGCCATGTGCGCGGAAGCCGACGTGTACCTGGTGTGGGACCAGGCTTTCCGCGAGATGGTCGTCGAGGGCTCGCCACTGGTCGATCCCGTGCACGACTACGACAAGGCCATCTCCATCGGCACCCTGTCCAAGGGCTACGGCCTGCCGGGGCTGAGGGTCGGCTGGGCCATCGCGCCGCACGACGTCCTGCGCGGCACGCTCGACCTGCGCGACCGCATGACGCTGCACCTCTCGCCCCTGGTCGAGCTGCTCGCCACCCGCGTCGCCCAGCACGCCGACCGCCTGGTCGGCCCGCGCATGGACCAGGCCCGCCGCAACCTGGGGCTGCTGCGCCAGTGGGCAGCCGACCACCCGGATCTGGTGGACCTGCCGGAGCCGATGGGCGGCGTCACCACGTTCCCGCAGCTGCTCGGCCACGCCGACACCACCGATTTCTGCCATGACCTGGCCCGCGAACACCGCACGCTTCTCGTGCCGGGGTCGTGCTTCGGGGACCCGACCCGCGTTCGGCTGGGCTACGGCGGTCCCTCCTCATCGTTCGCCAGGGGCCTCGAAACGCTCGCACTCATGGGGGAGAAAGCCCGTGTTCAGAATTGAACTGACCCAGTCCGATGTCGCCGAGGCCGACGCCCTGGTCGCGTCGCTGGCCGAGCGCTACCGCTCGGTGGAAGACCCGGCCTTCGTGCGCGAGGCCACCGTCATCGCCCACGAGCTGCCCCGCGCCCTGCGTGCGGGTCTGACCGAGTTCCGTCTCACCGAGCCGCATCCGTTGTGCGTTGTCGGCGGTTACCCGATCGACGACGACCGCATCGGGCCCACCCCGGCGCACTGGAAGGACTGCGGCGGCGAGGGCAGGCCCACGTTGGCGGAGGACCTGTTCTTCTACCTGTGCGCGTCGCTGCTGGGCGACCCCATCGCCTGGTCCACCCAGCAGGACGGCCGGCTGCTGCACGACGTGTTCCCCATCAAGGAACACCAGTACGAGCAGCTCGGCTCGGGCAGTGAGGAGCTGCTCACGTGGCACATCGAGGACGCCTTCCACCCGATGCGCACCGACTACGTCGGCCTGATGTGCCTGCGCAACCCCGACGGCGTCAACACCACCTACGGCTCGCTCGAAGGCATCGACCTTCCCACCGACGTGGTCGAGGTCCTGCGCCAGGAGCGCTTCCCGATCCGCCCGGACCGTTCCCACCTCGCCGCCAACCGCCAGAACGACGACGGCGACGAGCAGCTGCGCCGCCTGCGCGACCGCAGCTACGAGTGGATCTCCGGCCTGGACGCGAACCCCGAGCCCATCGCCGTCCTCTTCGGACCGCAGGAGAACCCCTACCTGCGCCTGGACCCGTACTTCATGGAGGTCCCCGCCTCGGACCCCGAGGCCGCCGCCGCACTGGACACGATCGTCAAGGCGATCGACGCCAACATCGCGGGCTACGCCCTGAAGCCCGGTGAGGTCCTGTTCCTGGACAACTACCGGGGAACGCACGGCCGCGAGCCCTTCACCGCTCGCTTCGACGGCACCGACCGCTGGCTCACCCGCCTGAACATCGCCCGCGACCTCCGCAAGTCGCGTGCCCACCGCCGTAGCGCGGACGCCCGCACCATCTACTGACAAGGAATCTTCGATGCGCACAAGTCCCTTTGACGACGAGGACGGCCGCTTCTTCGTGGTGGTCAACGACGAGGGCCAGCACGCCCTGTGGCCGGCGACGCTGACCACCATCCCCGACGGCTGGACCGTGGCCTACGGCGAGGAAACCCGCCAGGCCTGCCTCGACTACGTGAACGAGCACTGGACCGACCTGCGGCCTCGCAGCGTTCGTGAGCAGCTCGACCGCCAGGCAGCCGGGCGGTGACGACGCAGCGCGGCCTCGCCGGACTCCGGTGAGGCGCACCACCGTGTCGCCCGGCACCCGGCCGTGCTGTTTCGCCGCCGGGGCCGGGCGTTGCGGCTTTCCGCCCGAATCGACCGGATGCTCGCCGCCAGCAAGATCCTGCGCAAACGACTTCCTGACTGTCGTCACCGCTGATGGTCGTCGCCTGACGGACCATCCGTGTGTGGCGGCGCTGCGTCGGTCGGGAAGAAGATCCCGCTCACCAGATGCGCACGGCGCCCCGGCGCGGGTTCGTTGCCCGCGCGCGAGCCGAAGACCTGCCGCAGTTCCCCGACCATCTCGGCGAGTTCGCCGGGGCTGAGCCACAGGGTGCCTTGGCGGTAGCCGATGGAGTCCGTGACGGGATCGGCGCCGGGCCGTTCGAGGTAGGCGTTGAACTCCGCCAGCATCGCGGCCATGGCGGCGGCGAACCCGTGCCGGTGATCCTCCAGCGACATCGCGCCGCCCGCCTCGGCGTCGATCCTGGCCTGCTCCGGGCGCAGCCGGTAATGACGTTCGACGACGCCGCGCACCCGCTGTTCGTCCACCACCTCCAGCACACCGGCGTCGACGAGCAGTCCGACATGGCGGTACACGGTGGTCCTGGGGACATCGGGCAACGCCGCACCCAGCTCGGAGGTGGTGAGAACACGCTCACCGGACATGGCCCACACGATGCGCAGCCGGATCGGGTGCAGAAGCAGTTCGAGCGTGTCCACACCCCAATGAT
The DNA here is from genome assembly GCF_012184385.1 of Lentzea indica. Classification (GTDB taxonomy): domain Bacteria; phylum Actinomycetota; class Actinomycetes; order Mycobacteriales; family Pseudonocardiaceae; genus Lentzea; species Lentzea indica. The sequence goes on from NZ_VSRL01000107.1 coordinate 25,524, forward strand.
TCCACAGCTGGTACTGTTCCCAAAGTTGGGATCATTCGGACTTGGGGGCGCAGTGACGATGGAGACCGAGCTGACGGTGACGCTGGAGGACGGTCTCCCCGTCGTCGGCACACTCGTGCAGCCACGTGGCGACGGTCCACACCCGACAGTGGTGGTGCTCTGCGCGGGTCAACTGGACCGCGACGGCAACGTGGGGAAGTGGCCGATCGCGTTCGGCCGCCCCGTGGCCGCCGCGCTCGCGGCCCACGGCGTCGCGTCCTACCGGTTCGACCGCAGAGGCATCGGAGCAACGCCGGGGCAATGGAAGCAAGGCGGCTTCTACCAGCACCGCACCGATGACGCCCAGGTGGTGCGAGCGATCGCGGCACGGCCGGACGTCGCCTCGGTGGGCCTGGTCGGCTTCAGCGAAGGCGCCGTGAACGCCACCTGGGTGTCCCGGCACGCCGAGGTCGCCGCGATCGTGCTCGTCGCATGCCCTGCCACGACCGGAGTCGACGGCATGATCGCGTGGGCGGAGCACCCCGAGGCCGAGATCCCCGCACCGATCCGATTCCTCCTGCGCCTGCTCCGACGCACGCCGGCGCAGCAGTTGCGCCGCATCACCAACAAGATCCAACGGGGCCGCACGCGAGTGTTCGGTCTCAAGCTGCCGCAATGGTTTCGCGAGTTCCTGTTGCACGACACCAGGCCGGACCTCGCCGCGGTCCAGGTGCCGATGCTGGCCATCACCGGCGGCAAGGACATCCAGGTCGACCCCGATGACCTGGACAAGATCGCCGAGCTTTCCCAAGGCCCGTGGAGACCCACCGGTTCCCCGACCTGACCCACATGCTCCGGCGCTACCCCGGATCGACCCCGCCGCCCACGCGGGAACAGCTGCGGCGGCCGGTCGATCCGGAGTTGATCGAGGAGATCGCGGTCTGGGTGGCCGAGCACCTCCCTGCCTCAGTTCGCCCTCGATGATGACCCGCGGGCGGGCTTACGCTGGCGCCGCGGATGTCGTGGAAGGTGGGCGGAGTGCTGACGACCGAGCCTGTGGTGGTGCGGCCGCGTGAGGCGGACGAGCGGATCCGGCGCTGGGAGTCCCGGTTGGTCCGGGAGTACGACGGGGTGCCGCCGAGCCTGGTGCACGAGTGGATCGAGCGCGCCCGTGCGCGGTTGGGCGGGGCGCGGGTGCGCGGCTTCGTGCCGTTGCTCGTGGAACGTGCGGTGCGAGCCTCCGCGCGTGACTTCCCGGCGGATGTGCCCGGTATTTCCGGGACGCCCCTGACGAGTTGGGCCCGGAGCACGGCGAGCCGGCTGCTCGCGCAGCGCCTGCCGCGCCGGTGGGCGCACTCGAGCGGTGTCGCGCGCCGCGCCGAACAGGTGGCTCGCGTCCTGCCTGTCGAGGAACAGGACTTGCTGGTCGCCGCCGCGTGGCTGCACGACATCGGGTACGCCGACGAACTCGTCGACACGGGGCTGCACTCGCTCGACGGTGCGCGGTATCTGCTCCGAGCAGGTGCGCCGCAGCGGGTGTGCGACCTGGTGGCGCACCACTCCGGTGCCGCGGCCGTGGCGGAGGTGCTCGGACTGGCCGACCAGCTGGCGGAGTTCGGCGACGCTCGCGGACGGCTCCGCGACGCGCTCTGGTACTGCGACATGACCACCGGTCCCGATGGTCAGCCCACGATCCTGGACGACCGGCTCGCCGAGATCCGCCAGCGACGAGGTCCTGACGATCCGGTCGTGCGTGCTCTTGAGATCAACGTCGACGAGCGCCGGTCGGCCGTCCGGCGCATCCACCGGCTGCTGCGCAGGACAACGGAGTGGCGACAACCTCTGCGTGTACGGCTGGAAGCCGGGTGATCCCGCCGATTGCGCTGGGTTCGTGAGAGCGGGCCCCGCCCCGCTCTCACGGGTCTGACCTCAGCGCCGTCCTGCCGGTGCGTCAGCCGTAGCACGCGCCGAAGGAGATGTTGACCTGCGTCGAGGTGATGCTGCGGCCCTTGTCCGACGCGACGAACGCGGCGACGCTGCCCACGTCGGCCATGGTCGCGGCGCGCTTGAGCGGCGACGCGTCGATGATGCTCTGCCTGGCCCCCGCCATCTCGGGGATGTCCGGGAAGGTGTCGACGATGCCGCCGGTCAGCAGGGTCACGGTGCGGATGCCGTGCGGCGCCAGCTCGACCGCCCACTGCCTGCGCAACGACTCGACGGCGTCGAAGCCGATCTGCACGTTGCCCATGCCGGGGTGGATGTTCGCCTGGTCCGATCCGCCGAAGAACAACAGCACGCCGGACTCCTGCTTCACCATGTGCCGGGCCGCGGCCTTCGTGGTGATCAGCTGAGTGGTGAGGCCCTTGCCGATGGCCGCGACGAAGTCGTTCGTCGAGATGTCGGCCAGCGGCTGGAAGATCGCTTCCGACGTGATGACGTTGATCGAGATGTCGACGCTGCCGGTCTTCTCCACGACGGCGTCGATGTGGTCGTTCACAGCGGATGCGTCCAGCGCGTCGACCACCGCTGTCTCGGCCTGGCCGCCCGCGGCGCGGATTCTGTCCGCGACCGTCTCGAGCTTCGCCGGTGTCCGGCCGGCCAGGAAGACCCGCGCGCCCTCGGCCGCGAAGCCGTCGGCGATCGCGCCACCGATCGAGCCGCCGCCACCGTAGATCACCGCGGTCTTGTTCTCCAGCAACATCATCTTCTCCTTTCGT
>NZ_VSRL01000108.1 GCF_012184385.1 Lentzea indica
CCTCCGGAGACCCGCACGCTGGCCACGGACGCTGAACACCGCCACCGAGACGATCGGCACGCTGGTCGGCTCGCAGCGGGCGTTCATCGGTGACGCGTCGCACCAGCTGCGCACCCCGCTGACCGCGTTGCGGCTGTCGCTGGACAACGTGGCCGACGGTGTCGACGATCCGCTGGTCCGCGAGGACGTCGAGATGGCGACCGCCGAGGTGGTGCGGATGTCGCGTCTGGTCAACGGTCTGCTGGCGCTGGCACGTGCCGAGGCCAACGTCGCGCACCCGGAACCCGTGCAGGTGCTGGACGTCGTCGCCGAACGGTTCACCGCGTGGCGCGCCGCCGCCGACGAACGGTCGATCTCGCTGGTGTCGGAGGGATTCGACATCCGGGTGCTCGCGACGCCGGGGCACCTCGAGCAGGTGCTGGACAACGTGCTGTCCAACGCGCTCGAGGTGTCCCCCGACGGCGCCACGATCCTGGTCCGCACCACCCGGCCGGGCCTGATGGAGATCATCGACTCAGGGCCGGGGTTGCCGGACGCGGATCGCGCGCGGGCGTTCGACCGGTTCTGGCGCGGTCAGGGCCTCACCGGCAAGGGCGGGTCCGGTCTCGGCCTCGCGATCGTGAAGCAGCTCGTCACCGACGACGGCGGCACGGTGTCGCTGGCGACACCGGCCGGTGGCGGGCTGTGCGTGCGGATCAGACTTTCTCCGGCATAGCCGACGAGTGGTGGTTCACGATGAGCCACTTCCCGTCGATCTTCTCGTAGACGAACGTGTAGCGGGCGTCCACGGTGGACGGCTTGCCGTCCTTGGTGAGCGCGAACCGGTACGTGCCCGCGTCGATCGCGTCGTCGGCGTCGAGGACGGCGATGTGCGAGTCGAGGATGGTGCCGCTCGGCTTGCCCTGCAGGAAGTGCTCGAAGTAGTCGACGATCTCGGCGCGCGTGGACCGCACCTGGTTCGACACGGTGGGCAGCAGGACCGCGTTCGGAGCGTAACGGTCGGCCACCTTCTGGGCGTCACCCGTGGCGAGGGCGGCGTTCCAGTCGGTGAACAGCGCCTTGATCTGGTCGTCCGTCGGCTTCACCTCGGTGTTCGAGGCCGTCTGCGCTGGTGCGCTGGAGCAACCGACAAGGAGAGCGGTCACGCCGGCCAGTCCGGCGGCGCCGGTGAGGTACTTACGCATCGTTTCGGTTCTCCCGATCGTGTGGCTGTTGAGATCCACTTTCGGGGTAAGCAGGGAAGCGTTCGGACAGCGGAGGTCCAGCGTTCGGACAAGCTTTCGGCAAGCCTGGTAAATGTGGACGTATGGGACTTCTCAGCGGAATGATGGGGAACGCGTCGAAACTCGACCCGAGGGCGGCCGCGCAGGAGTTCGGGCGGCTTTTGGCACAGGGGGAACAGGTCCACGCCGCCTACCAGCTGGTGCGCGACTCGTTCCTGTTCACCGACCGGCGACTGATCCTGGTCGACAAACAGGGCATGACGGGCAAGAAGGTCGAGTACCACTCGGTGCCCTACCGCGCGATCACCCAGTTCTCCGTCGAGACCGCCGGCCACTTCGACATGGACGCGGAGCTGAAGATCTGGGTCTCCAGCGGCGACGCGCCGATCTCCAAGCAGTTCGGCAAGGGCGTCGACGTCTACGAGGTGCAGGCGCTGCTGGCGGCGTTCGTGGCGCGGTAGTCCTCTGAGACCGCCCTGGTCTCCGCCGTGTGGCTCGGCGGCCAGGTCTGGGAGCGCAGCGCCACGGCGATCTCGGCCAGCACCACGACGATCGCGGTGACCAGGTGGCTGGTGTCCAGCAGGACGTTCAGCGCGGTCAGGATCGCGGGCGCGACCCGGCTGCGGACCAGCACTCGCATGATGACGGTGGCGCAGCGGGTGGTGGACATTTCCGTTCCCTTCCAACGATTTCGCCTTCACTGATACGTCGAACCACACCGTCGGGTTTCGACATGCGCGAGGCTGAAATCTTGGCCTGGCAACAAAAAAATCCCCCGCGGCACGTGGCCTGCGGGGGATTTCGCTTGTGGGGTCTAGCGTGCCTGCAGCATCGGGCGGAACTTGTCGCGGTACGCCCACGCCAGCCCGATCTCGGCGGCGACCAGGATGACCGCGTTGACGGTACCGGCCGGCTCCAGGAAGACGTGGAACAGGAAGATGTTCACGACCATCGGAGCGAGGATCGCCAGCGCCAGCGGGACGTAGCGGCCGACGACGAGCAGCACACCGGCGACCAGCTGAACACCCGAAGCCAGCTGCAGCATGTAGCCGGTCGCGTGCAGCGCCGCGAAGAACGCCACACCCTCGGGCGCCATCGTGGCGGCATCCGGTGCGGGGATGAAGTTCAGGAACCCGTTCAACCCGGTCGTCGCGAACAGCAGGCCGACCAGCACGCGGGTCACGATCGTGGCGTAGCGGCCGACGGCGACCTTGCGGGCAACGCGGGCGGCGGGGGCGGTAGCGGTGGCAGTCATGTCGTGTTCCTCCTGGGCTCTCGTGTCCGTTCACTGATGCGTCGAACGGCCACCACCGCGGATCGACACGAGCCCAAGAAAAATCTTCAAAAGTTCCGCCACTACCCCTTTTGCCTGGTCGAGCGCTCAGGCCAGCGACGAGCTCACGTCGCCGCGGGCCGCACGGACGGTGTCGGCGACCGGGCTGAGCTTCAGCCACTCCGGCAGGCCGCGCACGACCCAGCGCTGGCCGGTCAGCTCGATCGTGCCCGCGCGCACCGCGTCCAGCAGCTCGAACTCGCCCTCCCACATCCGGTAGAGCGTGGCCAGGTCCGACGCCAGCACCGCGTCGACCTCCAGGCCGGGGTCGGTGTAGCAGACCGATGCGTCACCGGGTTCGACGACGAGCCAGAACGTGCGGCGCCGGTCGTTGATGCGGATCTCGATGTTGGCGCGGCGGCTCAGCGTGCCGGTGTCGACGCGGCCGTGCATCCACCACATCAGCACCTCGGGGTCGAGCTCTTCGGCGCGAGGGTCGCCGAACGCGTACCGGGCGCCCCAGTCTGCGAGGCCGAACACGAGGGGACGCAGTGCCTGCCCTGACGGCGTGAGCGTGTAGCCGTCACCCGTGCGTTGGACGAGACCGGCAGTCGCGAGCTGCCTGAGCCTTCGTGACAGCAGGGCGCGCGAGAGTCCCGGCAGACCGCGGGCGATCTCGTTGAAGCGCGAGGCACCGATGAGCATGTCCCGCACGATCAGCAACGTCCACCGGTCGCCCAGCACCTCGACGGCGCGGACGATCGGGCAGTACTGCGCATACGTCCTCACAGGGGAAGTCTCCGTCGCCGCGGGGGTTTCGTTACCGCCGTCCGGTTCACTTTCAGAACTACCTGCGGCGCCCGGCTGTTCTTACGTTCGTCGCATGACAACACTTGAGACACCACGGGTGACCGGCACGTTCCCGACCGTCACCAGAGACGACGACGCGACGTTCGTGGAGATGGCCGCCCGCATCGGCGCGATCGCCGCTTCCCATGCCTCCGAACACGATCGCGACGCGACGTTCGTGAGCGAGTCTTACGAGGCGATGCGCGAGGAGGGCTATCTGGCGTTGGCCGTACCCGAGGAACTGGGCGGTCTCGGCGCCACCATGCGCCAGGTCTGCTACGCGCAGGCCGAGCTCGCCCGGCACGACGGCGCGAGCGCGCTGGCCGTCACCATGCACCTGTATCTGACGCTGATGCAGGCGTACAGACGCCGCAAGGGCGCGCCGGACGCGGAGGGCGTGCTGCGGCGCGTGGCCGCGGAAGGGCTGGTCATCGCCACCAGCGGTGGTTCGGACTGGCTGTGGCCGACGACCACGGCGACGCCGGTGGACGGCGGGTTCCTGGTGTCGGGGCGCAAGGCGTTCTGCAGCCAGTCGCCGCGGGCGAACGTCGTGGCCACCTCGGCCGTCCTCGGCGAGGAGGTCCTGCACTTCAGCGCGCCTCTCAACGCCGAGGGCGTCCGCATCGAGGAAACCTGGGACACGCTCGGCATGCGCGGCACCGCCAGCCACGACGTGGTCCTCGAGGACGTGTTCATCCCTGCCGAGAAGATCGCGGCGCGCCGGCCGTACGGGGAGTTCGGCGCGCCTCTGTTCGCCGCGGTCGTCCACTTCGCGCCGGTGTGCGCGGCGACGTACTTCGGCATCGCGGCCGGTGCGCGGGACGTGGCCGTGCGGTCGACGTCGAAGAACGCCGTGCGGCAGATCGGGTTGATGGACTACAAGCTGCGCACCGCGTGGTGGTCGCTGATGGGCTCGATCGAGGAGCTCGGCGACGACTACACGGCCAACGCCGAGTCGACCACCACGGTGATGCTGGCCAAGCGCCAGGCCGTGGTCGAGGCCGTCGAGGTCGTGAACATCGCGATGGAGGTCCTCGGTGGACGGTCGTACTTCAAGCGTTCACCGCTGGAACGCGCTTACCGCGACGTGCGCGCCGGAACGTTCCACCCGCTCACCCCGGAAGCCACACTCATGTACGCGGGCAAGGTCGCACAGGGTGATCCGGGAGTCACGGAGTAGCACTCCCTTCTCAGGCTGAAGTTCAAGTTGTAGGCGTCCCAAGGGTTTGCGAGGATGCGGGTCCGTCTCTTCCTAAGGAGCGATTCCGGTGGCTACTCGCCTCAACCCGTACCTGCGTTTCGACGGCACAGCGCGCCAGGCGATGGAGTTCTACCAGTCGATCTTCGGCGGCGAGCTGAAGATCAACACCTTCGGCGAGTTCGGCATGCAGGACTCGCCGCAGGCCGACCAGATCATGCACGCCCAGCTGGAGACCGAGGCCGGCTACACGCTGATGGCCTCCGACACGCCGCCCGGCATGCCCTACAACCCCGGCGACACCATCACCATCTCCCTGTCTGGCGACGAAGAGGTGCTCAAGGAGTACTTCGCCAAGCTCGCCGACGGCGGCAAGATCGGTACGCCGCTGGAGAAGCAGATGTGGGGCGACGAGTACGGCGATCTCACCGACAAGTTCGGTGTGAGCTGGATGGTCAACCTGGGCGGTCTGGGCTGACGAACCGATGGGCGGGGCCGCGGTGGTGGCCCCGCCCGCCGCGCTGACGCATCATGTGGACCATGAGCGAGCGTCTGCGCACGGTGGTCGACAAACTCGCGATCCGTCCCGACGAGCGGGTGCTGGAGATCGGCTGCGGCCAGGGCGTGGCCGCCACGATGGTGTGCCAGTTGCTGACCACCGGCACGCTCACCGCGATCGACCGCTCCACGAAGATGATCGAGGCCGCGACCCGCCGCAACGCCCAGTACGTGGCGACCGGCAAGGCCGAGTTCATCATCGCGTCACTGGAGGACATGAACCTCGGCGACCGGCGGTTCGACCTGGTGTTCGCCGTGCGCGTCGGGCTGTTCCACCGTGATCCCAGCCGTGCGCACGAGCTGCTGCGCCCGTGGCTCGCGCCGGGCGCACGTGTGCTGTCGTTCTTCGACGCGCCGGTCCAGATGAAGCCTAGATCCGCCCGAGCAGCTCGCTGATCAGCTTCTTCGCCGGCTCGACACCCACCGGCGACACCACCTCGATCTGGGTCTTGCCCTTGCGCGCGGCCACCGTGTGCTGGGTGGTCTCCGACCCACCGGCCGTGGCCTCGTAAGCCTCGTCCAGGAAGCCCTCGACGGCCTTGGCCTTCTCCGGCTTGCCCTTGGCGAACGACGCGGCTGTCGCGTTCGTCGTGAACCGGACCTCGACCGGCATGCCCGGCCCGACGTACTTGCAGGTGATGACCGTCTTCTCGACGGTCTCCTGCTGTCCCTGCAGGCGCAGGCCGAGCGCCTTGCCCACGACGGACGAGTTGGCGTTGACGCAGTTCGGGCCGTTGCCGGGCGGCTGCTCGGCGGTGGTCGGGGCGGCCGGGGGCTGCGTCGGGGCCGCCTCCGGTGTGGAGGTGCACGCGGCGAGCAGGAACGCGGCGGCGAGGAGGGTGATGCGCACACCGGTACATCGGCCACCCGCTGTCGCCGCGTTACCCGTCACCGTCGAGGGTCAGCCTCAGGATCTCGGCGGTCCTGGCTTCCCAGTCCTCGTCCGCCACCGTTCCGTTGAGGACCGCGACCGCCACGAGGGTCACCGTGCCCTCGATGTCGGCGGTCAGCGTGGGCACGCTCGCTGTCCCCGTGAAAGCAGTACCTTGCGGCGCTGTCCGCCGGTCGGCGCCGGTCCAGCCGCGAACGCCGACCAGCGGGGACGGCAGGTCGGTGGCCCAGCCGGTGAGCTCGGCCCTCGTGCCGGGAGGGGCGCCGATCACGCGGTGGATGCGCAGTTCCTGGTCGTCCCAGACGGCCGTGACGCTCTCGATGCGCAGGCCCGGCACCATCGGCTGGTGCGCGTCGAACACCGGCCGGTGCCAGGACGCCGCCCAGTTGTCCCGCGCGCCCAGCGGGTGGATCCGCCTGCGCACACTGCGGTCGCCCCTGATCACGAGGCTGATGTGGTTGTCGGGGACGTTGTGCTTCGACGTCGGGCCGCTGGTCGTCGAGTAGGCGAAGCGGCTGTAGAGCGGGTCGTCCTCGGTCGCGTGCTCGCCCTCGAACGGCCTGACGTGGTCGCTGCCGTGGTTGTGCAGCCTGGTCACGCCGTTGTGCCGCTGTATGAGCAGACCCGGGCCTGGGAGTGCGAGCGTGCGGTTCTCGTCCTGGCGCTCCTCCTGCGCTGTCCACAGTGGATGGTCCGGGCCCGCGAGCAGGCACACGAACGCCTTCGACGCCCAGTACGGCGAGGCCGGTCCCGAGTAGGGCTGGAGGCTGGCCTCGTGCGGCCCGTGCCAGCCGAGGCTGAGCACGCCGTCCGTGAGCGCGCCCCTGTCGAGGAAGTACTTGAGCGTGGTGCCGATGAGGTGGCGGGAGTGACCGGGGCTGAGCGGTGTCTCGCCGGTGACCGCGCCGAGGGCGATCGCACTGGCGGCGGCGAACCGGTAGGTCAGCGACCGTCCGAAGTAGACCGGTGCGCCGTCCGCGCCGAACAGCAGGTGGAAGCTTTCCAGGTGTTCCTTGAGGTGCGTGGTGATCGGTTTTCCGTCGAGGAACGCGTCCAGCGCCGGGTAGAGGTGCAGCGCCCAGCCGTTGTAGTGGTCGAACGCGCGGCCGTCGCCGTCGGAGTACCAGCCGTCGCCGCGGTACCAGCCATGGAGCAGCTCCATCGCCCGGCGTTTCGCCTGCCGGGTCTCATCGTCGCCGCGTCCTGCCGCTTCCAGGAAGGAGGCCACGGTGTACGGGAAGAAGTACCAGTTGTTCGCCGCCGGGACGTGCCGCAGCGCCCCGCGAAGCCACGCTTCCGTCCGGTCTTGCACGCTTTCCGGGAGCTTGTCCCAGAGCCACGGCTTGGTCAGCCTCAGGCCGAGTGCGACCGATGCCGACTCCACCATCGGCTGCCCGACGTCGAAGATCTCCGGCCACTCCCCTTTTGTGCCTGCGGCAAGACCGGCGGCGTAACGCTCCAGCCAGTTGTGCGGGTCGTCACCGTGCGCGGTGCGGAAAGCGGCGGCGAGGAACGTCCTGGCGTAGCCCTCCAGGCCGTCACTGCGGACCCCACTGCGCGACGGCCTGCCCGGCAGGTCGAGAAAAGCCTGGTCCGGCGAGGCGTAGCGCCAGGCGGCGGTCAGCAGGGAGTCCGCGGTCTCCACCCACTGTTCACGGCTGTAGCTCACGCGATGCGTTCCCTTCGTTCCGCGGGCACCGGGGTCTGGAACGGCTTGCCGTCCGCCCATCTGCGGACCTCCGCGACGGCGTGGCGGGCGAGACGGCCCCACTCGTTGCCCTGCGACCCGGCCAGGTGCGGAGTGATGAGCACGTTGTCGTTGCGCCACAACGGATGGCCCGCGGGCAGCACCTCGGGGTCGGTCACGTCGAGCACCGCCCGGATCCTGCCGGCCTCGCTGGCGAGCGCGTCCTGGTCGACGACGGCACCGCGGGCGGTGTTGATCAGCACGGCGTCGTCCCTGAGCAACCCCAGCAGCTCGCGGCTCACCAGTCCCCTGGTCTCCGGCAGCAACGGCGTGTGCACGCTGACCACGTCGCTCCGCTGGAACAACTCGGTGAGACTCACGGACTCGGCACCGTCCACTTCGGTCACGAACGGGTCGTGCACCAGCACGTGGACGTCGTGGGGCCGGAGCAGCTCGATCACCCGGCGGCCGATCATCGACGCGGACAGGATGCCGATCGTGGCACCGTAGTTGCCCACGGTCAGCGGGATTTCGTAGTGGTCGATCCGCTTGACGGCCTTGAACTCGCGCGCACGTTCGAGCACGCGTTTGCCGCTCAGCAGGATCATCGCGACGGTGTACTCGGCGACAGGAATCGCGTTGGCCTGCGCGGCCGAGGACACCACGATGCCTCGCTCCCAGCACGCGTCGGTGACGAAGCCTTTGACCGATCCGGCGGTGTGCACGATCGCTTGGAGGCTGGGCAGCCTCGCGAGGACTTCCCCGGTGATCGGCGGGCAGCCCCAACCGGTGACGAGCAGGTCGACGTCCGGGAGTTGGGTCAGATCTTGAGTGACCGGGCCGAAGTCGCAGACCGCCCTCAGATCATCGAGCACGGGCAGGAGGATGGCGTTCGCGGCGTCTGCCGACATCACGCCCGCTGCCTTCACTTGACGGCTCCCGCGGTCATACCTGCCTTCCAGAACCGTTGCAGCAGCATGAACGCCAGGATCAGCGGCAGCACGGCGAAGAGCGATCCCATGATCACCACCGGGTAGTACTCGGGCGAGACGGTGGCCGAGCTGTTCCACTGGTAGAGGCCCAGGCTGACCGGGTACAGCTTCTGGTCGGACAGCATGACCATGGGCAGGAAGAAGTTGTTCCAGATCGTGGTGAGCTGGAACAGGAACAGCGTGACCATGGCGGGTCCCAGCATCCGCAGCGCGACCTTGAAGTAGGTGGCGAGGTCGCCGGCGCCGTCGATGCGCGCGGCCTCCAGCACCTCGTCCGGCACGTAGCCCTGGGCGAAGATCCGGCCGAGGTAGACGCCGAACGGGTTGAACAGCGCCGGGATGAACACCGCCCAGAAGGTGTTGACCAGCCCCGCCTCCGACGCCATCAGGTACAGCGGCAGCGCCAGCACCGTCTGCGGCACCATGACCCCCGCGAGCACCAGACCGAACAGCTTCTCCTTGTGGCGGAACGAGTACTTGTCGAACGCGTACCCCGCCGCGATCGAGATGAACGCGCTGGCCGCCGCTCCGATCACCGCGTACAGCAGGCTGTTGACGTACCAGCGGCCGTAGAGGCCCTTGTCCATCGCGAGCAGGTTCTTGACGTTCTCGACGAACGAGAAGTCCCCGAACAGGTCGCTCCGGAACAGGGCGTCGACGTCCTTGGTGGCGGCGAGCACCAGCCACATCACCGGCAGCAGGGTGTAGAGCACCGAGATTCCGACGACGACGTTGACCGTTGTGCGGCCGAGGAGGGTCATCAGGCGGCCTTCCTGTTCGTCCAGCGGGTGACGCCGTAGGACAGCGCGATCGTGAAGGCGAGCAGGATCACGGACGCGGCCGCGGCGAGGCCGTAGTTGTTGCGGGTGAAGGCGGCGTCGTAGATGTACATGCTCGGCGAGAACCTGGCGCTGATCATCGGCGTCGACTGGCTGAGCAGCACCGGTTCGGTGAAGAGCTGCAGCGCCCAGATGAGCGTGAAGATGCCGACCGTGACGATCGCGCCGCGGACCAGCGGTGTCTTGATCCGGACGGCCTGCTTGACCGGGCCGGCGCCGTCGACCACCGATGCCTCCAGGACCTCGCGCGGCACGGCCTGGAGCGCGGCGTAGAAGATCACCATGTTGTAGCCGAGGTTGCTCCACAGTGCGATGTTCACGATCGACGGCAGCACGGTGTGGATGCCGAGGAAGTTGATCTGGATGTCGGCCTTGGCGAACAGGTCGATGATCGGGCTGAGGCCGGGGGTGTAGAGGTAGAGCCAGATCAGGGCGGCGATGATGCCGGGCACGGCGTGCGGCAGGTAGAGGCTCATCTGCGCCCAGCTCCTGAGCTTCGCCACACCGGAGTCCAGCAGCAGCGCGAGGACGAGCGCGCCGAGAACCATCAGCGGGATGTAGATCAGGCAGTAGAGGACCACGGTGCCGAGGCCGTTGAGGAACGTCGGGTCGCTCAGCACCGCGACGTAGCTGCGCAGGCCGACGAACACCGTGCGTTCCGGGCCGAAGCCCAGTCCCGGCTGGTCCGCGGCGAAGAAGCTCAACCAGATCGCCGTGCCGGTCGGGATCAGGAAGACCGTGACGAGCAGCAGGAAGAACGGTGCCATCAGGATGGCGCAGGCGAGCTTGCCCTTCACCGTGCACCCTCCTCTGTGGACAGACCGAGGGCCTTGAGGTCGGGCATCGTGCCGCTCTGGGCCTCCCGCACCGCGTCGATCAGCGTCCCCTCACCGGCGCCGGCCCTCGCGAACCCGTCCTGCATGACCTTCTGGGTGGCGGTCATCCGCGGGCCCCACACCCAGCCGTCGCGGATCTTGTCCGCCTCCTGCTTGAAGAGCTTGTAGATGTCCTGGCCGCCGTAGTACTCGCCGGGGAACGCCTTGCCCCCGGCTTCGACGAGGCCGGGAGCGACCGGGTACTGGCTGCTGGTACCGCTTTTGAGGCGTGCGGTGAGCGCGTCCGGGTGGGTGGTCTGCCACTCGATGAACTCCATGGCGGCCTCGGGTTCCCCGGAGTCCTTGGTGATCGCGAACGTGGAGCCGCCGTGGGTGCCGACCACCGGTCGGTCCCAGATCGGCATGGGGGCGATGCGCCACTTGCCCTTCTGGGCGGGCCTGGCCCGCATCTGCGCGCCCGCGTCCCACGCGCCGCTCAGCCTGGTGAGCACGCGGTCCTGGCCGACCTGGGCGTCGTGTTGCTTGCTGTCACTCGCGTTGCGGAAGACAACGTCGTCGTCGATCAGCTTCTGCCAGTAAGCGGCGACCTTCTGGGTGGGCTCGTCGGCGAGGGACACGTGCCACTTGCCGTTGCTGGTGTCGAACCACTTCGCGCCGGCCTGCCAGGCGAAGCACGCGAACTGCATCGCGCCGTCCGTGGGGAACAGCGTGAGCTTCTTGTCCGGGTACCTGTCCCTGACGGTTCTCGCGAGGTCCGCGAACTCGTCCCAGGTCTCGGGGATCTTGAAGCCGTTGGCCTCGAACAGGTCGACCCGGTAATGCAGCACCATCGGCTCGATGTCGAGCGGGACGCTGAACACCCGGTTGTCGAACGTGGTGAGCTTGAGCGCTTGCGGCAGCAGCTTCTGCTTGACGCGGTCGGTCACGAGGTCGGTGATGTCGCGGGCGACGCCGTCGATGGCGAAGCCCGGCACCTGCGGGTACTCGATGGTGGCGACGTCCGGTGCGTTGCCGGCGCGAGCCGCGTTGCTGAGCTTGGCGTAGCCGCCCTGCCCGCCGGAGGGGATCTGCTGGAAGATCACCCTGATGCGGTTCTGCGAGGAGTTGAACGCGTCGACGACCTGCTGGCTACCGCGCAGGGCCGACCAGAACGTGATCTCTACCGGACCTCCGGCACCGCGGCGTTGCGGAGTGGAGCAGGCCGCCAATGGTGCCGTGAGACCCGCCGCGAGGAGTGTGCGACGACTCAGGCGCATGGCTCGCATCCTGATCGCCTGATCGGTTTACCGTCAAGAAACGGTCAAACGCTCAGTCGATGAGCGGACCTTCAGCTCGGGCAGCAGCTCGACGCGTTCCGCGCTCTGACCTGGGCTTTGCAGCTGCCGGATCAGCAGCTGTGCCGCCACCTTCCCGACCTCGGTCTTCGGCGGCGCGATCGCGGTGAGCGGGATGCTGCCGAGCGCCGCGACCACGTCGTCGTACGCCACGACCGAGCATCTCCCCGGCACTCGTATACCGGCATCCATCAGCTGCTGGACCAGCATCAACGCGTCCTCGTCGCCGTGCAGGATCGTCGCCGTCGCCCGATGCGCCCTGAGGATGCCGACCAGTCCGGTCTCCGATGTGCTCCTGACCGTGATCGCGTCCTCGAGGTCCGCGGAGATCTCCTTGAACGCTTTCCTCAGCGCCCTGGCCGTCGGGCTGTCGTCACGCGCGGCCAGCACGATCCTGCGGTGACCGAGATCGGTCAGATGCTTCACGGCCAGGTGCATGCCATACCAGTGGTCCGAGCACACCGAGTTCATCGCCCTGAGCGGCCCGCCCGGCCTGCGCTCCATGAGCACGGTCGGTACCCCGGTCTCGGCGAGCCAGTCGTCCGCCGCTTCCTCTTCCTGGGTCCGCCAGCGCGGCGCGATGAGGAGACCTTGGACCGGTTCGGCGAGCGCTCGCTCGACGATCGGTCTCTCTGCGCCTTTGACCTGCGGCGCGATGTGCAGCACGACCCGCATGCCCGCTTCTTCGAGCGCTTTGCGGGCCCCGTTCATCGTCTCGTACAGGTACGTGTGCCGCTCCGGCACGACCAGCGCGACCGCACCGTTCGGCGCCTCCGCGTGCACCGGCTGCTCGAACGGCGCCAAGGACCGCGCGACCCCGTGCCCCCTGCGCAGCTTCCCCAGCCGCGCCAGCTCCTCGACGTCGCGCCGGATCGTGACGATCGAAACGTCCAGTTCGCCGGCCAGATCGCTCACCCTGACCGTGCCCCGCGACGCGATGACGGCCAGAATCCGCTGCCGCCGCGCCTCGCTGGGCTCACGCATGGCTCTCCGTCTGTTCGTTTGAGCGTTTCGTCGGGAGCATAACGCGGGGAACGGTCACTGCGCCGTGACGACCACGCGGACGAGGGTGTCGACGAGCTCGTCGGCGGTGGTGCGCCACTTGTCCGCGCCGAGATGACCGCTGTGCTCCATGCCTGCAACGCCGTGGGCACCGGCCAGCAGCAGGGCGCCGTAGTGCTGCGCGTTCCGCTCCCCCGCGACGGCGGCGACGATGGCAAGGAACTCGTCCTGGAAGCGCCCGGCCGCACGGTCGGCCGCTTCCGGATCACCCTCCGGCCCGCACAGCTGACGGTGGAGCCGCTCGAGTTGCCCGGCACGTTTTCCGTTCCACCTGAACAACATCTGGTATGCGTGCGGCTGATCCCTGCCGACGTCGATGAGGGTGTGGAGAGCGCGGCGCAGCTTCTTGGAGGCGGACAGGGCAGGGTCGATCCGCAGGGCGTGCACCTGGCCGGCGATCTGTTCCCACCGCTCGGCCGCGACGGCGGTCAGCAGGCTGTCCTTGTCCGCGAAGTGCCGGTACGGCGCTCCCCGCGTGACGCCCGCCCGCGCGCCCACCTCGCGCAAGGTGACTGCTTCGGGACCGCCGAGGTCGAGAAGTTCGGCGGCCGCGTCGAGCAGGGCGCGGCGGGTGGCGGCGGCGGACTCCGCACGGGTGACCATGACGTTCACCCTACAGTTGACAGTGTCATCTGGGCGGGTAGCGTCGTTGAGGTGACAACGTCATCTGAAAGCCGTCTGGTCGTCGTGACCGGAGCCTCCACGGGCATGGGCGCCTCCGCTGCCCGCGAACTGGCTCGTCAGGGATTCCACGTCCTGGCCGGCGTGCGACGCGACCGCGACGCGGACGCCATCCGATCGACCGGCGTCGTGCCGGTCATCCTCGACATCACCAGGCCCGAGCACGTGGCGGCGCTCGCCGCGCGGGTCGACGCCGATCCGCGGCCGCTCCACGCGCTCGTCAACAACGCGGGCATCCAGGTGAACGGCCCGGTTGAAGCCCTGCCGATGGACGAGTGGCGGCGGACTTTCGAGGTCAACCTGTTCGGCCACGTCGCCGTCACCCAGGCACTCCTGCCCGCGCTGTTGCGCGGCAAGGGACGCGTGATCAACATCAGTTCGGTCGGCGGCAAGGCCGCCATGCCCACCTACGGCGCGTACGCCGGCACGAAGTTCGCCCTGGAAGCGGTCAGCGACTCGCTTCGCAGGGAGGTCTCGCCCCTGGGCGTGCAGGTGGTCGTCGTCGAGCCGGGCGGCGTCCGCACGGAGATGGCCACCCGCGGGATCGCGACGGCGAACGACCTGGCCGCCCGCATGACGCCAGAGCAGGACGAGCGCTACGGCGGCCTGGTCAAGGCGATCAACTCCCTGATGGACTCGGGCACGTCATCGGGCGTCACCGCCGACGCCGCCGCCAAGGTCATCGCGAAGGCCGTGACGACCCGCAAACCGCGCACCCGCTACACCATCGGCCTCGACGCGGCGCTGCTCACCCGTCTGACCCGGATCCTGTCCGACCGGATGCTCGACCGCGTCATCGCCGCCACCGTGCGCCGCCACCACCCGAAGGCGGTGACGCCTGCCTGAAATCGCTCTCAGCTTCACCGCGCTAGCTTCGGCGGCGAGGGGGCGACATGAAGATCGTGATTCCAGGCGGCACCGGCCAGGTCGGTGGCGTGCTGCGGCGCGCACTCACAGCGGCGGGCCACGAAGTGGTGATCATCAGCCGGAGCAGCGGCGTGCGGTGGGACGGCAGGACCCTCGGTGACTGGGCTGCCGAGATCGACGGCTCGGACGTCGTCGTCAACCTGGCGGGGCGGAGCGTGAGCTGCCGGTACACGGCGGAGAACCTTCAGCAGATGATGCGGTCGCGGGTGGACTCGGCACGGGTGGTCGGGCAGGCGATCTCCCAGGCATCCAGGCCGCCGCGGGTGTGGCTGCAGATGAGCACGGCGACGATCTACGCGCATCGGTTCGACGCGGCGAACGACGAGGAAAACGGGATCATCGGCGGACGTGAACCGGACGTGCCGGGGTATTGGGCGTACAGCGTCGAGATCGCCAAGCGGTGGGAAGCGGAGCTGAAGCGGGCCGACACACCGCACACCCGCAAGGTCGCGCTGAGAGCGGCGATGGTGATGAGCCCGGACAAGGGCGGTGTGTTCGACTACCTGTCGTGGCTGGCGCGGCTGGGGCTCGGCGGGCCTGTCGCGGGCGGGCGGCAGTACGTGTCGTGGATCCACGACGACGACTTCGTGCGGGCGGTGGCTCTGTTGATCAGGGAACCGATCGAGGGCGCCGTCAACCTCGCGGCGCCGGGCCCGCTGCCGCAGAAGGACTTCATGCGAGAGCTGAGGAGTGTGTGGCGCAGCCCGGTGGGGCTGCCGGCGACGAGGTGGATGGCCGAGATCGGGGCGTTCGCGATCAGGAGCGACACCGAGCTGCTGCTCAAGAGCCGCCGGGTCGTTCCTGGGAGGCTCGCGAAGGCCGGGTTCGAGTTCCACTTCCCGAACTGGCGGGAGGCGGCGCAGAATCTGGCTGAGCGCAGGAGGTGAGATGCCGAGGATCAACGACGTCGGCGGGCAGGACGGGTTCGGGCCGGTGATCGAAGAGCCGGACGAGCCGATTTTCCGCGCGGACTGGGAGGCGCACGTGTTCGCGATGAACCGGGCGCTGATCGGGCGCGGCGTCTACAACCTGGACGAGTTCCGGGACGCGGTCGAGCGGACGATGTCCCACGAGTCGTCGTACTACGAGAACTGGTTCCGCGGGATTCGCACACTTCTCGAGGAGAAGGGCCATGTCTGAGCGGTACCGGGCGGGTGACCGGGTGAGGACGTCCACTGTGGACCCTGATCACCACACTCGGCTGCCGGGCTATGCGCGCGGACGGGTGGGCGTCGTCGTCGGCGACGACGGCGTGCATCCGCTGGCGGACCTGAGGGCGCGAGGAGTCGTGCGGCCGCAACCGGTTTACCTGGTGCGGTTCACCGCGCGGGAACTGTTCGGGCAGGGCGACCACAGCGTCACGCTGTCCCTCTGGGAGGACTACCTCAGCGATGAGTGACGACCACGACGACTCCCCGATCGCGGCACGTGTCCGGGAGCTGGAAGCGATCCTCGAAGAGAAGGGGTTGCTGGACGCGGCGGAACTGGACCGCGCGCTGGAGGCGTTCGCGCACAAGGCGACACCGGCCAACGGGTTTCGCGTGGTGGCGCGGGCGTGGGTGGACGACGACTTCAAAGCGGCGCTGCTCGAGAACGCGAACGAGGCGTTGCCCTCGGTCGGCTTGTCGATGGGTGGCGGGCTTCAGGTGCAGCGGCTGTACGTCGTGGAGAACACCCCGCAGGTCCACAACGTGATCGTGTGCACGCTCTGCAGCTGCTACCCGATCGCACTGCTCGGGCCGTCTCCCACCTGGTACAAGAGCCCTGCCTACCGGTCGAAGGTGGTCAGTCACCCGCGAGAGGTGCTGGAGCAGTTCGGGTTCACGCTGCCCGCCGAGACCGAGATCCGGGTGTGGGACGCGAACGCCGAGACGCGGTACATGGTGCTGCCTCGCAGGCCGGCGGGCACCGAGCAGCTGAGCGAGGACGAGCTCGCGGCGAAGGTGACGCGCAACGGGCTGATCGGCACCGCGCCCGTGTGAGCGAAAGGGCCGCCTCCGTTGTGGAAGCGGCCCTTCGCCAACTGGATGTTCGTGAACTACATGTTCTTCATGATGGTGTCGATCGCCTTGCCGAGCTGCGCGTACTTCTGGGTGTACAGCACGGGGAACACGCCGGGCGGGTCGGCCGGGCGGTCGGCGTCGACGTAGTCGGTGCCCAGGTTGCAGAACACGACGACGATGTAGTTGCGCTTGTCCTTGCCGCGGAACGACTTCACGATGCCCGCGTCGGAACCGGTGGTGTCGACCCAGCCGGTCTTGTGCGCGAACGTCACCTCGGCGGCCTCGTTGCACGGGCGGACGTCGCGGTCGTAGATCGCGTCGCCGACGGTCACGGTGCCGTCCGGCTTGATCCAGCGCGACGGCACCTTCTGCGGGATGCCCTGCGTCGGGTAGTCGCGGCCGCACCAGTTCGGCGTGGACAGCATCTCGTTGTGGCCCTGCCCTGCCAGGGTCTCCTGGAAGAACTTGCGCGACGAGTACGAGAGCTCGTTGCGGGTGACGGGCTTGCCCTTGTCGGTCGTCCACAGCACGCCGGCGCCACCGTTGACCAGCAGCAGGAGCTTCGCGGTGTCGAGGCCGCTCATGTTCGAGCCGATCCAGCGGCCGCCGTTGCCGGGGATGGTCTCGGTGACCATCAGCGTCGGCATGCCGAGGTCCACGAACGTCTGGTTGACGAGATCCCACGCGTTCTTGTCGTGGATCAACTTGATCAGCGCGCAGGTGGACTCGTTCTGCGACTTCGTGATCATCTCGTCGAAGTGCTGCCGGATCTTCTTCACCGACGGGCCGCCGCACGCCGGACGCACCGGGTTCGGGTCGTAGACGTAGTCGGCGTCCAGGTCGACCTTGCCCTCGTCGGCCAGGCGCAGCACACCGAAGCCCACCATCAGCTTCAGCACCGACGCCGGGTACGGCGAGGAGAAGTCAATCGCCGCGTTCTCCCGGCCGGCCAGCACGTCACGCGTGCCCTTGCCACCGTTGGCGTCCCACTCGTCGTCGTCCCACCAGCGGTAACGCACCTGGTCGGTGGACAGCCCCTTGTGCTTGACCGGCACGACCACGCCGTTCGGGTACTGCGGGCTGAGCAGCACGTTGGCCACGGACTTCGGCCGGCCACCGCGTCGAGCTCGATGATCGCCGCGTCCATGTTCGGCGTCTGGTGCAACGGCTTGCCCGCCATCGCCGACCGCGCCCGCGCTCTGTTCATCAGCTCGGCGGGAGTCTGGTCGTACTTCTCCCTCTGACCTGCCGACCTCGCACCCGCTACCGGCGGGGTCAGGTCGATCACGTCCTTGAAGTTCTGCGCGACGATCGCCTCACGCAGACGCTCGGCCAACCGGTGATGGCCTTCCTCAGAGGCCACGGCCGGTGCCACGGCGGCACCCGTCAACGTGAGCGCCGTGCACAGCACGGCGAACCGCTTGAGCTTCATCCACTCCCCCGGTAAAGCGTTATCCACACGAACGTGTGACATCAAGTTCTGCTGACGCAGCCTACCGAAGGAACGTTCTCGACCGAGCGCACAGACCGCGAAGCGACCATCCCCGCGGTCGCGAGCAGGTAGATCACCGCGCAGCCGACGAGGGACGCCGGGACCCCGAACGTGTGCGACACCGGGCCGATCGCGAGCTGTGCCAGCGGAATCGCCACGATCGACCCGAGCATGTCGTAGGAGTAGACCCGCGCGAGCCGGTCCTCCGGCACGTGGTGCTGCAGCGACGTCTCCCACGCCACGCCGAACTGCTCCAGGCCCAGCCCGCACACGAACGCGGTGATCATGAGCAACCACGGTTCCGGGTGCACGGCCATCGCCAGCGGCGGGCCCGCGAACGCCGCCACGCACACCACGCCGAGCAGCAGCAGGCGCCGCACCTTGACGCGCAACGCGATGACGGCGCCGGCGACCATGCCCGCGGTCTGCGAGGCCAGGACCAGGCCCCACGTCTCACGCCCGAACGTGGTGTCCGCCAGAACAGGGCCGAGGATCATCACGCCGCCCGCGAACGCCGCGTTGACGAACGTGAAGGCCACCACCACGACCCAGACCCAGGTTCGCGACGCAAACTCCGTCCAGCCGACCTTCAGCTCGGACAGCACAGAAGGCTTGTGCCCGGCCACGACACGAGCGGCAGGCACCCGAACGAAGGCGAAGAACACACCCGCCAACGCGAACGACAACGCGTCCACCGCGAGCCCCCAGCCAGGACCGGTGAACGCGATCAGCAGGCCACCCAGTGCCGCCCCGCCGATGTGCGCGGAGTTCAACCCGAGCCGCAGCAACGCGTTCGCCCGCTGGCGCAGCTCGACCGGCACTGTCTGCGGCACCAGGGCCGCGGAGGCCGGGAAGGAGAACGCGCTCGACATGCCGTTGACCGCCGACAGCACGACGAACCACGGCACGGACACCGACCCGGTCAGAACGAGCACCGCGATCACGGCCTGGCTGACGGTGCTGACGGCACACGATCCGACGAGCACGAGCTGCCGCGGCAGCCTGTCCGCGACGACGCCGCCCCACAGCAGGAACACCACGTTGGCCAGCGACCGCGCGGCCACGACGATACCCAGCGAGGTGACGGACGAGGTGAGGTCGAGGACGGCGAACGCCAGCGCGATCGGCGCCATCGCGTTGCCGGTGATCGTCGTGACGCGACCGGCGAGCAGCCACCGGAAAGCCGGATGCGCCAGCGGCGCGAGTGATCCCCCCATGATTCGCACCGTACCCAGCGCCCTGTTTCCGGCGGGGCCTGTTTTCACGACGCCGGAGCGCCCGACCCGAGGGATCGAGCGGCTCCGGCGTCACCGCACTCTCGAGTGCGATGAGGCGATGACCACCGCGGCGGCGACGGTCACCAGGTTCTTCAGGATGTACTGGGCTTGGAAGGACGCCTGCAGAGGACCTGACCACATCTCGCCGGGGAACAACACCAGCGGTGTCGACACCAGCACGACGTGACCGATCAGCAGGACCGCGCACGATCGTGGTGCGCGGAAGCTCAGCAGAACCAGTGCGATCCCGATTTCGGTGATCGCGGCACTCAGTCTCGCCAAATCCCCGTGGATGATCCCGAACGTCAGCGCGGAAACCGTGCGTTCGACGAGATCCTGGGCAGGGCTGCCACCGGGAAAGAGCTTCAGCACGCCGAACCAGAGGTACACGACCCCCAGTCCAATGCGCAGCAGCGGAATTCCGGCGTCACCCGCGAAACGGGTGACGCGCTCTTCCGTGCTTTCGCGGCGTGTGGTTTCTGGACGCAACATTGATCTCCCTCTCCTGTCTGGCTGCCACCACCCAGCCAGGCAGGAGGAGCGAGGAAGATCAGTTGCTCGGCTGCGGGTCTCCCAGCGGGTTCAGCAGGTCCGCCTTGCCCTCGAACGCGAACAGCAGCAGGTCGACCATGCTGAACGTGCTGGAGTCCGGTCCGAGCGTGGGCTTCCAGTACGGCGAGCGCACGATCGAGATCCGGCTGCCCTCCATCGCGCGGTGGAAGACCTCCGCGGTGATCCGGCCGCCGACCGGGCCCATGAGTCCGTTGCCGATCTCCGCCTCGCGCAAGATGTAGAACCACAACGGGGTGGCCTCGACCAGCTGGGCCTTCTGCTGTTCGGACAGGCCGTCGACCACGGCGCCGCCGTTGCCGGTCAGGATCTGCTCTGCGGTGAGCGGCTCGACGCCGAACAGCTCGGCGATCTGCTGGCCCGTCGCGAGCTCCATCATCGAGGCCCTGGTCAGGTTCCTGAACGCGAGGTTGCGCTCGATCTCCCTGAACACCGTGCCGCGACCGCCGAACGTGCCTGCCGGCAGCTGCGTGAGCGGGTCGACCAGCAGCGTGTCGATCCGCTTGGTGACGTTGCCGCCACCGAACTCCGCCGGCGGCACCAGGTCGTCGCGCTCCGCCTCGGTGAAGTCGTACAGCCGCCGGAAGTCCGCGATCCAGTTGCTGGGCAACGTGAAGATCGGGCCCCGGTTGACGTCGTCGAGGTCGGCGGGCGTCCCCGAGCTGGGGTCGAAGTTGCCGCTCACGCCGGTGAACGTGAACAGCGCGAACAGCGTCGCGAGCCCGCCGGGACCGGTCGAGTTGAACACGCGGTTCCACTGGTAGGCGCCGCGGACCTGGCTGTGGCCGAAGCGGTACGAGGCGACCGAGAACTCGACGGGCATCGTCGGAGCGTTGTCCCTGCCGTAGTTCTTGCCGGGCACCTCGAAGAACCTGCGGCCGTTGGTGAAGACGTCGTCCACGATCGCCGGGTCGATGATCCGCGGCAGGTGGTCGGTCTTGAGCATCCACTGGTAGTGCCGCACCACGAGCTCCTTGGCGGCGCGGAACAGCCGCTCGCCCGTGAGGCCGGTGAGCGCGAGCTCGTCGACCACGCGGTTGTGGAATCGGATGAACGCGAGGTGCGTCTGCGCCACAACGAGGTTCTCGTCGTTGCGGGCGTCCGGGATCAGCGGGAGCCGCCGATCCGCCGCGGTGCCGGCCGTCCCGCCGCGACGCGGCAGGTCGAAGCCCTCGAACGGCACGTTGGTGCCCTCGTCGGGGAACGGCACCGGAGTCGTGGTGCCGACCTTGAGCTTCACCCCGTCCTCGGCGTAGAAGGCCTGGTCGTCCTTGTCGCGCGGGCCCCTGCCGTACACCGAGTCGAGGTCCAGCGCCGGCGAACGGCCCTGCATCAGCTCGTCGAGGTTGACGTCCTGGCCGAGCTGCGACTCGGTGCGGTCCATCGTCAGGTCGTGGTCGACGAACTGGCCGAGATAGGTGAACCCGGCCGGGACGGCGGGATCCGCCGAGTCGGGCTGCGGAACGTTCGCGGTGATCGCGGTCGCGAGGGCGACCCGCGTCTCCTCGTCCGTTCTCGGGCCCTTGGGCCCCAGTCGCGAGAACCGGAACCTGCGCAACTCCTCCGCCGTGGAGGGCTGACGCGTGGTGGCCTCACCTTTGTCGTCGAATTCCAGCACACCTTCGCCCACGACGAAGAAACTGTCGCGCACATGCCTCTTCATGTAATCCCCCTGTTTCCCCTCTGTCAGGCAACCTGTTCTCCCCAACAAGCACCTGCCCCACCACCAGTCTCCGTACGGACGAAATTTCCGTCGAAGCTTTTGGTCACAACCAAAATGTCGTCACACAACGGATACGAGCCGGTCCAGAATGCCTGATCTTGAATTCTCGTGGCGTTGCGGGGCTGATCGGCACGCGGTACGTCGAGGGAACCGCTGCCGCGGCAGGCAGACAACTTCGAATCCGGTCAGCGGACCGCGTTTCCTGGCGGGCACGAGGGGGTACAACTGCGAAATGCTCGAAGTCACGGTGACCGAGTCGTCGCCTGCCTCCACCCTTCTCACCGTCTCCGGTGAACTCGCAGGTTCCGGCGCGGAACGACTGCTCGCCCGCCTCGACCGCCTCCTCGACCAAGGCCACCGCTACGTCGTGCTGGACCTTTCCGGTGTCTCGTTCTGCGACTCCAGCGGGATCAGCGCGCTCGTGCGGGGACATGCCCGTGCCTCGGCCGCCGCCGGTGGGCTGCGGCTTTCCGCGGCGTCGGATCAGGTGGTGCGCATCCTCGAGCTGTCAGGGCTCGCTCGGATGCTCGGCCTCAAGTCCACTGTGGAGATCTAGGAGCAGACGGGGCGCATCGCCTCGGCCAAAGCGTTCTCGTGCAACCGGTCGAGGCGGTGCAGCACCACGGCCGACCGTTCCGCGATCGTCGCGTGGATCTCGCACCTCAGCGTGGGACGACGAAGCTGCTCGGTGTCCTTGAGCTCGTTGAGGATGTCCGTCGTCAGCCGGTCGAGGATCGGTCGCACCTCCGCGCCGAGATCAGGGCGCCTGGACGGGACTTCCTCCGGGTGCTCAGTCCAGCGCGCGTAGAGGCCGCGTTGCACGAGCTTGTTCGCCTCGATCTGGGCGCGGAAGAAGCGTGCCGCGTTCTCCGGATCGATGCCGAGCTGCGTCGACCTGGTGCGCACGCCGTCGAGGACCTGCTGTTCGCGTGCGGGGTCGTCGATCGGTTGGGGTGTGCCGAACTTGGCCGCTGCCACCAGGTCCGCGACCTGAACGCGCTTCACGGCGAGGTCGGTGAGCTCACCGAGTGGGCCGACGGGGGTGAGTGACGCGGCAAGGGTCAGTGCGACCGCCAGAATCCTCATGATCTCCGAGAGTGCCATGATGGCGGGGTGGAGTCCACGCGCATCGACCGTTGGCTGTGGGCGGTCCGGCTGACGAAGACCCGCCCGGACGCCGCTCAGGCGTGCCGGGGCGGCCACGTGCGCATCAACGACAAGCCCGCGAAGGCCTCCGCAACCGTGGTGCCCGGTGACCAGGTCCGTGCCCGTGTCGGCGACAAGACCCGGATCGTCGAGGTCGTGCGGGTGATCCAGAAACGGGTCGGCGCGGCGGACGCGGCCACGTGCTTCATCGACCGCACTCCCCCGCCACCGGCGGACGTCCCGATCGCGCGGCGCGACAGGGGTGCCGGGCGGCCGACCAAGCGGGAACGCCGGGTGCTGGACCAGTTCCGTTCTCAGAACTAGCGGTCGGAGAGCTTCACCGCAGAACGACGTCCGCCAGTTCCGTGAGCGATGTGCCCAGCGGCAGGTCGACCCGCAGGGAGGCGAACGGATCGCCGCGCGTCTCGCCGCGGTTGATGATCACGACAGGCAGGCCGGCCGCGAACGCGCGCCGCACGAACCTGAGGCCGGACATGACCGTCAGCGAGGAGCCGAGCACGAGCAGGGAGCGGGCGTTGTCGACGAGCGAGTAGCACTGTTCGACGCGCGGGCGGGGCACGTTCTCGCCGAAGAACACGACGTCAGGCTTGAGGACGCCGCCGCACTCTCTGCACCCGACGACCTCGAAGTCCTTGACGGTCTCCTCCGGCAGGAAGACGTCGCCGTCGGGGTTGATCTCGCTGGTCGTCGCGGCGAAGTCCGGGTTGGCCTCGCGGAGGCGCTCGTCGAGCTCGGCGCGGGGCGAGAGCAGCTTGCAGTCCAGGCAGATCACGCGGTCCAGGCCGCCGTGCAGCTCGACCACGTCCCGCGTGCCCGCCGCCTGGTGCAGGCCGTCGACGTTCTGGGTGATGACGCCGGCGAGCTTGCCCGACAGGCGGGTGACGGCGTGATGGCCCGCGTTGGGATGCGCGCGGGCGATCGTGCGCCAGCCGACGTGGCTGCGGGCCCAGTAGCGCTGCCGGCCTGCCCGGCTGGTGGTGAACTCCTCGTAGGTCATCGGGGTGTGCTTGCGCAGGGACCCGCCCTCGCCGCGGTAGTCCGGGATGCCGGACTCCGTGGAGAGGCCCGCGCCGCTGAGCACCAGCACGCCGCCTTCGTCGACGATCGGGACGACGTCGGCGAGGGTGGAGGTGCGCGGCAGCGACGGGCCCGAGGGCGACCAGGTCAGAGTGGGCCTTGTTCGCACTTCACCAGCTTACGTATCAACCGCAAGTCACCAGCTCCGGTACCACTGCCGCAGCTCCGCCTCCGCCGCGGCGGTGTTCCCTCCCGACGGGGCCGTGATCAGCGCAAACTGCCGTCCGGTACCGCCGCGCAACAGCAGCTTGCCGCCCTCCACGGTCGACGACGCCGAGCTCACGACCAGCGGCGAGCGCAGCGACGCGGGCAGGTGCACCTCGGTCGGCGCTGCGCCTCCGTTGGAGTCCCAGACAAGCACGGCGAACGGCGCGGAGCCGACCAGTGTGCGGACGTTCGGCAACGGGATCTGCTGCCACGTCTGGTAGGCGCGGTCCTCGTAGGTGAACGCGAGCGTGGTGCCCGCGACGGCCTGCGGGTAGACGCGGTCGACGAGGGCGCGCTCGACGGTGAGCACCGGGTTGCCGGACGCGTCGAGCTTCACCGCCGAGAAGTGCTCGTCGTTCATCGCGTCGCCCTCGGTCTTGACCTTGTTCGGGTTGTCGTTCATCAGCTCGCGGTGGCGGTCGTAGTTGGTGTCCCAGTGCCACTGGCTGCCGGAGATCACGCTGCCGCGCGGCGCCGACCACCAGCGCGCGCCCGGAGCGGTCGAGTCGAGGCCCTGGTAGATCGCCTTGAGCACCGAGGAGGCCTTGTCGGACGTGTTGCCGGAGACCGGGTGCCCGAACTCGGAGACGATCGACGTGGTGCCCAGCGCGGTGGCACGGTCGCGGATGGTGTTGAACGCCTGGGTGTACTGGCCGTCGCCCGCCTTGCCCGGCATGAGGAGACCCGACTGCGCCTTGCCGTCGTAGAAGTGCGCGTTGAACACGAACCGCTCCCCCAGCGACGGCACCAGCGCGAGGCCGCCGGGTTCGGCGAAGAAGTCCACGTTCTGGTTCCAGAACACCAACGGTTCCACGAAAGCGGGCTTCGAGGTCCAGCCGGCCTCGTCCATCTCGGTGCGGAAGCGGTGGTAGAACGGCATCAGGAGGTCGCGCTCCCACATCTGCGAGGTCTGGCCGCTGTCGTACTTGCCCGCGTAGGGCTCGTTCAGCGGGTCGACC
Source organism: Lentzea indica (assembly GCF_012184385.1). Taxonomy (GTDB): domain Bacteria; phylum Actinomycetota; class Actinomycetes; order Mycobacteriales; family Pseudonocardiaceae; genus Lentzea; species Lentzea indica. The sequence continues at coordinate 24,827 of NZ_VSRL01000108.1, forward strand.
CCGACGACGAGCTTGAACTCGTTGGCGGGCAAGGCGTTCTTCACGTGCTTGAGCGCCTCGCCGGCCGCGTTGACGAACGAGTCCAGCACGCCGTTGCGGTTGTGCCAGAAGTCGTAGGTGGCGGCGGTGACCGCGTTGTTGTTCTTCATGTTCTGGCCCCAGTGGAAGCAGAGGCCGCACGATTCCTTGGGATAGCCGCTCGCGGCCCACGCCGGGGCGCCGTCACCGGTGTACCAGCTGTCCTTGTTGAACAGGTACCGCGAGTACAGGTCCTGGTGGAAGTCGAGGTAGACGCGGATGCCCTGGTCGGTGAACGCGCGCAGCTGCGCCGTCACACCGTCGAGGTAGGCGTGGTCGATCTGGCCGCGCTGCGGTTCGATCCACGCCCACGTGAGCAGGAACCGCACCGCGTTGGCGCCGGTCAGCTGTTTCATCGCGGTCGCGGACTTGCGCGCGTCCGCGATGGAGGCGAACGGCAGACCGCGGTGCTCGGCGAGCTTCGCCGTGCCCGAGACATTGAAGCCGCGCAACACGACCTCACGCCCGTGCTCGTCACGGAACACACCGCCGGACACCCGGAGCTCGGAGCCGTCGAACGACTCCGCCCGCACCGGCGTGATCACCAACGAGAGAAGGAACAGGACTGTCAGGAGTACCGCTCGCCGCATCGCCGCCGCCTTTGGGAACGTGAACGAGATTCGCGTTGCACGGTAACCGGTGAATTCACGCCCGGCTAGGGTTGATCGAGCGCGTTCGACGCATTCGACGATTTCAGGAAGGCCCCGCAGTGGCCGAAGTGATCACCCGCGACGACGTCGAGGTGCTGGAGCACACCGTCGCCGACGAGCTCACCGCGATGAGCGAGGCGTGGGACTGGTTCGAGAACCTGGTGGGTCTCAAGGGCCGCAAGATGTTCGCGCGCATCGACGAGACGGCAGGCACGGGCGGTACCGGCGCACGGTGCTGGAGGGTGAGCCTCCCGAGCTGTACGGGCGGATCGGGCCCGCCATGGAGGAGCTCAAAGCGCTGGGGCCCTGGGACTCCTCCCGGCCGCTCGTCGAGTTCTACCGCCGGCACACCGTGATCGAGCTCTGGGTGCCGGTCGGCTAGAGGTTCAAGCTGTAGGCGATGTAGCCCTTGTACGTGGTCAGCTTGTCGTAGAGCGCGCGTGCAGTGGCGTTGTTCTCCGTTGTGTGCCAATGAAGTCGTGCGACGCCCCGCTGCCGGGCGTCGCTCGCCACGCTGTCGATCAAGGCACGCGCTATGCCGCGGTGCCGGACTTCCGGATCGACGAACAGGTCCTGGAAGTAGCAGCGGGAGTCGCCGGCGGACCAGACGCTGGTGTGGAAGTAGTAGTGCGCGAAGCCGACGATCCCGCCGTCCAGCCGCGCGGCGATTCCCCTGATCTCCACGCCGGCGAGCAGCCGAGACCAGGTCTGGTCGTAGACGTCGTCGCCCAGCACACCCGCGAACTGCGTGTGGAACGCGCGGACCAGCGCATGCCAGCCCGCGCGATCGGCCTCCGTGAGCCCGCTGATCTCCACGCTCAGCTGAAAATCCCCGCCACCAGCTCGGCCGTCTTGGCCACCAGCGGCTCGTCGGCCGCGCCGTTCGGGGCGTCCTTCTTCGTCGACAGCACGGCGATCATGATCGGCGCGCGACCGGGCGGGAACGCGATGCCGACGTCGTTGGTGGTGCTGTACTTGCCGGTGCCGGTCTTGTCGCCCCAGCGCCACGCCGCCGGCAGCCCGGCGCGGATCCGGTTGTCGCCGGTCGTGTTGGCCAGCAACCACTTCGTCAGCTGGTCGGCGTCGGTGCGGTTGAGCGCGTGGCCGAGCGTGAGCCGCGCGTAGCTCTGCCCGATGGCGCGCGGCGAGGTCGTGTCGGTCGTGCGGCCCGGTTCCGCCGAGTTCAGCTCGGGTTCCCAGCGGTCGAGGCGCGTGACCGGGTCACCGATCGAGCGGCTGAACCGGCTGATCGCGGTCGGGCCACCGAGCTCGCGCAACAACAGGTTGGCCGCACAGTTGTCGCTGTAGGTGATGGTCGCCTCGCACAGGGCCGAGACCGTCATGCCGTTCGCGAGGTTCTCCGGCTTTCCGGTGATCGGGCCGTAGCCGGACTTGGTGACGTCTTCCTGCGTGTAGCGGATCACCTTGCCCAGCAACGAACCGTCGTGGTCACGGCGCAGGATCGCCGCGGCCGCGATGGTCTTGAACGTCGAGCACATCGGGAAGAGCTCGTCCGCCCTGTGCAGCACCGTGCGGCCGCTGCCCGTGTCGGTGGCGAACACGCCGAGACGCGCGTTGTGCTGCCGTTCGAGATCGCGCAGTTTGCCGGTGAGCGGTGAAGCCTGTGCCGTGGCGGGCACGGCAACTGCCAGCGCTGCCCCGGCGCCCAAGGCCAGCACCGCACGTCGGTTAACACTCAACGTCCTGTCCCCTTCTTAGGAAACCTCTCCACCTGTCAGGACGCATGAGAGATCAACTGGTTGTCTGGTCGGCGCCGCACAGGGCAGCGTTCTCGATCGTCTGGCCGGCTTTCGTCAGCACCGCGAGCACGTACACGAGAGCAGCGAAGACGAACCCCGCTGCCGCGACCACGGGCCAGTCGACGGGCACGGGCCGTCGACCGGCTCGACGACGGAGGCCGGTGAGGCCGCCCGCGAACGGCTCAAAGCGCTCGGCGCGTTGCCGGAGGACCTGCGCGCGTTCGCCCACATGGTCGCCTTCGAGACGCTGAGCTCGGCCCTCTACTTCCTGGACGACCCGGGCGGTGACGACGACGTGCCCGGTCTGCCGGGCTGGGCCCTGATCGAGACGTCCGACAACGAGCTGACCGGCCGGTTGGTGCAGGGTCTGTACGAGGACATGGACCTGACCCGCTGACTCACCCCGCAATACGGTCCAGCACCGCGCTGATCGCGAGATCCACCGTGTACTCGAACTCGGCCTTGCGGTCGAACGCCGCGAGGTGCGGCGCCGTCTCGACGACGGAGGGTAACCCGGAGGCCTCCAGCACCTCGCGGCGCGCACCGTCGTCGCTTCCGAACGTCGGAGCCGCCGACACCTCGCGCAGCAACGTGCCGATCAACGTGGCGAGAAGCATGCGCAGCAGGTGCACGGCCTCGTCCGCCTGCGCACCGGCGGCCAGCAGCACCGCCAGCACCGCGTCGACCGGTGCGAGTCCTTCCAGCGACGAGAGCTGGCGGGTGAGCACGAGCGGAGCGGCGGCGGGAGACGCTGCAACTGGCTTGTGCCACCGGGAAGAGCGGGTGCCCGAGCGCCTCCTCGAACACCGATCGCCGGTACGGCGACAG
>NZ_VSRL01000109.1 GCF_012184385.1 Lentzea indica
CAGCGCCACGAACACCGACGGCACAAGGTAATCCGGCACACGCTCACGCAACCACGCCCGCAACACCGAACCACTGACGTCCTCGCCCTCGGCGACCACATAGGCAACCAGGCGCTTGCCACCGTGCGGCCCGCCATCCCGCGCCACCACAACGACATCACGCACGCCAGGGTGGTCACCGATGACGACCTCGACCTCACCCGGCTCCACCCGGTAACCACGGATCTTGACCTGTTCGTCAACACGACCGAGGAACTCGATGGTCCCGTCCGCACGCCAGCGAGCCCGGTCGCCCGTCCGATACAGACGCTCACCAGAGCCGGTGAACACATCGGGAACGAACCGCTCCGCAGTCAGGTCCGGGCGCCCCACATAGCCTGGGCCACACCGGCGCCACCGACCAGCAGCTCGCCCTGCACACCCACCGGCACCGGCCGCAACGACCCGTCCACCACGAACGCTCGTGCACCGGCCAACGGCGTTCCGATCGGCACCACCGCCGCCGGTGATCCTCGGTCACGGCGTGGAAGATCGAGTCGATGGCCGCCTCGGTCACACCGAACACGTTGCCCGGCACCGCATTCGGCGCCACCTCAGCAACCGCACCCGTGAGCGCATCGTGCGTCCACATGTCGGTACCGGAGATCACCAACCGCAAACTCTCCACGGGACCGGAGATCCGGCAGTGCGCCGCCAAGTCACGCAGGAGCATGCCGGGCACGATCTCCGCGATCTCGACCTCGTGGTCGACCAACGTGCGGTGCAACGACTCCACGGTCACGTGCTCGTCGTGCGGCAGGAACACCACGCGCTGGCCGAACGCCAGAGCACGCGTCATATCCCCGATCGACACGTCAAAACCGGGACCCGACATCGACAACACCGTGCCCGGACCACCCAACGCGCGCAGACCGTCACGCCAACCGGCCACGTACGACGACAACGCGGCATGCGTCACCGCCACACCCTTAGGCCGCCCCGTCGACCCCGACGTGTAAGCGATGTACGCCAACGCATTGGGATCGATGCGCACCGGCAGCGCGTCGAAAACCGGAGATGCGTCCTCCAGCAACAGCACTTCACCGACGAAGCCAACCAGCTCGCCGGCCAAGGCCGTGGTCGTGACCGCGGCGACCACACCCGCATCAGCCAGGAGGAACGCGAGACGTTCAGCGGGCAGGCCGGGATTGATCGGCACGTACGCGCCACCGGCTTGCAGCACGCCTTGGAATGCCACCGCCAGGTCGATCCCACGCGGCGCCAGCACCGCCACCGGCGACTCCAGCGTCACACCGGCCTGCTGCAGTCGTCCCGCCAGTGCGTTGGCCCGAGTGCCCAGCTCGGCGAACGTGAGCTGCTCATCGCCGCACACCACCGCCACGGCGTCAGGGGCGGTGTGAGTCCAGCTTCCGATCAGGTCGGGCACCGGCTGTTCAACAGCAGGTTCCGGTGTCCTCCCCCATGCCACCAACTCCGCCGCCTGCTCGGGGCGCTGCAACGGCACATCCCCGACCGCGAGCTCAGGCCGTTCCGCCACCGCGGTGAGCACGACGACCAGCTGGTCGAGAATCCGCTCGACGGTGATCGCGTCGAACGCGGCCGTCGAGAACTCGGCCTCGATCTTGAGCGTGGCCTCGAGGTCGACCGCGAAGGTGAGCGGGTAGTTGCCCTGCTCCACCGACTCGATGGCCTGCACCCCGCCCAGGTCTTCCGGCAACTCTTCCTGGGGGAAGTTGCCGAACACCACGATGCTGTCGAACAACGCGCGGCCGTGCGGGACGGCCGACCAGCGCTGCACATCAACCAACGGCGTGTACTCGAACCGTTGCAGCGCAACCTGGTTGTCCCGCAGCTCGTGCAACCACGCGCGAACCGCGTGTCGACAGGCACCGCGGCCCGCACAGGCAGCGTGTTGATGAACAACCCGACCATCGACTCCACGCCGGCCAAATCAGCCGGACGGCCAGAAACCGTCAGACCGAACACCACGTCGTGCTCGCCCGACGACGCGGACAACACCTTGGCCCACGCCGCCTGCACGACCGTCGACAACGTGACGCGCTCCCGCCGAGCCAGCTCGACCAACCTGGCCGTGACGCCCTCGCTCAGCTGCGTGCGCCGCCGGTCCTGGTCGTAATGGCTCGCCGCCAACCGATCAGTGGGCAGCGGAGTAGGCGCCTCGAAGCCGTCCAGGTAGGTGCGCCAGAACCCTTCGGTGTCAGCGGGGTCGCGCTGGTCCAGCCAGGCGATGTAGTCGCGGTACGGCCGCACCGGGGGCAGGGAATGCCGCTGGTAGGCGGCAGACACCTCGTCCATGACGACGGGCAGACTCCACCCGTCGCACAAGCCTTGGTACAGGCCCCAAACGAGCCAGTTCCGTCCGTCACCGCGGTCGACGAGGTAGAGGCGGGTGAGCGGCGGCCGGGCCAGGTCGAAACCGAGCGCACGGTCCTCCGCCAGCAACTCCTGCAGCTGGACCTGTTGTGCGGACTCGTCAAGGCTGGACCAGTCGCGCAGCTGAAGCGGGACGTCGACATCGGCCAGCACAATCTGGACCGGCTCGCTGACGCCCTCCCACACGAACCCGCTGCACAGAGGCGCGTGCCGGGCGATCACTTCACGCCACGCCGCCGCCAACCTCTCCGCGTCGAGCGGGCCGGCCAGGTCGTAGACACCCTGTCCCCAGTAGAGGCCGTCGACAGGGGCACCCACAACACCGAACAACATGCCCGACTGCACCGGCGCCAACCGATACACGTCCACCAGCGGATAACGCTCAGCGAGCCCGTCCATCTCGTCCTGCGTGAGGGACGCCAACGGGAAGTCCGACGGCGTGAACCCACCGGCCGACCGGCAATGCGCGACCAGTTCACTCAAGGCCTCGACGTAGCGAGCGGCGACCCGTTCGACGGTGGCGGTGTCGTGAATGTTGCCGGAGTGGAACCACTCGATGGACAACCGCCCATCGGCGCTCTGCTGCACTTCGATCTGCAACAGGTGCGAGCGCGTCCCGCCCTCGCCCTCACTCGGCCCCGCCAGCTCGGCGGGCAGTTCCTGGCGAATCAGCCCGACCGAGTCGACAGCGTCGAAGGCACCCAGGTAGTTGAACAACACCGGACGATCCGGCGCACCGGCCAAGTCGTCCTGCAGCCAACGCAGCACGCCATAGCCGACACCGCGGCGCGGCACCGCCCGCAGCTGCTCCTTGACGGCCTTGATCGCCGCACCGGGGTCGTCTGACGGCTCAACCGCACCGGGAAGATCGACGTGAACCACCCGACAGTGCGCGACAAGTCCGCACCCTCACGACCGTGGCTCTCCAAGTCGACCGTGACGTGGTCGCTGCCGGCCCACTCACCCAGCGTCTGGGCGAGAGCGGTCAGCAGCAGATCGTGGCCTTGCGTGCGATACGCCTTGTGCGCCTCGCCGAGCAACGTCGCAGTCGTGTCGGCGTCCAGCCAGGATTGGACGACCGCACCGGACGCCTCGGTGTTCGGGCCGTGCCCGTCCACCGGGACGGCCGTGACGTCCGCCGTCGCGGCGGCCCAGTGGTCGCGCTCGTCCTCGGCGTCGAGGGTCTGGAGCTGCTCGGCCCACGCCTTGAACGAGGTCGTCTTCGGCGCGAGCGCCCCAGCCTGGTAGGCGGTGTCGAGATCCTCCAGCAACACGTTCCACGACACGCCATCCATCACCAGGTGATGCACGGTCAAACCGAGCCACGCGGGCTGTGAACCGCGATCGAAGAACACGGCCGTGATGAGTGGACCATCGGCCAGACGCAACGACCTCTGCGCCTCAGTCATGTGTGCGACCACAGCCTCGTCATCGGCCACTTCGACGACGCGCAGGAACCCGCCGCCGTCGACCGGCGCGTTGTACTGCCCATCGGCGTCGAACCGAATCCGGAGCGCGTCGTGGTGCGCCACAAGGACATCGAGTGCCTGCCCAAGGCGGTCCGGATCAGTGTCGGGTGCCAGCTCGAACATGCCCGACCAGTTCCAGTGATCCCGGTTAGGAATGTCCTCGGCCAAGAACCAGTGCTGGATCGGTGTCAGCGGAACAGGTCCGGTGACAACGCCCTGCTCGGCAAGCGTGGCCGTCGGCGTGTCGCGTACGGCCAGGGCCAGCTCGGCGATGGTCTGGTGGGCGAACACGTCGGCCACGTCGATGCCGAGTCCGGCGGCGCGAGACCGAGCCACGATCTGCAGACTCAGGATCGAGTCGCCACCGAGCTCGAAGAAGTTGTCGTGCACGCCAACACGTTCGACACCGAGCACCTGCGACCACACCGCAGCGAGGGTCTCCTCGATCGCAGTCCGGGGCGCGACATAGGCCCCGATGACAACCTCGGGATCGGGGTCGGGCAGACCGCGACGGTCAACCTTCCCGTTCGGCGTCAGCGGCAACCTGTCCAGGGCCACGAACACCGACGGCACAAGGTAATCCGGCACGCGCTTACGCAGCCACGATCGCAGCACAGAGCCACTGACGTCCTCGCCCTCGGCGACCACATAGGCAACCAGGCGCTTGCCGCCGTGCGGCCCACCATCACGAGCCACCACAACGACATCACGGACGCCAGGGTGGTCACCGATGACGACCTCGACCTCACCAGGTTCGACCCGGTAGCCGCGGATCTTGACCTGCTCATCGACCCGGCCGAGGAACTCGATGGTCCCGTCCGCACGCCACCGCGCCCGGTCACCAGTGCGGTACAACCGACCGCTGGCCTCGCCGAACACATCGGGCACGAACCGTTCGGCGGTCAGATCAGGCCGCCCGACATAGCCCTGAGCCAGACCAGGACCACCGACCAGCAGCTCACCCGGTACACCCACCGGCACCGGCCGCAACGACCCGTCCACGACAAACGCCTGTGCTCCGGTCAACGGCGTACCGATCGGCACCACCGCAGCCGGGTGATCCTCGCCCACCGGGTGGAAGATCGAGTCGATGGCCGCCTCGGTCACACCGAACACGTTGCCCGGCACCGCATTCGGCGCCACCTCAGCCACGGCACTCGTAAGCGCATCATGCGTCCACATGTCCGTGCCCGAGATGACCAGGCGCAGGCTCTCCACGGGACCAGCGGTCCGGCAGTACGCCGCCAAGTCACGCAACAACATGCCGGGCACGATCTCCGCGACCTCGACCTTGTGATCGACCAACGTCCGGTGCAACGACTCCACGGTCACGTGCTCGTCGTGCGGCAGGAACACCACGGTCTGCCCGAGCGCCAGTGCACGCGTCATGTCTCCGACGGAGACGTCGAACCCGGGCCCCGACATCGACAGCACCGAGCCAGGCCCGCCCAGCTCGCCGAGCGCGTGCCGCCAACCGGCCACGTACGACGACAGTGCGCCATGGGTCACGGCTGCACCCTTGGGCCGACCGGTCGATCCGGACGTGTAAGCGATGTACGCCAACGCATTGGGGTCGACCGGCGTAAGTGGCTCGTCGGGGGCCGCCGCGGACAGGTCGTCCAGCAGCAGCATTTCCCCGGTGAACCCGGACAGCTCGCCGGCCAGAGCTGGCGTCGTGACGGCGGCAACCGCACCGGAATCAGCCATCAGGAACGCCAGGCGTTCGGCTGGAAGCCCAGGGTTGATCGGCACGTACACGCCACCAGCGCGCAGCACGCCCTGGAAAGCGACCGCCAGGTCGATCCCACGCGGCACCAGCACCGCGACCGGCGACTCCACCGACACACCGGCACGGCGCAGACGCGCGGCAAGGGCATCGGCCCGAGCACCCAGCTCGGCGAACGTGAGCTGCTCATCGCCGCACACCACAGCGACCTCAGACGAGGCCCATCCGGCGATCAGGTCCGGCACCGGCCGCTCGGCAGCGGGCACAGGGGTGGCACCCCACGCCACCAACTCCGCCGCCTGCTCCGGACGCTGCACCGGCACGTCCCGGACAGCCAGCTCGGGCCGCTCCGCCACCGCGGTGAGCACGACCGCGAGCTGGTCGAGGATCCGCTCGACCGTGACCGCGTCGAACGCCGCCGTCGAGAACTCCGCCTCGACGCGCAGCGTGCGCTCCAGGTCGACGGCGAAGGTGAGGGGGTAGTTGCCCTGCTCCACCGAGTCGGCGGCCTGCAATCCACCCAGGTCTTCCGGCAACTCTTCCTGTGGGTAGTTGCCGAACACCACGATGGAGTCGAACAACGCGCGACCGTGCGGCACAGCCGACCACCGCTGCACATCAACCAACGGCGTGTACTCAAACCGTTGCAGCGCAACCTGATTGTCCTGCAGCTCAGGCAACCACGCGGCGAACGGCGTGTCTGTGGGCACCACGGCCCGCACGGGCAGCGTGTTGATGAACAACCCGACCATCGACTCCACGCCGGCCAAATCAGCCGGACGGCCAGAAACCGTCAGACCGAACACCACGTCGTCGTCACCCGAGTACGTCGACAGCAGCAGTGCCCACGCCGCCTGCACGACCGTCGACAGCGTCACGCGCTCACGGCGGGCCAGCTCGACCAGCTTGCCCGTGACGGTCTCGTCCAGGCGCATGCGACGGCGGTCCTGGTCGTAGTGGCTGCCAGCCAACCGATCGACCGGAAGTGGCGTAGGCGCTTCGAGACCGTCCAAATAGGTGCGCCAGAACCCTTCGGACTCAGCAGAGTCACGCCGGCCCAGCCACGCAATGAAGTCCCGGTAGGACCGAACAGGCTCAAGGGACTGGCCCTGGTAGGCGGCGGACACCTCGTCCATGACGACGGGCAGACTCCACCCGTCACACAAACCCTGGTACAGGCCCCACACCAACCACAGCCGGCCCTCGCCGCGATCCACCAGGTACAACCGCGTCAAGGGCGGCGCGGCGAGATCGAAGCCCAGCGCGCGATCCTCTGCCAGGAGCACCTGCAGCCGGTCCTGCTGAGCAACGTCATCGAGATGGGACCAGTCCTGCTGCTCCAGCGGAGCGTCAACGTCAGCAAGCACGACCTGAACCGGCTCACTGACGCCTTCCCACACGAACCCGCTGCGCAACGCCGCATGACGAGCGATCACCGACCGCCAGGCATCAGCAAGCCGCCCGGCATCCAGAGGACCCGTCAGGTCGTAGACCCCTTGGCCCCAGTAGAGCCCGTCGACAGGGGAACCCGCGACACCGAACAACATGCCCGACTGCACCGGCGCCAACCGGTACACGTCCACCAGCGAATAACGCTCAGCGAGCCCATCCACCTCGTCCTGCGTCAGCGACGCCAACGGGAAGTCCGACGGCGTGAACCCACCGGCCGACCGGCAATGCGCCACCAGCTCACGCAAGGCCTCGACGTAGCGAGCCGCAACCCGTTCGACAGTGGCGGTGTCGTGCAGGTTGTGGCTGAAGTGCCAGTCGACCTGCAGGCGTCCGTCAGCGTCCTGCTGGGCTTCGATCTGCAAGGCGTGCGAACGCGTCCCGCCCTGGCCCTCACTCGGGCCGGCCAGCTCGGCCGGAAGTTCCCTGCGGATCAGGCCGAGAGAGTCGACAGCGTCGAAGGCACCCAGGTAGTTGAACAACACCGGCCGATCAGGCGCACCGGCCAGATCACCGTGCAACCAGTGCAACGCGCCGTAGCCGACACCGCGGCGCGGAACGGCCCGCAGCTCCTCCTTGACGGCCTTGATCGCCGCTGCCGGATCGCCCTCGTGCGTGAGGCGTACCGGGAAGATCGACGTGAAGTACCCGACGGTGCGCGACAAGTCCACGCCGTCGGCCACCGCCTCACGGCCGTGGCTCTCCAGGTCCACCGTCACGTGGCCAGTACCTGCCCACTCCCCCAACGCCTGGGCGAGGGCGGCCAGCAGCAGGTCGTTGCCCTGGGTGCGGTAGGCACGGTGGGCGTCGCCGAGCAGCGCGGCGGTGGTGTCGGTGTCCAGCCACGACCGCACGACGCCGGCCGAGGTCTCCGTGTTGAGCCCCTGGCGGTCCTGCGGCAGTTCCACGACGTCAGCGGTCTGGGCCAGCCAGGTCTCCCGCTCCGCCCGCGCGTCCAGGTCCTGCAGGACCTCGGCCCATTGCTGGAACGACGTCGTCTTCGGCCCGAGCGCCCTGCCCGCGTAAGCCGTGTCGAGGTCCTCCAGCAACACGTTCCACGACACGCCATCCATCACCAGGTGATGCACGGTCAAGCCGAGCCACGCGGGCTGGGAACCGCGGTCGAAGTAGACGGCCGCCACGAGCGGACCATCGGCCAGACGCAACGACGTCTGCGCGGCGGTCATCTCCGCAACCACTTCGTCGTCGTCTCCGACGGTCACCACCCGCAGCAACCCACCGGTCCCGACCGGCGCGTTGTGCTGGCCGTCCGTACCGAACCGGATCCTCAGCGCGTCGTGATGTGCGACAAGGAGATCGAGTGCCTGCCCCAACCGCTCCGGGTCAGTGCCGGACGCCAGCTCGAACATGCCCGACCAGTTCCAGTGATCCCTGTCCGGGATGTCCTGAGCCAGGAACCAGTGCTGGATCGGTGTCAACGGCACAGGACCGGTGACCACACCTTGTTCGGCCAAGGTCACCGCAGGCGTGTCGCGCACGACGCCCGCCAGCTCGGCGATGGTCTGGCGAGCGAACACGTCCGCCACGTCCACACCCAGACCGGCCGCACGGACACGGGCGACGATCTGCAGGCTCAGGATCGAGTCGCCACCGAGCTCGAAGAAGTTGTCGTGCACGCCAACACGCTCGACACCCAGCACACCACTCCACACCGCCGCGAGGGTCTCTTCGGCAGCAGTACGGGGCGCGACATAAGCCTCACCGACCGTCTCCGGCTCCGGCTCCGGCAGACCCCGACGGTCAACCTTCCCGTTCGGGGTGAGCGGCAACCTGTCCAGGACCACGAACACCGACGGCACAAGGTAATCCGGCACCCGCTCACGCAACCAAGCCCGCAACACCGTTGCGCTGAACTCGCCTTCCGCGACGACGTAGGCCACCAGACGCTTGCCACCGTGCGGCCCACCATCACGAGCCACCACAACGACATCACGCACACCAGGGTGATCCCCGATGACGACCTCGACCTCGCCGGGCTCCACCCGATAGCCACGGATCTTCACCTGCTCGTCGACACGACCCAGGAACTCGATCGTTCCGTCCGCGCGCCAGCGAGCCCTGTCACCGGTCCGGTAGAGCCGACCACCGGCCTCGCCGAACACATCGGGAACGAACCGCGCGGCGGTGAGGTCGGGACGACCCAGGTAGCCCCGCGCCACACCGGCGCCACCGACCACCAGCTCACCGGGAACACCGACAGGTACCGGCCGCATCGCGGAATCGACAACGACAGCGCGGGCACCAGCCAGCGGGGTACCGATGGGCACCACCGCTGCGGGATGGTCCTCCGTGACCGGGTGGAAGATCGAGTCGATCGCCGCCTCGGTCACACCGAACACGTTGCCCGGCACCGCATTCGGCGCCACCTCGGCCACCGCACTCGTGAGCGCGTCATGCGTCCACATGTCCGTACCCGAGATCACCAAGCGCAGGCTCTCGACCGGCCCCGCCACCCGGCAGTGCGCCGCCAGATCGCGCAGGAGCATGCCGGGCACGATCTCCGCGATCTCGATCTGGTGCCCCACCAACGTGGCATACAGTGACTCCACCGACACGTGCTCGTCGTGCGGCAAGAACACCACCGTCTGGCCAAACGCCAGGGCACGCGTCATGTCCCCAATGGACACGTCGAAGCCTGGGCCGGACATCGACAACACCGTGCCCGGACCGCCCAACGCGCGCAGCCCGTCACGCCACCCAGCCACATAGCTCGACAGCGCGGTGTGCGTGACTGCAACACCCTTGGGCCGCCCGGTCGACCCCGACGTGTAAGCGATGTACGCCAACGCATTGGAGTCGATGCGCACCGGCAACGCGTCGAAAACCGGCGATGCGTCGTCCACCAACAGCACTTCACCGGTGAAGCCGGACAGCTCACCAGCCAGAGCCGAAGTCGTGACCGCGGCAACCGCACCAGCATCAGCCAGCAGGAACGCGAGACGCTCGGCAGGAAGCCCCGGGTTGATGGGCACGTACACGCCACCAGCGCGCAGCACGCCCTGGAAAGCGACCGCCAGGTCGATCCCACGCGGCACGAGCACCGCCACCGGCGACTCCACCGTCACACCGGCCTGCTGGAGCCGAGCAGCCACACCGGCGGAGTGGGCGTCCAACTCCGCGAACGTCAGGCGCTCGTCGCCGCACACCACGGCAGCGGCATCGGTGTCCGCCCAACTGTGGATCAGCTCGGGTACCGGCAGTTCGGCGACCGGCGTCGGAGTCTCGCCCCACGACACGAGCTGCGCGGCCTGCTCCTGGCGCTGCAACGGCACATCCACGACCGCCAGCCCCGGCCGCTCCGCGACCGCGGTGAGCACGACCACCAGCTGGTCGAGAATCCGCTCGACCGTGGCCGCGTCGAAGGCAGCCGTGGAGAACTCCGCCTCGATGCGCAGCCGGCGCTCCAGGTCGACCGCGAAGGTGAGCGGGTAGTTGCCCTGCTCCACCGAGTCGACGGTGGCGTATCCGTCGGGGATCGCGGCCAGGTCGTCCGGCAGTTCCTGGTGAGGGTAGTTGCCGAACACGACGATGGAGTCGAACAACGCGCGGCCACCCGGAACAGCGGACCAGCGCTGCACATCCACCAACGGCGTGTACTCGAACCGTTGCACCGCAACCTGGTTGTCCTGCAACTCGCGCAGCCACGACGTGAACGCCACGTCCGCGGGCACCACGGCCCGCACCGGCAAGGTGTTGATGAACAACCCGACCATCGACTCCACGCCGGCCAGATCGGCAGGGCGGCCCGACACGGTGAGCCCGAACAGCACGTCGTCCTCACCGGACGACGCGGACAGGACCTTGGCCCACGCCGCCTGCACGACCGTCGACAGCGTCACGCGCTCACGGCGCGCCAACTCCACCAGCTTGGTGGTGACGCCCTCGTCCAGCATCGTCTTGCGGCGGTCCTGCGCGTAATGGCTGGCCGCCAACCGATCCGTGGGCAACGGTGTGGGCGCCTCGAACCCGTCCAGGTAGGTGCGCCAGAAACCCTCGGACTCGTCCGGATCACGCCCGTCCAGCCAGGAGATGAACTCGCGGTACGGCCGCACCGGAGCGAGGGTCTCGCCGTCGTAGGCGGCGAACACCTCGTCCATCACCACGGGCAGACTCCACCCGTCGCACAAACCCTGATACAGGCCCCACACCAGCCACAGCCGGCCGTCGCCCCGATCCACCAGGTACAGCCGCATCAGCGGCGGCGCCGCCAGATCAAAGCCCAGCGCCCGGTCCTCGGCCAGCAACTCGCGCAGCCGCGCGTGCTGAGTGTCCCCGTCGAGATCGGACCAGTCGCGCAGCACGACCGGAACGTCGACGTCGGCCAGCACGACCTGCACCGGCTCGCTGACGCCCTCCCACACGAACCCGCTGCGCAGCGCGGCATGCCGGCCGATCACCTCACGCCATGCCCGAGCCAGTCGGTCGGCGTCGATCGGGCCGGTGAGGTCGTAGACGCTCTGTCCCCAGTAAAGGCCATCGACGGGTGAGCCCACGACACCGAACAACATGCCCGACTGCACCGGCGCCAACCGGTACACGTCCACCAGCGGATAGCGCTCCGCCAGCCCGTCGACCTCACCCTGCGTCAGCGACGCCAACGGGAAGTCCGACGGCGTGAAACCAGAGACCCCGGACTGACAATGCGCCACCAGCTCGCGCAACGCCTCGACATAACGTTCCGCGACCCGCTCCACGGTGCCGGACTCGTGCAGGTTGGTGCTGTGCAGCCAGTCGATCCGCAGGCGGCCGTCGTCCGCGCGGACCACCTCCAGCTGCAGCGGGTAGGACCGGGTCCCGCCAGGTCCCTGCATCGGGCCGGCCAGCTCGACCGGAAGCTCCCGGCGGATCAAGCCAACCGAGTCGACGGCGTCGAAGCCACCGAGATAGTTGAACAGCACCGGACGATCCGGCGCACCGGCCAAGTCACCCTGCAACCAACGCGACACGCCATAGCCGACACCGCGGCGCGGCACCGCCCGCAGCTGCTCCTTGACCGCCTTGACCGTCGCACCAGGTGCGTCGTGCCGGCTCAACCGCACCGGGAAGATCGACGTGAACCACCCGACGGTGCGTGACAGATCCAGGCCCTCGCGGCCATGGCTCTCCAGGTCGACCGTGACGTGGTCAGTGCCTGCCCACTCCCCCAAGACGTTCGCCATAGCGGCGAGCAACAGGTCGTTGGCCTGCGTCCGATAAGCCTTGTGCGCCTCACCGAACAGGGCGGTGGTGGTGTCGGCGTCCAACCAGGTGCGCACGACGGCGCCCGACGCCTCGGTGTTCGGGCCGTCGCCGTCGACCGGCAGCGCGACCACGTCCGACGTCGCCGCGACCCAGTGGTCCCGTTCTCCGCCGACCTCCAGCTCCAGCAGGTGCTCGGCCCACTGCTGGAACGAGGTTGTCTTGGGCCCCAACACCTCCGAGCGGTACGCAGTGTCGAGGTCCTCCAGCAGGACGTTCCAGGACACGCCATCCATCACCAGGTGATGCACGGTCAGACCAAGCCACGCAGGCTGGTCACCGCGGTCGAAGTAGACGGCCGCCACGAGCGGACCATCGGCCAGACGCAACGACTTCTGTGCCGCGGTCATCTCCGCGACCACAGCCTCGTCGTCCCCGACGGTCACCACCCGCAGCAACCCACCGGCCTCGGCCGGCGCGTTGTGCTGGCCGGCAGAGCCGAACCGGATCCGCAGCGCGTCGTGGTGGGAGACAACGACATCGAGTGCCTGCCCCAACCGGTCCGGATCGGTGCCGGGTGCCAGCTCGAACATGCCCGACCAGTTCCAGTGGTCCCGGTCCGGGATGTCCTGTGCCACGAACCAGTGCTGGATCGGCGTGAGGGGTACGGGGCCGGTGACAACGCCCTGCTCGGCCAACGAGATCGCAGGGGTGTCGCGCACGGCGAGAGCGAGTTCGGCGATGGTCTGGTGGGCGAACACGTCGGCCACGTCGATACCGAGACCTGCCGCACGAACGCGAGACACGATCTGCAGACTCAGGATCGAGTCGCCACCGAGCTCGAAGAAGTTGTCGTGCACGCCGACGTGCTCGACACCCAGCACGCCACTCCACACCGCCGCCAGCGTTTCTTCGACAGCGGTCCGGGGTGCGGCATACGCCTCACCGGTCGTCTCGGGCTCAGGGTCGGGCAGACCCCGACGGTCGACCTTCCCGTTCGGCGTCAGCGGCAACCGATCAAGGGCCATGAACACCGACGGCACAAGGTAATCCGGCACCCGCTCGCGCAACCACGACCGCAGCACCGAACCACTGACGTCTTCGCCCTCGGCCACCACGTAGGCCACCAGGCGCTTACCGCCGTGCGGACCACCATCACGAGCCACCACAACGACATCACGCACACCGGGGTGGTCGCCGATGACGACCTCGACCTCACCGGGCTCTACCCGGTAACCACGGATCTTCACCTGCTCGTCGACCCGGCCGAGGAACTCGAGCTCACCGTCGGCCCGCCACCGAGCCCGGTCACCGGTGCGGTACAACCGGCCACCGGCCTCGCCGAACACATCGGGAACGAACCGCGCCGCCGTCAGATCCGGGCGGCCCACGTATCCCTGGGCCACACCGGCACCACCGACCAGCAACTCGCCGGGAACGCCCACCGGCGCCGGCCGCATCGACCCGTCCACCACGAACGCTCGTGCACCGGCCAACGGCGTTCCGATCGGCACCACCGCCGCCGGATGATCCTCGGTCACCGGGTGGAAGATCGAGTCGATCGCAGCCTCGGTCACACCGAACACGTTGCCCGCCAGGGCATCCGGCGCCACGTCGGCGACCGCGCTGGTGAGGGCATCGTGCGTCCACATGTCGGTGCCGGAGATGACCAGGCGCAGCGACTTGACCGGGCCCGCCTCACGGCAGTGCGCGGCCAGGTCACGCAGCAGCATGCCCGGCACGATCTCCGCGACCTCGACCTCGTGATCCACCAAGGTCTGGTGCAGCGACTCCACCGTCACGTGCTCGTCGTGCGGCAGGAACACCACTGTCCGGCCAAATGCCAGCGCACGCGTCATGTCGCCGATGGACACGTCGAAGCCAGGGCCCGACATGGACAGCACCGTGCCAGGACCACCCAGGTCAGCGAGCCCTTCCCGCCATCCCGCCACGTACGACGACAACGCGGCGTGCGACACCGCCACGCCCTTGGGCCGCCCCGTCGATCCAGAGGTGTAAGCGATGTACGCCAACGCATCGGGCTGAATGGGCACCGGCAAGGCGCCGAACCCGGGAGAGTCGTCGTCCAGCACCAGCACGTCGGCGAGCCCGGCCACCTCACCGGCCAGAGCCGCGGTCGTGACCGCGACAGTCGCACCGGCGTCGGCCAGCAGGAAAGCCAGCCGTTCAGCGGGAAGCCCAGGATTGACCGGCACGTACACACCACCGCTGCGCAGCACGCCCTGGAACGCGACAGCGAGATCGATCCCGCGTGGCACCAGCACCGCGACCCGCGACCCCACCACCACTCCGGCCTGCTGGAGCCGACCGGCCAGTGCGTCCGCCCGGAAACCCAGCTCCGCGAACGTGAGCCGCTCGTCACCACAGATCACCGCGACCTCGGGCGAGATCCGTGCCCAGTCGTCGATCAGGTCCGGCACCGGCCGCTCCACCGCGGGCCTCGACGTCTCGCCCCACGCCACCAACGCCGCCGCCTGCTCCGGACGCTGCAACGGCACATCACGGACCGCCAGGTCCGGCTGCTCGGCCACCGCGGTGAGCAGAACGGTGAGCTGGTCGAGGATGCGTTCCACCGTGGCCGCGTCGAACGCGGCCGTGGAGAACTCGGCCTCGATCTTGAGCGTGGTCTCCACGTCGACCGCGAAGGTGAGCGGGTAGTTGCCCTGCTCCACCGAGTCGAGCAGCGGCGACAGCTCGAAGTCGGCGACACGGGTGTGGCCGCCGGGGTAGTTGCGCAGCACGACGATGCTGTCGAACAGCGCGCGGCCGCCGGGCACCGCCGACCAGCGCTGCGCGTCGACCAGCGGCGTGTACTCGAACCGTTGCACCGCAACCTGGTTGTCCCGCAACTCGCGCAGCCACGACGTGAACGGCACGTCCGCGGGGACAACGGCTCGCACCGGCAACGTGTTGATGAACAGACCGACGGTCGACTCGACCCCGGCCAGCTCCGGCGGGCGGCCCGACACGGTCAGACCGAAGACCACCTCGTCCTCACCCGAAGTCGCCGACAGCACCTTGGCCCACGCGGCCTGGACCACCGCAGACAACGTCACGCGCTCCCGGCGGGCCAGGTCGACGATCTTGGCCGTGACCTCCGCGTCCAGCGCGGTCCGCCGCCGGTCCTGCTCGTAGTGGCTGGTCGCCAACCGATCCACCGGCAACGGCGTGGGCGCCTCGAACCCGTTCAGGTAGGTGCGCCAGAAGGCTTCCGGCTCGGCCGGGTCACGCCCGTCCAGCCACGCGATGAAGTCCCGATAGGGCCGGGTGGGTTCAAGAGCGCTGCCCTGATAGGCGGCGGACACCTCGTCCATCACCACGGGCAGACTCCACCCGTCACACAAACCCTGGTACAGGCCCCAAACGAGCCAGTACTGCCCGCAACCCCGATCGACCAGGTACAAGCGCATCAACGGCGGCGCCGCCAGCTCGAAGCCCAGCGCACGATCCTCCGCCAGCAGCTCCTGCAACCGGGCGTGCTGGGTGTCCCCGTCAAGGCTGGACCAGTCGCGCAGCTGAAGCGGGACGTCGACATCGGCCAGCACAATCTGGACCGGCTCGCTGACGCCCTCCCACACGAACCCGCTGCGCAACGCCGCCTCGCGCGCGATCACCGACCGCCACGCGCCGGCGAGCCGGTCGGCGTCAACGGTGCCGGTGAGCTCGTAGACCCCCTGGCCCCAGTAGAGCCCGTCGCCTTCGGCCGGGGCACCCACGACACCGAACAACATGCCCGACTGCACCGGCGCCAACCGGTACACGTCCACCAGCCCTGGGAACCGCGCCGCAAGCCGGTCGATCTCGTTCTGCGCCAACGACGCCAACGGGAAGTCCGACGGCGTGAGGCCCGAGACCCCGGACTGGCAATGCGCGACGAGCGCCTCCAGCTCTCGCTGGTAGGTCTCGGCCAGCCGTTCGACGGTCGCCGCCTCGTGCAGGTCAGCGCTGTAGTGCCACTCGATCTGCAGCTGCCCGTCGGCGTGCGGGTCACCTCCAGGTTCAGCACGTGGGACCGGGTGCCACGGCCGGCCGTGGCGGCGCCCGCAGGTCGCGGGCAGCTCGCGACGCAGCAGATCCCCAGTGCCCGCAGCGGTTCCCAGGTAGTTGAACAGCACCGGACGAGCCGACGCATCGGCCAGATCGCCGTGCAGCCAACGCAACGCGCCATAGCCAACACCGCGGCGCGGCACCGCCCGCAGCTGCTCCTTGACCGCCTTCACCGTCGCGCCGATGTCCTCGTGCCGGCTCAACCGGACCGGGAAGATCGACGTGAACCACCCGACGGTGCGCGACAGGTCGACCCCGTCGGCGATCGCCTCGCGACCGTGGCTCTCCAGGTCGATGGTCAGCTCATCGGTGCCCGCCCACGGACCCAGCGTGCGCACCAGCGCCGCCAGCAGAAGGTCGTTGCCCTGCGTGCGATAGGCCTTGTGCGCGTCGCCCAGCAACGCGGCGGTCGTCCCGGCGTCCAGCCGCGTCGTGTGGATCCGCGCGGAGCGCTCGTCGTTGGGCCCGTCGCCGTCGACCGGCAACGCGACCACGTCCGACGTCGCCGCGACCCAATGATCCCGTTCGCCGCTGGGGTCGAACGACTGGAGCTGCTCGGCCCACTGCTGGAACGAGGTCGTCTTCGGCCCCAACGCCTCCGAGCGGTACGCGGTGCCGAGATCCTCCAGCAGGACGTTCCACGACACCCCGTCCATCACCAGGTGATGCACGGTCAGACCCAGCCACGCAGGCTGATCGCCACGGTCGAAGTAGACAGCTGCCACAAGCGGACCATCGGCCAGACGCAACGACTTCTGCGTCGCCGTCATCTCCGCGACCACGGCCTCGTCGCCCTCAACGGCGACACCCGAAGCAGGTCGGCGGCTTCGATGGGGGCGTTGTACTGGCCATCAGGCGAGAACCGGATGCGCAGCGCGTCGTGATGGGCGACCAGGACACCGAGTGCCCCGGCAAGCCGATCGGGGTCGGTGCCGGGTGCCAGCTCGAACATGCCCGACCAGTTCCAGTGATCCCTGTCCGGGATGTCCTGAGCCAGGAACCAGTGCTGGATCGGTGTCAACGGCACAGGACCGGTGACCACACCCTGCTCCGCCAGCGTCACCGCAGGCGCGTCGCGCACGACGGCCGCCAGCTCGGCGACGGTCTGGTGGGACAGCACCTCGGCCACGTCGACGCCCAGACCTGCGGCGCGGACGCGCGCCACGATCTGCAGGCTCAGGATCGAGTCGCCGCCCAGCTCGAAAAAGTTGTCGTGCACACCAACACGTTCGACGCCCAGCACCTGCGACCACACCGTCGCCAGAACGTCCTCAATGGACGTTCGAGGCGCCTCGTAGGCTTCTGCCGTCTCCGGTTCCGGGTCGGGCAACCCGCGCCGGTCGACCTTCCCGTTCGGCGTCAGCGGCAACCCGTCCATAGCCACGAACACCGACGGCACCATGTACTCCGGCACCCGCTCACGCAGCCACGCCCGCAGCACCGGACCGCTGACGCCCTCGCCCTCGGCGACCACGTAGGCGACCAGGCGCTTACCACCGTGGGGGCCACCATCTCGCGCGACCACAACGACATCCCGCACGCCAGGGTGGTCGCCGATGACGACCTCGACCTCACCAGGCTCTACCCGGTAACCACGGATCTTCACCTGCTCGTCGACCCGGCCGAGGAACTCGAGCTCACCGTCGGCCCGCCACCGAGCCCGGTCACCGGTGCGGTACAACCGCCCGCCGGATCCGCCGAACACATCGGGCAGGAACCGCTCCGCGGTCAGGTCCGGGCGACCCGCATAACCCCGAGCCAGACCCGAACCACCGACCAGCAGCTCTCCCTCGACGCCCACGGGCACCGGCCGCAGCAGGCCGTCGACGACGAACGCGTCGACGCCGGCCAGCGGCCCGCCGATCGGGACCACCTCGCCCTCGTGTTCCGACGGTGCCGTGACCGGGTGGAAGATCGAGTCGATCGCAGCCTCGGTCACACCGAACACGTTGCCCGGCACCGCATTCGGCGCCACGGCCTCGACGGCCGACACGAGTGCGTCGTACGTCCACATGTCGGTGCCCGAGATCACCAGGCGCAGGGACTCGACAGGACCCGCCTCACGGCAATGGGCGGCGAGATCGCGCAGGAGCATGCCGGGCACGATCTCCGCGACCTCGACCTGATGGTCGGCCAGCGTGCGGTGCAGGGAGTCGACCGACACGACCTCGTCGTGCGGCAGGAACACCACCGTCTGACCGAACGCCAGCGCACGGGTCATGTCACCGATGGAGACGTCGAACCCGGGGCCCGACATCGACAGCACAGTGCCGGCACCGCCCAGCGGATCGAGCGCCCGGCGCCAGCCGGCCACGTACGACGACAACGCGGCATGCGTCACCGCCACACCCTTGGGCCGGCCAGTCGACCCCGACGTGTAAGCGATGTACGCCAACGCATTGGAGTCGATGCGCACCGGCAACGCGTCGGAAACCGGAGATGCGTCGTCCAGCACCAGCACGTCGCCGGCGAACCCGGCCAGCTCACCGGCGAGAGCCGAGGTCGTGACCGCGACAGTCGCACCGGCGTCGGCCAGCAGGAAAGCCAGCCGTTCAGCAGGAAGCCCGGGGTTGATCGGCACGTACACGCCACCGCTGCGCAACACACCCTGGAAGGCAACTGCCAGCTCAATCCCGCGCGGCACCAACACCGCCACGGCGGACTCCACGGTCACTCCGGCCTGCTGGAGCCGTGCGGCGAGCGCGTCGGCCCGCTCCCCGAGCTCACCGAAGGAGAGCTGGTCCTGGCCACACACGACCGCAGGCGACTCTGGCCTGGTCGCGGTGTGGTTCGCGATGAGGTCGGGGACGCTCGCGGTGATGCCCCGCGCGGCCCCCGCTCCCCAGTGCCGGGTGAGACGAAGGTCCACAGTGGACGCAGACACCGCGCCGTCCACCGGCCCGCGGGCCAGCTTGTCGAGCAGCCCCAGAAAGCGCTCCTCGTGCAGCACCAGTTCGGCGCCGGCGGCCACGCCGTCCTCGACGTCGATGTCCAGCCACGCCTGATCACCAAGAGACCAGCCGTAGGTGGTGACGGTGAGGTCGCGGATGGGGCCGACCGACAGGTTGCGGGGAGCGTCGGCTTGCACGGCGGCACCGAAGCGCAGCGGCCGGTTGAAGTCGACCACGTTGAGCGTGGGACCGAACCAGGCGCCGTTGCCGGTGACACCGAGCCGCCGGGCCAGGTCTTCGCCCCGGTAGCGCGACCTGGCGGTGATCTCCGCCAGCCGTGCGGTGGTGGCGTCGGTCAGCTGCCGGACCGTCGTGCCGTCTGGCAGGTGCAGGACCACGGGTGCGACGTTGGCCAGCAACCCGGGAGTGGTGCGGGCCAGCGGACTGTGACGGGCGGACGTGGGAAGGCTGAACACCACGTCGTCGCGATCCGCCAGCTGCCGCTGATAGGCGGCGAACGCCGAAACGAGGAAGTGCGGGACACGCACACCCAGCTCGGCACAGCGTTCGAGGACCGCGCCGCGCAACACCGAATCGACGGCGACCGTGCGCCGCCGTGGCGGCCGCTGCCGCTCGGGGCGGCGTTCGCCCTGACGGCTCAGCACCGCGTCCGTGACCGAGTCCAGCCAGTACCGCTCGTCGGCAAGCCGGTCGAAGGACAGCTGGTAGGCCTGGTCCTCGGCCACGACATCGGCCCAGGAACCGAAGTAGCGCGGCCGGTGCGCGCCGGAGTAGAGCTCCGCCACGCGTTGCGTGATCAGGTTGAACGAGAAGATGTCCGAGATGAGGTGGTGCGACCGGTGGTACCACCAGCTCTCGTCGTCGGCGACGCGCAGCAGCGCCCAACGCCAGAGCGGCGCCACCCGGTGGTCGATCGGCCGGGCGCCGTCGGCGTGCATCCACGCCTCGGCCGCACCCGCCGGATCGTTCTCCGCACGGAGATCCACCACCGGCATGACCTCGGCGGGCAGCTCGTCGGTGAAGGCCTGCCACGGCGCGCCGTCCGTCTGCTCACCGAAGAACAGCCGATAGGCATCGGTTTCCTGAGCCGCAACACGGGCACTGGTCCGCAGGAGCTCCTCGTCGACAGGCCCGCGGAGCACCACGTACTGGGCCGGGTTGAACTCCGGAGTGTCCCCGAGCAGCTCCGCTGACAGCCACATGTCGAGCTGCGCCGCGGTCAGCGAGTACCGATCCCCGGGCGCACGCCGCTCAACCACTGAAACCGCTCCTCCTAATCGGTGGCCCCCCGGCCATTTCACGAGTGAGTTGGCGTGCCGCTGTCGGCAAGCACGAAACCGCCCCCTACCCAGGGAACGGTGGAACTGCTGAGGTCGCAGATACAGAGAGCGGAGGAGCACCTGTGCAGTGCAGGGCTCCAGCGACGCCTCTGCGGATCACTGAACGCGGACGGCGAAGATGAGGTACCGCGTGCGAAGTCGTGGACCGTCGACGGCGTGGCGGTGCCGGCGGATCAGGTCACGTTGTCCGGGGCAGCGGCGGGTTGGACGTGGCCGCTGCGCAACCGGATCGGCCCAGCCGTTCCCATCACGGGACCGCGCTCCACGAGCTGCGGCTTCACCGCCACGAGCTGGGCGTCGAGCAAGGACATCGATCAGCCGGAGAGCGCCTGCCGGCGCCGTTCCCGTCGACAACCTCGAAACCGGTTCTGGGCGATGTTTGGTCAGCACACATACGGGTACGGAACCCCGTAGGCGACTCAAACACCAATTGTCGTACCACGGCCATGACACTCCCCCGCGTCATCCGCCAACTCACGGCTCAGCCAGACACATAGTGTGCATCGATCAGCCGGAAGCAACCCCCACAGAAACCCCCGCGCCACCTGAGTGACTAACCGCAGATTAGCCACACTCGCAACCTGCACGAATCCGCCAAACAGTCCAATTCCAGATCCTACCCATTTCAACAGCCACGTAACCACCTAATACGCAGCTGTACAATGCCTCGTCACTTGCAGCACCCGCACAGACACATGCAGTGATCAACTGCCCACCGTGTCGCACATCACACCCCGACCCGGTGCATTCCATTCCAGAGCGCGAGGCAACTCTGGAAACGTGACCACATTTGGCCAACATCCGGCGGGCATTGCCCACCCGGAACAGGCAACCAAGGTCGCCCGCCGGTCCTTTCTGCAGGTCAGCGGATAGACGTGACAATCTTTCAATTGCGCACCTCCTGCGGACTCATTACAACCCGAAAGGCCAAGCCAGAAACCCGGCGTGCCCGGTGCGAGCTGGGTGAACGATTCGATATCGAACGGCGAACAGTCGGCAACATCGTCCACGGACGCATCTGCGCGATCTCTCGCCCGAGCCAGTCGACGACGCCATCCATCTCACGACCATGACTGGGCGCAGGCGCGAACCGGCCAACGCCTGGCGTTGCCACGCCACTGCGCTGTTCAAGCTGCGCAAACGCGGCATCCCCTCGCGCTCCGGCTCGGCATTTGCACCTGGGTAACGCAGCAGGTGGCCCTGCGGTTGACCTTTCGATTCTCGGGCTTCTGTTCGACATTCGACATCCGGCTCTCAGCGGGATCATCCAGCCGTCAATTCCGCACCTGGTGGTGATCTTGCCGCCGATTGGAGCACGAGGCCGAGTCGATCACGGCGATAGCATCGCCATGAATCGGCTCGGGACCTACGTGGTCGACCTGGTGTCGACGGCCGAGATGACTGCGCCCGTGCGACGTGGCGTTCGTGTCGCGGACGAGACCGTTCCGGATGGTCTGGTCGTTCGTCCGCGACCGGAGGGGGAACTATGCCGGTGTTGACGGCGGACGTATTAGCAGCGCGGACCGGCAGGGCGGTGCCGCTGGCGCGGCGCCCGGTGGCGGTGATCGCGGTGCTCTACGCGGCCCTGGTGTTCCCGTTCGCCGGGAACTACGGGCTCTCGGCTGACGAGCTGTACTTCCGGCTGCTGGGCGACGATCCGCGGTGGGGTTACTTCGACCAGCCACCGCTCGCGCCACTACTCGCGAAAGCGGGCGCCGTGCTGTTCGGCGACACGGCATGGGGCATCCGGGTGCCGGCCCTGCTGTGCGGCGTGGCGATCGTCGTGCTCGCCGCGCTGATCGCCGCGGAGCTGGGCGGCGGCCGACGCGCGCAAGTGCTCGCGGCAGCCGCTGTGGGCACGTCGGTAACCGTGCTCACCATGTCGCACTTCCTGCTGACCAACAGCCCGGACCTGGTCGCCTGGTCCGCGGTGTCGTTGTTCGCGCTGCGGGCGCTGCTGCGCGGGGACGGCCGGTGGTGGTTGGCCGTCGGTGCGACGTGCGGGGTGGCGATGTACGCCAAGTACATCGTCCTCCTGCTACCGCTGACGCTGGTGGTGGCGCTGCTGGTGCTGGGCCCGCGCAAGGAACTGCGCAGCCGGTGGTTGTGGGCCGGCGCCGGGCTGATGCTCGTGATCGGCGCGCCGAACCTGATCTACCAAGTGGTCAACGGCTTTCCGCAGCTCGTCATGGCACGGTCGTTGTCAGAGGGCAATTGGGCGGACCGGCTGTTCTTCCCCTATGACGTGGCGGTACTGGTCGGGCTGGCGGCGACACCGATCCTGGTGGCGGGCCTGGTCGGCCTGCTACGCCGCCCGGAATGGCGACCGGCGCGGGCACTGGGGGCGGCCTACCTCGTCGGCACAGTCCTGGTGCTCACCGTCTCACCCAGCGGCATCGACTACACAGAGGGCTACCTGGTCCCGCTCGTCGCCGCGGGATGCGTGGTCACCGACGGATGGTTGGACCGGCGCCCGGCGCGGCTGCCCGCGACGGTGACAGTGCTGTCGCTGTTCGCCGTGCTGCAGGTGGCGCAGGCCTTGCCGGTGGTGCCGGAACGGTTGTACACGCAGTACCCGATGTCGAGCCTGACGGTGGAGACCATCGGCTGGCCGCGGCTGGTCGGACAGGTCGCCGACGCCTACGCCGCGCTGCCCGCCGACGAGCGATCGCGCGCCGTGGTGCTGGCGCAGAACTTCGGCGAGGCGGGCGCCCTGCACTGGATGCGCGACGAGCACCCGCTCCCGCAGATCTACAGCGGACACAACGAGCTGTACTTCCGGGGACCGCCGCCCGAGACGGCGGATGTGGTGATCGTGGTTGGCATGGACGAGAACCGGCTGGCGCAGGACTTCCGCGAATGCTCCGTGGTGGCGCGCATCGACAACGGATACGGGCTGGAGACCCCGGAGCAGGGCAAGGCCGTCTCGGTGTGCCGCGGTCCGCGGGCGCCGTGGGCCGAACTGTGGCCCAGGTACCGGCTGATCGGGCCCTACTAACCGGGTGTTCCGCGCAGAGGAGTTGCTGCTGTCTCGTGGGTGAACAGCCGTTCAGAGAAGGAGCCGAGCCAGCTTCGCCGGTGCGAACTTGCGATAGCTCTCGGTCAGCAACTCCTTCACCTCGGCCCAGTCGACATCGGGCTCCACCATCATCCCGACCACGTCATGGCCCCATGCCGCGCGGAAGAACGGCTCCCCGCCGTTGACCAAGGCCTCGAACTCCTCCGGCTGGGCACGAAAGGTCATGACCACCGCCGGCTCATCAAGTTCAGAGGCTCGGCCGAACACCGTGTCCTGGCCAGGGCGCACCGTGTAGACGTGCACGAAGGTGCGACGGCGAACGCGCCACCGCGTTCCCACCCAGGCCGCTTCCTCGTGACTTTCCGGAAGCGTGGCACAAATTTCGCGGAGCGCTTCGAGCACCCGGGACGGCACGTCGGCACGATCTGTCATGGTCCACTCCCCTCGCGCCAGGCAACGCCGGCGCAGTCAGGCCTTCCAGAAACTGCTGCCGTGGGCATCGAGTTTTCCACTACGTTGATCTCATGGAGATCCACGACATCCCCGTCGCCACTCTCGCAGGTGAGCCAGGAAGCCTGAACACGTTGCGGGGCAAGGTGCTGCTCATCGTCAACGTCGCGTCGCGCTGCGGCCTCACCCCGCAGTACGCCGGCCTGGAGCGACTCCAGGAGAAGTACGGCGAAGAGGGCTTCTCCGTGGTCGGATTCCCGTGCAACCAGTTCGCCGCACAGGAACCGGGCACCTCCGAGGAGATCGCCACGTTCTGCTCGACGACCTACGGGGTGTCGTTCCCCCTCTACGAGAAGGTGGAGGTCAACGGCTCCGGGCAGCACCCCGTCTACCGGGAGCTGACGCGGCACCCCGACGCGGAAGGGACCGCAGGCGACGTGCAGTGGAACTTCGAGAAGTTCCTGGTGTCGCGCGACGGACAGGTGCTGAGCCGGTTCCGTCCGAGGGTCGAGCCAGAAGACCCGGCGATCACCGAGGCGATCGAGGCCGCCCTGCGCTAGTACGGTTCCTATTCGCACGCCGCCAACACGTTCTTCCAGTAGCCCTGCCGGTCTTGCGGCCCTCCGGCTCGGATGTCACTTCGCGCATCGCGGACGAAGGAAGGCGTGCCGTCCACGTCGTGCGGGAGCGAGGCGCGCATGGCCTCGTCTCCCCACAGGACGGCGTAGTCCTCGATCAGGTGGACGTCGTGGTAGCCGGGGACGTTCCAGTCCGCCGCCGCGATCCGCGAGGGCTCGGCCAGTGGGATCACGACGAGGGTGACGGAGGGCCAGAACACCTCGGGGTCCTCGTCGAGCGGGGCGTAGGCGCCGGAGCCCACGTACACCGGATGGCTGCCGGCAGGAAGCTGGTGGGAGAACCCGCCCTCGGTCAACCACGGGGTCTCCCAGGTGATCGGGCTGTTCACCACGACGAGATCACCGGCGTGGTCGAACCACGTGGGCCTGGACGCGACGGAGTACGCCGGCGGGGCGGGCGCGTACTTGTCGGTCAAGCGCCACAGCAGTTTTTCCATTTCCACGTGGTCGTGTCCTTTCGGCCGCCTTCGGCTACAGATGATCTCACGAGGCGACCAAGGGTGCGGGACCGGCTTCCATTGGCATACAAGGGAATGCGCACGATGGCGCCCTGGTCGAGGTTGGTCACCCACACCGGTGAGGCCGTGGATCAGGCGACGCCGACCCGGTTCACCGACGAAGCTGAGGCGCTCGACGCCGTGGCTTGAGCGAGCAGGGTCAGCGTGGTGTGCGACGGCGAGCCGGGTGGTGCGGTGGCGACCACGATGCTCGGCCCCGGTCCGTTGCTCAGGGTCTGCTGCGTGACGGTCAGCGAACCGACCAGGGGATGCCTCATCTCGTATTCGGCCGTGGCACAGGCTTTGACGCGGTGGTCAGCCCACATCGAGGCGAACTCGGTGCTCCTGGCACTCAGCTGCCCCACCAGTTCATGCAGCGCGGCATCGTCCGGATGCTGCCCCGCCATCAGGCGCAGGTTCCCGACCACCGCTTTGGCCTTGCTCGGCCAGTCCGCGTACAGCTCGCGGGTGTGCGAGTCGAGGAACACGAGCTGGGCCATGTTCGGACGTCGCGGCGACTCCCCCGCGTCGAAGTCCAGGTGTCCCGCGAACAACGCGTGTCCCAGCCTGTTCCAGGCCAGCACGTCGCTGCGGCGGCCGAGCACGATCGCGGGGACGGCCGCCAGCGCGTCGAGCAACTGACCGGTCGCCTCCGACACGCGTTCGGGCGGCGATCGGCGTGCCCGACGTGCCTGCTTTGCCGGTCTGGCAAGGGTGTGCAGATGCTGCCGTTCGGCTTCGTCCAGTCGCAGGGCCGTGGCGAGCGCGTCCAGCACCTCGGGCGAGGCGCTGTTCGAGTGACCTTGTTCCAGCCTCGTGTAGTAGGAAATGCTCACGCCGGCCAGGCGCGCCAGTTCTTCCCGTCGCAGACCTGGCACACGTCGCCGCTCGTCGTAGGTCAGCACGCCGATGTCCTCGGGACGAAGCTGCGAGCGCCGCGTCTTGAGGAAGTCCCCCAACCGTGCAGTTCCGCTCATGGATCCGAGTATGGCTCGCACCTGAGCGCGGTACCTGTCCCCACCAGGGATATGCAGAGCTGGGAGTGGTGCGCACGCTGGACGATCGATGAAGTGGGTGGTGCCAAGACACGTCGAACAAGGGACTTCAATGAGCACCGCCAACGAACTGCACGACCCGTCCGACTTCACCTTCACGCGTCGCGCGTGGGTCGATGCCACTCCTGCCGACGTCTACAGCCTCGTCAGTGACGTGTCCTCGATCAGCCGCTGGAGTCCGAACGCGAGCGACGTCGCCTTCGACGAGGGTTCCGGCCCGGAGGCCGGCGCGTGGTTCAGCGGCCGCAACCGCAGGGACAGCAAGGAGTGGATCACCCGCTCGCAGGTCGTGAAAGCCGAACCAGGCGCCGCTTTCGTCTTCGTGGTCGGCGGAGCCGACAACGGCATCGTCGAGTGGAGCTGGACGTTCCACGCCCGTGGCCGCGGATCCGTGGTGGAGCAGTCGTGGCGGCTGCTCCGCCTGGACCCGGTCCTCGGACGCACTCGAGCGGAGCTGAACGCGTTGCGCGACTACATGGCTGCCAGCGCTGAGACCACGCTGGCTTCCCTCGCCGAATGGGTCACGAACCAGCGCGGCGTTCCCGGAACGCGATCATGTTCATCCGGTTGCCGCACCGCACGCTGCAGAACCGCTTGAGGCCGTTGCGGGACAGGTCCAGGACGAGGCCTTCGCAGTCGTCAGCCGCGCAGATCTTCAGGCGGTCCATCTCGTTCATCCGGATCACGTCGATGAGAGCGAGCGCGGCTTCCACTCGGATTCGTTCGGCGAGCGGGGAGCTGGACTCGGTGGCGTGCATGTGCCAGTCGAGCGAGTCGTGCCGCACGAGCTGCGGGACTGCCTTGGCGTCGCGGAGCATCTTGTTCACAGCTTCGACGGCGTCGTCGCGGTCGAGGGTCCACACGTGCCTCAGCAGCGCGCGCGTGCGATGGACGTCGCGCAGTTCCGCCTCGTCGTGGTCGATGCGTCCCGTGTACTGGTAGCGGCCGAGCAGGGCCTCGAGCTCTTCGACCGTGGCCAGCTCGTCCGCACCGCTGCGCGATGCCGATGGATCGGTGTTGCACAGGACGACGACGAAAGCGAGCGAGTCCTCCGTGTCAGGGGCAAAACGCAAATTGACTCCTTACCGGGACCGGCCTAGCGTCAGGACCGTCAGCCACGGTAAGCCATGACAGTGCTCGACGCGGGGAGGCAAGCATGAGGGTTTCACCGACGTCTACCGGCCTGATCGCGGCAACGGTCTCGTTCATCTCGTTCGGCACCTCCGGAGCATTCGTCAAACCGCTGTTGGAGGCCGGCTGGTCCCCTGCCGCCGCCGTCACGGCCCGCGCCTTCACCGCCGGACTCCTGCTGCTTCCCTTCGTCGTGGTCTCGCTGCGCGGCCGGTGGAGCTTGCTCCTGCAGGCCCGGTGGTCCGTGCTGGGCATGGGCCTCGTCGGCGTGGCGGTCACCCAGGTCCTCTACTTCGCCGCCATCCAGCGCATCCCGGTGGCGACCGCGCTGCTCATCGAGTTCCTCGCGCCCCTCATCCTGGTCGGGTTCACCTGGGCGGTCAGCAGGCGAACGCCCGCGCCCGTCGTCCTGGTCGGCTCGGTGCTCGCGGTCGGCGGCCTGGTGCTCGTCATCGGCCCCGGCGCGATTCAGGCCGTGGACCCGATCGGTGTGGCGGCTGCTTTCGGCGCCGCCATCGGGTGCGCCGTGTACTTCCTGATCGCCGCACGCCCCAACAACGGCCTTCCTCCGGTCGCGCTCGCCGGAGCAGGACTGCTGCTGGCCGCGCCCGTCCTGGCGCTCGTCGGGGCGACCGGCTTGCTCCCGTTCACCGCCACGTTCGGCGACCTGCCCCTGTTCGGCACGACCACGGCCTGGTGGGTGCCACTGCTCGTCGTCGCGGTCTTCGGCA